>JAWOJA010000070.1:0-11788 GCA_046484345.1 Kiritimatiellia bacterium
ACCGCCGGTCTCCGCCGCCGCCCCATACCCGCCCACCGTCGTGCGGCTCCCCGCGCTCATCTTGCTGATGCCCACACCCGCCATGCCGTCGCGGAACGCCGCTCTCTCCCGGGTGGAGAGCACCAGGGGCAACTCGGGCCGCGCCATGCGAAACGCAAACACGAGCTGCGCCAGGCAGGCGTCGTCCACCACAAACGCCGGCTCAAACCCGCCCTGCTGCGGCCGGATCCGGGGGAATGACACCGAAAAACCCGCGCGCCAGTGCGCCTTCTCCAACCGTTCCAAATGGCGGAACAACGCCGGCACGTCCGCCGCCGGATCCGCCAGCCCCAGCAGCACGCCCAGCCCCACCGTGCGGATCCCCCCCGCCAAAGCGCGGTCCGGCGCTTCGAGCCGGAAGGCGTAATCCTTCTTCGGCCCCCAACGGTGCAACTTGGCGTACAGCGCCTCGTCATACGTTTCCTGGTAGAGCGTGACGCCCGTGCACCCGGCCTCGGCGAGCCCGCGATACTCCGCCTCCGTCATGGAAAAGGCCTCCACCGTGACCAGGTGAAACCGCTTCGCCGCCCGCGCCACGCCTTCGCGCAAATAGTCGTACCCGGCCTGCACGGTCCGGTCGCCCGTCAGCAGCAGCACCTCGTCAAACCCCAGCGCATGAATGGCGGCCAGCTCGCTGTCCATCGCGGCGGACTCCAGCTTGCGGCGCGGCTGCGTCCGGTCCGAGGCGAACCCGCAATAGGCGCAGCCGCCGGTGCAGTGGTTGGAAAGGTAGAGCGGCGCGTAGAGCGATAGGGTGTTTCCAAAACGACTCCGCGTCAGCGCCCGCGCCCGCCGGGCCATCTCCTCCAGCCGCCCGGCATCCGCCGGCTTCAGCAACGCGGCAAACTCGGCGCTGTTCACGGCCGCCCCGCGGAAAGGAAGGCCGTCAGCGGGCTGGTGGCGCCGGCTTCCTCGCTCCGCGCCATGAGCCCGGCCAGGTGGGCCTCGCGCCCGGCCTTCACGGCCGCCGCAAAAGCCGCCGCCATGCGCGGGGGCTCCGCCGCCGCCGCAATGGCGCTGTTGACCAATACGGCCGCGCAGCCGATCTCCATGGCGGCGGCCGCCTCGGAGGGGGCCCGCAGGCCCGCATCCACGATCACCGGCACGCGGCTGTCGCGCACAATGCGCCGGATCATGTCGAGCGTCCGCATCCCCTGCCCGCTGCCGATGGCCGAGCCCAGGGGCATGACCGACACGCAGCCCACCTCCTCCAGCCGCTTGGCGAGCACGGGATCGGCGGGGATATAGGGCATCACCCAGAAGCCCTCCTTCGCGAGAATCCGCGCCGCCTCGTAGGTCTCGATGGCATCGGGCAACAGGTGGTGGGGATTGGGATGGATCTCCAGCTTAAGGAACGGGCTGCCGCTGATGTCGCGCGCGAGATGCGCGGCGCGGACGGCCTCGGCCGCGTTCATGGCGCCCGAGGTGTTGGGCATCAGGATGACGCCCGGCAGGGAAGCCAGCGCGGCGGACGGATCCTCCCCGGGCCGCTCCGCGTTGAAACGCCGCAGGGCCACGGTCACCAGCTGGGCGCCGGAGGCGATCACGGAGCGCCGCAGGCTCTCGGCGTCCGAAAACTTGCCCGTTCCCAAAATCAATCTCGACTTGAAGGCGTGTCCGCCCAGGATCAGGGGTTCGTCCATGCGCAGGTTCTTTCCAAAAAGGGAACGGCCTCAGCCGCCGCCGGCGAATATGAATATCTCCACGCGGTCGCCCTCGCGCAGGGTCGCGCCGGCGCGGTCCCGCTGGAAAACGATCACGTCGTTCACCATCACGGCGACGCGGGCGGGATCCGCGCCCCGCCTGATGAGAAAGGCGGGCAGCGCGGGGTCGCCCGAATCGTCGACGGTTTCGCCGTTCACGATCAACCGCATGATGCGTGGCCTCCCGCGGCGCGCCTCAGGCCGTGGCCTTGCGCAGCGCCTGGTCGATGTCGGCCTTGATGTCCTCGAGGTTTTCCAACCCCACCGAGAGGCGGATGAAATCATCCGTCACGCCCGTGGCCTTCTGCTCCTCGGGGGTCAGCTGCTGGTGCGTCGTGGAGGCCGGGTGGATGACGAGGGTCTTCGCGTCGCCGATATTGGCCACATGCGAGAGAAGCTGGACCGAATCGATGAACCGCTTGCCGGCTTCCCGGCCGCCCTTGATGCCGAACCCGACCAGCCCGCCGAAACCGATTTTCAGGTATTTGGCGGCCATCGCGTGGTTGGGACTGTCCTCCAGGCCCGGATAGTTGACCCAGCCGACCAGGGGGTGCTTTTTCAGCCAGCGGGCGATTTCGAGCGCATTCTGCGAATGGCGCGCCTGGCGCATCGGCAGCGTTTCGAGGCCGAGCAGGAAGTCGCGCGCGTTGAAGGGACTGAGCGCGGCGCCCATGTCGCGCAGCAGGGTTACGCGCACCTTCAGGATGAAGGCCACATTGCCCATGCCCGGCACATTGCCGAGGGCATCCCAGTAGACCATTCCGTGGTAGCTGGGATCGGGCTCGGTGAATTCGGGGAACTTGCCGGTATTCCACTTGAACTTGCCGGAGTCCACGATGACCCCGCCCAGCGAGGTGCCGTGGCCGCTGATGTATTTGGTGGCCGAGGCGGCTATGATATCGGCGCCGTGATCGAAGGGGCGGACGAGTCCGACCCCCACGGTGTTATCCACCACCAGCGGGATGCCGGCGTCGTGGGCGATTTTGGAGAGCGCCTCGAAATCGGGAACATCCAGCTTGGGGTTTCCGATGGTTTCGCAGTAGATGGCGCGGGTCTTGGGCCCGATGGCCTTCTTGAAGCCCTCGATATCGCCCGAATTGACGAACTTCGCCGAGCGGCCCAGCTTGGGGAAGGTGTAATGCAGCAGCGTGTAAGTGCCGCCGTAGAGGTTGTTGGCGGCCACGATCTCGTCGCCCACCCGCGTGATGGCGAGGAGGGCGTAGGTGATGGCGGCCTGGCCGGAGGCGACGCCGAGGGCGCCGCTGCCGCCTTCGATGGCGGCGATCCGTTTTTCGAACACATCCGTGGTGGGGTTCATCAGGCGGGTGTAGATGTTGCCGAACTCCTTGAGGGCGAAGAGGTTCGCGGCGTGTTCGGAGCTTTTGAACACGTAGGAGGTGGTCTGGTAGAGCGGCACGGCGCGCGAACCGGTGGTCGGATCGGCCTGCTGACCCGCGTGGATGGACTGGGTTTCAATGTGGGGTTGGCTCATCGGGTCTTCCTTTCGATCGAATTATCGCTTTTGTTTAACGTGTTCAGACTCAGATATCAAACTCGGATTTGGATCGGCTTTTTTCGGCCAGCTCGCCTATGGTGGTCCCGGTGAGCACCTCCATCAGGCTCCGGTCGAGTTTTTTCCACAGCTCGCGGGTGGGACAGGACTCCGCCCGGCGGCACGCCCCCTCGTCGCAGGGGGCGATGGTCATTCGGCCCTCCATGACCTCCAGCACGCGGGCCACGGTGAGGGCCTGGGGGTCGACGGCCAGGGAGAAGCCACCCTCCTTGCCCCGGTGGCTGCGGACGAGTCCGGCGGCCTTGAGGCGGATGAGGATCTGCTCGACGTAATCCGGGGTAATGCCCTCGGCTTCGGCAATATCCTTCTTTTTGGCCGGCTCGGTAGCCTGCCGCGAAGCGAGGTAGACGAGAAGCCGCGTCGCATACCGCCCTTTTGTTGTTAATGTCGCCATTTGCTCACCAAAAACTTTTATGTTGATCAAGTTAGTCATCTATAGTAGCTTAATCGGTATGGAACGCAACAAGAAAATTTGGTAAAGGATTTTTGGCCACTGCAAACAAGGAGCTCTCTATGACTTGGAACAAAGACAATTCGCCGACCATCGGACGCACACCCCTCGTTCAGCTTCAGAAAATCTGCGGCTCCAAGGCCACCGTGCTGGCCAAAATCGAAAGCCGCAATCCCGCCGGTTCCGTGAAGTGCCGCATCGGAGCCAATATGGTCTGGGACGCCGAGAAGCGCGGCCTCCTCAAGCCGGGCATGGAAATCATCGAGCCCACCAGCGGCAACACCGGCATCGCCCTCGCTTTCGTCGGCGCCGCGCGCGGGTACAAGGTCACCTTGACCATGCCCGAGACCATGAGCTTGGAGCGCCGCAAAATCCTCAAGGCCTTCGGCGCCAATCTCATTCTCACCCCCGGCGACAAAGGCATGCGCGGCGCCATCGACCGGGCCGAGGAGATGGCCGCCAACGAGCCCGTCCGCTTCTTCATGCCCCAGCAGTTCAACAATCCGGCCAATCCCGAGATCCATTTCAAGACCACCGGGCCGGAAATCTGGGCCGACACGGACGGCAAGATCGATGTGCTCGTTTCGGGCGTGGGCACCGGCGGAACCATCACGGGCATCTCGCGCTACCTCAAGCAGGAAAAAGGCCGCCGCCTCCTCTCCGTGGCCGTGGAGCCGAAAAACAGCCCCGTCCTGACCCAGCAAAAAGCCGGCCAGCCCCTGCAGCCCGGCCCGCATCCCATCCAGGGAATCGGCGCCGGCTTCATTCCCCGGGTGCTCGACCTCGCCCTCGTGGACCGGGTGGAAACCGTTGACGGCGAGGAAGCCATGGAGTTCGCCCGCCGCCTCGCCCTCGAGGAGGGCATTCTCTCGGGCATCTCCTGCGGCGCCGCCACGGCCGCCGCCGCGCGCCTGGCCGCCCTGCCGGAGTTCGCCGGCAAAATCATCGTCGTGATCCTTCCCGATTCCGGCGAGCGTTACCTCACCACAGCCCTGTTCGCCTAACCCATGACAACCCTCCTCGCCCGCATCGCGGAGCTCCGCCTCCGCAAACAGGCCATTATCCTGGCCCACAACTACCAGCTCCCCGAGGTGCAGGACCTGGCCGATTTCACCGGCGACTCGCTCGAGCTGAGCCGCAAGGCCGCCGCCACGGATGCCGAGGTTGTCGTCTTTTGCGGGGTCTGGTTCATGGCCGAAACCGCCGCCATTCTCTGCCCCGGCAAAACCGTGCTCATCCCCGACCGCCACGCCGGCT
This sequence comes from Kiritimatiellia bacterium, assembly GCA_046484345.1. Classification (GTDB taxonomy): domain Bacteria; phylum Verrucomicrobiota; class Kiritimatiellia; order CAIKKV01; family CAIKKV01; genus CAIKKV01. The sequence goes on from JAWOJA010000070.1 coordinate 5,024, forward strand.
GTCCCATGGTGGATATGGCGCCCGTGGACGAGGTAAAGGCCTTCAAGGCCCTGCATCCCGGGGCCGTGGTGGTGACCTATGTCAACTCCAGCGCCGAAGTGAAGGCCGAAAGCGATATCTGCTGCACCTCGGCCAACGCGGTGGCGGTGGTGAGGGGGATCCCCCGGGACCGGGATATCCTCTTCGTACCCGACCGCAACCTGGGCGCCTTTGTGGCCGCCCAGACCGGCCGCGACCTGATCCTCTACCCGGGCTACTGCCCCACCCACGCCAAACTCCGGGCCGAGGACGTTCTCCTAGCCCGGGAAAGCCACCCGGAGGCCGCCGTGATGATCCATCCGGAATGCCGCCCCGAAGTGACGGCTCTGGGCGATGCCGTGCTTTCCACCAGCGGCATGTGCCGCTTTGCCCGGGAATCGCCGGCAAAGTCATTCATCGTGGGAACGGAAACCGGGCTGTTGCACCGACTCCGGCAGGAAAATCCCGGAAAAACGTTCTATCCGCTGTTCGAGTCCGCCGTCTGCCCCAACATGAAACGTATCACGCCGGAAAAAGTGCTCTTCACCCTCGAGGACGACCAGGTGCACGTGACGGTTCCCGAGCCGATCCGCCTTCGCGCCCTCGAGGCCGTCAACCGGATGATCGCCATTTCATAAACAGGGGGCGCCCCTATTTCAGTTGCGATTTCGCAGGCCATAGGGGTCAAGTCCCGACTTCCGACAAAACGTTCCTCACTTGAGCGGCGATCTGCTTTAGTTCTCGGTCTTCCCTCATGCGTTTTTTCATCTGCTCAACCGCTTTCCCGAAAGCCCGGTGCTCGGCCACGCCCGCGGCCTTGGCGATCTCCGGCAGCGTCAGCCCTGTGTGACGCCGGGCCAGCCCGATCCGAAGCGAAAAGGTTGAAACGGTCTGATTTGGTTGGATTTGGTTGGAAACGGTTTTAAACAGGGCACTTGCGCCGAATCGCCTGCGATGCCGCGTGCGGATCGCATAAGGGTCACCGCATTAAAGCATGATAAGGGTTGGCGAGTGTCATGAACAAGGGTCAGCCTCCAGGAGGCAGCCTGCCGTGGGAGACGGACTGACCAGAGCGCGGCGATCGCCGGGGTGCCGCGGATCCGCCGCGCCTGACACGCGGGCACCCCGTATAATCTCAGCTCATGTTGTGGATGAAGACTTCGTGACGATCCGTTGTCCTGGTGTCGGCGGCAGTGCGGCTGTTGCCGGCCGAATAGCGCAACGTGACGCGCTCAACCGTGAAGCCTTTGAAAATTGAGCGGACTTCCGGGGTGTCATTAAGGGTGAGAAGAAACTTTCCGTTCAGGCCGACAAGGGACGCCTGGAGGGAAAGGTAATCTTTCTCTTCGAACGGCACGGCATAGCCGGCCGTATGCCAATACGGCGGATCCACAAAGAAAAACGTGGACGGTCGGTCATAGCGCCGGATGCATTCAATGGCGTCGAGGCATTCGATCGTCACCCGCTCGAGGCGCCAGTGGACATCCAGAAGGGTCTCCTCCACGTTTGACAGGTTCAGATTGCTGGGCCGCTCGGTGCCGGTTCCGAAGGTGCGCCCGACAGTCTTGCCGGCAAACGACAGCCGCTGCAGGTAGTAGTAGCGACAGGCCCGCTGGATGTCGGTAAGGCCAGCCGGATCCTTTCGCTTCTCCAGGTCAAAGATGTGCCGGCTGACGATGGCGTATTTATAGAACCGGAGGAACTCCTCGAGGTGATTCTGAACAACGCGCCAGAAGGTGACCAGTTCTTTGTCTAGGTCGTTGATGACTTCCACTCGGGAAGGCTGCTTGCCGAAGAAAACCCATCCGGCTCCGCAGAATGGTTCGCAATAGCAGATATGATCCGTGGGGATGCGAGCGATGATCTTTTGGGCGAGTTTCGATTTCCCGCCGAGGTAGTTGAGAGGGCTTTTCAAAAGGGTTCCAATCGGATAGTATTTCGGGCTTCAAAAGGGTCTGTCGCCGGGGAGTAGCCCGCAATGGTGTGAGATGTTAGTAGCATCTTCCGGTTGGAGGGTTGGCGCCCTCTACCTGCTCCTCGGCTCTTTCACTCAGAGCCGAGCAAATCGTTAAAACGCCTCCATGGTTTTGATGCGCAAAGCGCCGCCTGATATGTAAACGATGTTGATTTTCCCAGCCGCATCCACCGCGGCCGCCGGAAAAGAGCCCGCGCAGATCCGGACGGGCTTCGCTTTGCCGGCCAGGGCGCGACTGACGATGACGGCCTGTATGTCATTCCCGTTTTTCCAGATCGCGACCACGCCTTTTGACGTACACACAAGCCTTGGCGGACAGCGATCTTCCATGGTGGCCTCTCCAAGATCGGCCAGGTTGTCGATCGGGAACTGCGGCTTGCCGTCCACCATCACCTGCACCCGGAGACGCCCGGAAAAAACAGAAGCGATATACACCCGCCCTGGCACGTTCAGGTCAGCGCAAACAGAAGGGTAACACAGATCATCGCCCTGGCCTGGATAGGCGGCGTGGGCGGCCCACGTGGCCCGGCTGCCGGCGTTTTCAAAGCCCCACCCGAAGGCAGCCGGCATGGCGCTGTATCCGTTCATCGCGGTGTACCAGCGGCTGCCCACTATATCGAAGTCGAACTTTTCGCCCGTCCGGCCTGCGCCCGGGAACGTGCCCTTCCTTTCAATGACGGCCTGACGGCTGACAGCGCCCCACGCGCCATCCTTCGACAACAAATAAACGGTGCCCGGATTGCCATCATCAATATCGGCTCTGGCTGCGCCCGTGGTCATTCCAAGGAACTGCCACTGCCCGGATCCAGTTGGGGCCCGAACATAGACCGCCGGCCCGTGGAGCACGCCCCATTCTTTTGGGCCGCACCGCATGAACACGAAAACCCATCCGCCCCGATCGACCACCACGTCGGGCACGTAAACCCGCGAGGTATTCACCAGGCCGCCGCGCTCGCATCTCGCGATTACCCCGCCGGCCCATTTTGCGGAGCCGCGCAAAAAGGTGTAAAGGTAAACCGATTGCATGGAGGAGCCCTCGGCCGCTACGAAAACACTGCCGTCATTCGCGATCGCGATCGCGGGCCTGACGAACGTCCCAACCGAGATCGCATCGCTGATCGGTACCGAAACCGGAGCGGTCTCGGCCACCACAACGTTTGTTACCGCTGGAGCGGCCGGCGCCGTTGGAGACGCAGGCGCGTTGGAAATGGCGGCCTTGACGGCCTCGACAGCCTGCCTCGACGACATAGCCTGGATGCTCAGCGCCATGAACACCAGCAGCACTACAGTCAGAACCTTTTTCATAATCATCCTCGCGTTACGATTTTCTTGTGCCCGACATGCCAGCTTTTGCAATACGGGCACTTGTACGCCCGCAACTTAAAACCTTCTCGATCGAAGCCTCGTTCTTTCATCCGTGCGATCGCGCCATGGGCTGAAACGTTGCTGAAGTACGGACACTTGTTTCCGCACATCTTCAATTGACGATAACGCGCCGCCCGTTTAAGCGATCTTGCCTTTGACATTGCCTGAACCTTTTGCCGGCGGAACTGCCAGTGCCCCGTTCACCGCGTATGCATTCAGCGCCTCTTCCACCAGGGCGGACGTCCGCTCAGGATTCCAGTCCGCGTAGAATGTTCGAATGCGGCCTTCGCACTCGGCGGCCGAGCGGCTGTCCAGGATGATTCGCCGGACCGGCGCGAGGCTTCCGCGGAACGCTTGCGCCAGTGGCGCGGCGGCCGTTCGGGCAAGCGGGTCATCCGTGACTTCCGCGCTCAGCGCGCGGATCCTGCCAGGATCAGCGGAGAACGGACTGATGGCTCCGGCCGCCACCCTTTGTATAGGGAATCCAAAACGCTCCGAAATCGTGGACAGCGCATCATTGGTTGGCTCAAACCCGGCCTCCTTGAGGGCTTTGAGCGTGCGCCCCAGCGAATCCATGTCGGCCTTTGATTCGCTGCCCCACATCAGCTTGGGAGGCTGGCCCTGCCGCTGGTTTATTTCGAAGAGCTGAACGATCAGGTCATCCCGGATCCGCCGGGCCAGTCTGGAGGAATCGAACTTTCGGATATCATCGATGACTCCGCCCTGCAGATTCTGCTGCCCGGATCCGAGCCCAGTGGGCTGCGCTTCGCTCGAGAGCGATCCGCCCAGTATCAGTTTCGATTTTTCCCGTTGGCAAATCGTCAGGAACGCCGAGTACGCCTCGCCAGAATCCGAGGCGGCCGCCTGCTTGATTTCGACGGACGTGGACTCCGAGACAATGAGCCCTCCGATCCGGGTTGCCCACGAGAATGCGCGCTCGAGGATTTCCCGGCCCTCCGGTGTATCGTCTTTGCCGACCAGGAACGGAGATCCGTACCTCTCAAGGAACCGCCCCCACCACTCGCGGCTCATGGCGGAGAGCAGCCACCAGCACAAAATCGAACGGAACGGGCCGCCGTAGTTGTCGGGGTTTGTGAGCAGGTGCCCGCGATGCACGATATACCTGGCCGGATCCGCGTCGTGGCTTGTTCCGAGCACCTGGCCGTCAGCGGCGATATCGAAAATCCTCAGCTTCCCGGTCGCGAAATCCAGCAGATGATGCTTCACCGGTACCAGGCGATCGAGGGAATAGCCATGCGGCGTGACCCGGAAAACCTTTTCCACCACGGAAACGGGCCACAGCGTGGCGTCCAGCAGGTGAACCATGGCGTCAAACCACGTGGCGCAGTTGTCTATTTGATCCTTGATCCACAGCGCATTATCCACATCGGCCGGCAGCATTTTGTTGGCCGGCAGAAAGGACAAGGCATCGCCCAAAACCTGCAGCTTTCGCTTGGCGAACTCGCATTGCAAATGGCTGTCAGCCCCGAGCACATCGCGATACAGAGCGAACAGGTTTCGCGTGTAGCCGCCCTCGGCCTCGGAGATGATGGCCATCAACTGCCCGGCGTCGATGGTTGGCGCCAGCGTTGGCGGTTCCTGGGCATTGCCGGAAAGGGTGATGGATTGTGTGGGGACGGCGCTGGTTGCCAGGAACTTCGCCAGGCGGTTTCGAATCGATGCAATCGTGAGTGACACGGGAGCCTCCTATAGTAGACGGGGTTTTGGGCGGTCGGGCTCGGCGGGCGCCCGCATTGGGAATCGGTCAAATGGCTTTCCTGCAGATTGGTAGGCACCGACCGGAGCGCCGGTGGCCACCAGGTCGCCGCCCTTTGTGACGATGGCGTCCATGCTCAGTTTGAACGCATCGAAACAATCGCCGTGCCGGCCTTCCTCGTCGACCTCCGTCACAAAGGATCCGCGATCGCGCAGAACCAGGCGAAAGTCCGTTTTGACCCACGGCTCATTGGGCAGCAGAACGAGCCCGTCCTCAACGGCGTTGACGGCAAGGTTCCCGAGATAGCTCTTCACGGTCATCGACTCGCCCTTATAAACCAGGGTGTTTGAGCTGATGACCAATTTGCAGGAGACGACGGACGCGAGCTTTCGCTTGAGCGTGACGGCAAAGAACCGCTCGCTCGTGGCATCGATGCACAGCTTTTTCACCTTGAAGCCGTGCGGGATCTTCGAAACCACATACCGGATGATTGCCTCGGCCACTTCCGGATCCCGCGACTTCCAGGAGATGAGCAGGCGTGCCGCGAACTGAATGCCCACCTTCTGCGTGAGGCAGAGGGCACTGGGGTTGCTCTTCTTGCTGGTGGTTGTGGCCACGTCCATGCCGAGCCCCAGCAGAGGATGATCGGGGGAGATCAGATCAACGAACGTGGTGGGGATATGCTGCGCGATGTTCATGCCACCCCGAGCTCCTCGGTGATGTTGACGCCCTGGCACTGGCCGATGCCGCGCGCCATGGCGTTGCTCATGGCGGTGAGGCTGATTGCGGCGGATCCGCCGGCAAGGAACAGGAGCGCGTAGTTGCGGTCCCAGCCCGCCTTGTCCGGGAAGCAGCCGCGGTGCTCTTCGGGCGTGCAGGGCTTTTTGCTGTCCGGGTGATACAGAGGCACTCCGGCCAAGGCCGCGTCCCATGCGTCAACCCGGTGGACCATGATCCCATACTCGCTCTTGTACCACTGTCCGCTGGGATTCTTTTTGTCGAAGGAGGTACCGGGCGGCGGCATGAAAAGCTGGAAGGTGTAGTGCTTGTCGTCGGGCGGCGGCGTTGTTGCGAGCCGGATTTTATAATCCGGATTGGAATCCATGAAGGGCATGATCGCCTCGAACACATCCTGCGCGTTGGGCCAGCGGCCGACCTCGTCGCCGATAATGTGGCCGGTCCACCCCACCGCCGTATCGGGATTCGGCGCGATCACGCGGCTGCGGCTGAAGACGCTCCTGGAGTGCCAGAGCTTGGTCTCCAGTTTGGAGTGCTCGAACATATCGCACACGGCGTCGAAGTCCAAGCCGTCCGCATTCGTGGTCAGCTTCATACCGGCCTCCTCGGACGCGCGGCGCAGCACGTCGAGGAACTGCAACCAGAGCGACGCTTCCTTGAGAATCACTTCCTGGCCGAGCACGATGGACGCCGAGATGAAGCTGACCAGGCAGCCGGGTGTTTCCATCATCCAGTCGAGCGCCTGGGCGGCCAGCAGATGGGACTTCCCCTTTTGCCGGCACCACAGGAGAAAGAGCCGGCGCAGATTGTGCCGGAACACTTCAGCCTGGTATTGGCGCAGCCGGATCAGCGGTTCGACATTGGAAGGCTTGACCATTATACGCTCTCGGTTTTAACCGGGCCCGTATGTTCGGCCCGGTTAAAACCGAGAGCGTATAATGGTCAAGCCTTC
>JAWOJA010000103.1:0-26245 GCA_046484345.1 Kiritimatiellia bacterium
GGGATATCGCCGGTTTTCTAGGCATGGGAACGGGCTCCGCCGTTTGCCGCCAGGTGAAACGGCTCAGAGACCGGCGCGAACAGGATTCAAGGCTAAATGCTCAAATTGAAGAGGCCGAAGAGGCTATTGAAAAGAGCAAACAGCAGCACGGGAAGTCATAAATATCAATTGTCAAGGGCTGACCCCAATTGCGCCTGTTACATTGCGCCAATTGCGCGGAAAAGGGCTAAACTGTTACGCGGGGGCGCGCGGGCGAAAGGCGCTCCCGCCCCGAGGGCAGGGGCGGACAGCGCCGACCGCCAAGCCGGCCTTTTCGGTCCGGTGTCCCTCGCGGCCTCTCAGCATCCCCGTTCCCGCCTGCGGCGACGCGTCCGCCTTGGAATGGTCAGCCGCTAATCAACCCCCGATAACTGACCGATTACCCGGGCTGTTTTTCCTTGTGCGGACCTGATCGGCAGGCTATGGTAGGAGCCGGAGGATTTAGACATGGATACCGACTGGAAAAACGAGCTGGGCTCCTTCCTTGACGAAAAGCGCAAGGACAAGAAGGAAGAGCGCCGGCTGGAGCTGGAAACGTTTATCCGGCAAGTGGTTATGCCGGCTTTCCACGATCTCAAGGGCGAGCTCGAAAAGCATGTCCGCACTGTGGCCATCCGCGACACGCCCACCTCCGCCTCCATCAAGGTCATGCATCAGGCCGAGGAGGAGATCACCTACTGGATCCAGGCCCGCTCCTTTTCCGACAAGACGGTCCCTTACCCCGTTGTCCGCTTCCGCGAACGCCGCGGCGTCCGGTACGTGACCACGGAGGGCAATTTCGGCAGTGGCGCACAGTCGTCCGCCGTGCAGGATGTGACCAAGGAAGACGTGATCCGGAACTTCCTTTCCTACTACATGCGCCATTCCCGGGAAGGCTGAGGATGAATTTCACGCATGGTTTGACGTTTATGAGCCTCGCCCTGGCCTCCTTGCTGGCCACCGGCTGCGGTTCGCGCGATCCCGACCGGCTTCTGGAGGAGGGCGTGCGCGCCTATGCGGGCGGCCATTACCGTTCCGCCGCCCGGTCCCTCGAGAAGGCGGTCAAGCTGGAGCCCAACCATGCGCAGGCCCGGCTCTGGTGCGGCGCTGCCTTGTTGAAGGCCGATCGTCCCGACGAGGCGTTGCCCCATTTCCTGACAGCCGCGCGGCTGGACCCCGCCAATCCGCTGCCGCTGGAATATGCCGCAGTCGTCGAGGCCCGCAACGGCAACTGGGCCGAAGCCGGCAAGCGCATCAACGAGGCCTTCCGGCGCATGCCCGATTCGCCCCGCATTCTCAACGCCATGGGCGTGGCCTCCGCCATGCGGGGCAGCCCCGGTCCCGCCCGCGCGCAGCTTAACCACTCCCTCCGCCTGAGCGGATCCTATGCGCCCGCGTTTTTCAACGAGGCCATCCTCTCGCGCGATGCCCTGGGCCAGCCCGAGGAGGCCCGCCGCTTCTTCCGGCGTTACCTCGAATTGGCGCCGGACGGCGAAAAAGCCGATGCCGCCCGCGCCGCCATGGAGGCACTCGGGGCCCCGCCCGCCGCGCCGGCGCGTCCCGCGCCCCGGGCCGACAGCCGCACGGAGGGGCGGATGTCGCTGGCGAAGGCCGCCATTCAGCGCCGGGATTACGCCGACGCCGTCACCCGCCTGCAGGAAGCCGTGGAGGCCGCCCCGGGCTGGCCGGATCCGCTCTGGGAGCTGGCCCGTGTGCAGGATGTGCTGGCCGGCCGGCCCGAGCAGGCCCTGGACGCCTATCGCACCTTTATCCGCGACTTCCCCGAGGATGGCCGTTCCACTCAGGCGCGCTTGCGGATCAACGCGCTGGCGGGCCGGCGCCTGGAGCCAACGTCGCCATCCGCCCCGCCGCCCGACCTGACGACCGACCAGGAACTGGTTTTTCACAAACCCGAACTTCGCAACAACCGCGAGGCGCTCCTGTCGCTTCAGCGCGGTAGCCAATATTATAAGGCCCAGGATTGGACGCGCGCGCTTTTCGATTTCAAGCGCGCCGTTGAGATGGACGACACCCTTCCCGAGGCCTATTACAATCTCGGCCTGGTGTATTGGCGCCTGGGGGATTTCGAGCACGCCCGGCAGCTTTTCCAGAACGCCCTGGCGCGGCGGTCGAACTGGCCCGACGCGCGGTGCATGCTGGCCCGCGTCTACGTCCAGCAGCGCCTTGGCCTGAAGGCGGTGGAGCACTTGAACGAGATCCTGAAGGTCAACCCGACCTACGCCGACGCCTATTACGAGCTCGGCAACTGTTACCGCGCCACGCCGGCCCGCCGCTCCCAGGTCCGCACCTGGTACGGCCGCTATCTCGAACTGGCGCCCAAGGGGACTTTCGCCCCGCAGGCCAGCGCCTGGCTGGCCGCCAACCCCTAACGCGCGGATCGGTTCGCCATGCCCGTGCTGTCCAAGCGGATTCTTGACGACATCCGGACCCGCGCCGACATTGTCGACGTGATCGGCGCCGTCGTGCGGCTCCAGAAGGCCGGCGGCCGCTTCCGGGGCCTCTGCCCGTTCCACCAGGAAAAGACACCCTCGTTTCACGTCAACCCCGACCGCCAGATCTTCCATTGTTTCGGCTGCGGGGCGGGCGGCGACGTGTTCGCCTTCGTCATGAAGCGCGAGGGGCTCGACTTCATGGGGGCGGTGCGGCAGCTCGCCCATAAGGCCGGCGTGACGCTGGAGTTCGAGGCCGGGGCGGGCGGGCCCGAGCGCCAGGAGCGCGAGCGGCTCTACTCGCTGCACGCCGAAATGGCCAAGGAGTTCCACCGGCTGCTGCTGGAGGATCCCCGCGCGGCGGAGGCCCGGCGCTACCTGGCCGGTCGCGACCTGGGCGAGGCCGTGGTCAAGGATTTCCAGATTGGGTACGCGCCCGACGGCTGGAGCCACGTCATCGACTGGGCGGCGGCCCGTCAGTTCACGATTCAGGAGCTGCAGAGCGCGGGCCTTGTGGCGCAGTCGGACAAGGACGGCCGGATCCGCTACTACGACCGGTTCCGCAACCGGATCATGTTCCCGATTTGCGACGAGCAGGGGCGGGTGGTGGCCTTCAGCGGCCGCATTCTGGCAAACGACCCCAAGGCCGCCAAGTACGTGAACAGCCCCGAGACCCCCATCTTCCGCAAGAGCCACATCCTATTCGGCCTGCACCGGGCGCGCCCGGCGATTGTGGAGACCCGCACGGCCCTGGTCTGCGAGGGGCAGATCGACACGATCCGCTGCCACGCCGCCGGGTTCACGAACGCGGTGGCCTCGCAGGGCACCGCCTTCACGGAGAATCACGCCCGCATTATCCGCCGTTTTGCGGACCGCGTGGCGCTGGTGTTCGATCCCGACAAGGCCGGCCAGACCGCCGCGCTCAAGACGGCGCTGCTCTTTGCCGAGGCGGGGCTGGATGTGCGCGTGGCCCGGCTGCCCGAGGGGAAGGACCCGGACCTGTTCATCCGCGAGCAGGGGCGGGAGGGGTTTGAAAAGGTGCTGGCGGAGTCGCGGCATGCGCTCGATTTTGTGGTCGAAATTCACAGCGCCCGCGAGGATGTGGGCAGCTCCTCGGGCCTCCACCGGGTCGAGCAGGCGGCCTTCGAGCTGATCCGCAAGATGACCGGGCAGGTGGAGCGCCAGGAGCTGATGCAGCGGCTGGCCCGGCTGCTGGGCTTCAATCCCCAGGCCGTGAAAAGCGATTTTGACGCGTTTGAAGCGAAGGAGCGGGCGCGCGTGTTCCGGCCGACCGGCGAGCCGGAGCCGGCGCCTCCCGCCGTGGTAAAACTTCCGTTGCCGCCCGAGGAGGTCATGCTGCTCGAGCATTTGTCGGCCGATCCGGAGTTGACTCCGCTGGGCGAGGCCTATGTGCCGCCGAAGCTTCTGACGCATCCGCTTTGTCGGCAGCTGCTGGCATTGATGGTGGAGGCGCGCAAATCGGGCGACGACTGGCTGGCGCTGGCCTCCGATCAGGGGCGGGAGGCCGGGTTGATGGAGCTGGCGACCGCGATCCAGATGGCGCCCTCCAAGGCGGGGAAGGCGGAATTTTCCCGTCAGGATGCCGTGGAGGCGCTGATCCTGCGGCTGTGGATGCGCCGCCTGAAGGCCCGCAAGATGGAGCTGCAGCGGCAGGCCGGGACCGGCGGCGAGGTGGACCCGCGGTTTTACCAGTTGACCGGGGACATCAAGGGCCTGCATTCCTGGAAGGACGGCCTGGCCATTATCGAGTCCTACCTGATGGAACCCGACTCTTTTTGATCAGAGTTTCCGCATGGAATACCGGTGGACCTTCAGGCCCTTGCCGGTGAAAAGCACTTCGAAATCCGTTTTTTCCTCCGCCGGCGGCTCGAACGGCGCGATGCGTTCGAAGTGGGCGTCGACGCGGACGATCGCGTCGATGTGGCGGAAATAATCCTCGTGATCGGTGGCGATGTGGAATTCCCCGCGGGGTTGAATCGCGCGGTGGATCAGGTTCATCAGGTCCGGCTGCACGATGCGGCGGCGGTGGTGCTTGCGCTTGGGCCAGGGGTCGGGGAAGTAGAGGTAGAAGGTCCGGACGGACAACCGGGGCAGCAGGTATTCCAGCGTGTAGGCCGTATCCGTGTGCAACAGGCGGATGTTGGTGAGTCTGGCCGTTTCGGCGCGGGTCCGGATTTTTTGCAACCGGCCCACCTGCAGGTCAGTTCCCAGGAAATTGATATCCGGGTGGGCGGCCGCATGCGCGAGCAGGAAACGGCCCTTGCCGCAGCCCAGATCGACCTCCAGCGGGGCCACGCGCCCGAAGAGGGATTCCAGATCGATGGGCGAGGGCAGGTTGTTCGGGGAAAAGATCATGGGCGGATCATCCCCCGAAGAGGCGCTTGATCCGATCGAGCAGGCCCGTGCCCATGGAGTCCATCGACTCGACGATGAAGTTGAGGGCGAAGATCTGGAACTTGCCGGGGCCCACTTCGGGGGTGTATTTCCGACAGGCCTTGATGAGGCCCGCCTTGCCGGCTTCCATCAGGTTGTTGATCTGATCGGGCTTGCCTTCGGGTGCCCGCTTGCGGGCCAGGCTGGTCAGCAGGGGCGTGAAGTTGCGCACCATGCGGTGCTTGGCTTCCCAGTCGCCGGTCTTGCAGGCCAAAATTTCGGTTTCGGAGAATTTGTTTTCGGGCTGGCCGTCCAGATGGTGACTCATGCCGTGCAGGGGAATTTTCATGATCGCTCCTTAATGGGAATCCCATTCCTTGATTTGATCGCGAATGCGTGCGGCATCCTCATAGCGCTCGTCCTGCACCGCCTTGTTCATTTCTTCTTCAAGCTGTTTGCGGGGATCGATCGCGCGCACGGACTGCTTTCCCTGTTTCTCGATTTCCACAGGAAGGTCCGCGCCGCCCTTGGCGTAAACTTCCCGGCTCACGAAGATGGGGGCCCCGCAACGGAGCGCCAGGGCGATGGCGTCGCTGGGCCGGGCGTCAACGGGCGGCAGGGGCGTTCCGTCCCGGACCAGGATCAGCTGGGCGTAGAAGGTCTTGCCCTCGTACCGCCCGATCTCGACCCGATCCAAACTTGCCCCGAACGTGTCGAGCAACCCCTTCATCAGGTCGTGGGTCATGGGCCGCGGCATGCGCTTGCGGGCGAGGGCGAGGGCGATGGACTGGGCTTCGGCCACGCCGATCAGGATGGCGAGCATGCGGGTGGCGGATTCCACCCGGGGCCGCAGCAACAGGAGAAACCCGTTTTTGGAAAGCGACAGGTTGCCGACGATGGATTCGATCATGGCGCCTCGCTTGATTCTGTGTGCGGGCCGGCCAGCCCGATCAGGGTTTCGAACACATCTGCGGCCTGACGGACCGCGGCAATCTCGATAAATTCGTCCTGCGTGTGGGCCTGCTGGATGGAGCCGGGTCCGAGAATGATGGACGGCAGGCCGAGGCTCTGGAACACGCCGCCGTCGGTCGCGAAGGGGGCCGAGGCCAGTGTGCCGCGGCCGAGGGTGCGGCGGCAGGCTTCAATCGCGAGGCGGCAGAGGGGGCCCTCCGCCGGCTCGGCCAGGGGCGGGTAATCCTCCGTGGGCTGGCACGAGAAAACGATGCGGGGGTCGGCGGCGCGGCGGGCAGCCACGAGGATTTCCTCCAGTTCGGCCTGCACGCTGGCCGCGGTTTCGCCGGGCAGGGTGCGGCGGTCCACCTCGATCCTGCAGCGGTCGGGGACGATGTTGACCTGCGTGCCGCCCTGGATGACGCCCACGGTGATGCGGGGCGCGCCGAGGACCGGATGGATCCGGCGGGCCAGCGTTTCACGGAGGGGCCCCTCGATGCGGCCGATCACATCGCACATGGCGAAGACGGCGCTGGCTCCCCGTTCGGGCATGGAGGTGTGGGCGGGTACGCCGCGCGTTTCGATGGCGAAGCGGAGTACCCCTTTGTGAAAGTGGACGATCTCGAGTTCGGTCGGCTCCGCCACCACGGCGCCGAAGAATTCGCCGGCATGCCGTTTCATGAAGGCCTTCGCGCCGTCCGCTCCGTATTCTTCGTTGCAGGTGGCGACGAAGGCGACGTTGCAGGGCAGGCCGTCCCGTTTTTCGAGGACCCGCGAGAGCGCGGCGAGCATGGCCGCCATGCCGCCCTTGCAGTCCGTGGAGCCGCGGCCGTAGAGGCGGCCGTCGCGGATGTCGGGCTGGAACGGCGGGATGGTCATGCCGTCCTGGGGCACGGTGTCGGCGTGGGCGGCCAGCAGGAGTGTGCGCGAGGTGTCGCGGCCCTGGAAGACGGCCAGCAGGTTGGATCGGCCGGGCAGCACCTCTTCGTAGGTCGTCCGCGCGCCCATGGCCCGAAGGTGCCCCTCGAGTTGTTTCTGCAGGTTCGTCTCGGCGGGATACTCGGCGGATGGGGCGGCGCGCCGGGGGGTGGTGCTCGGGCAGGCCACCAATTCGGCCAGAAGGTGTACGGCATCCAGGCTCATGAAAGCTCCTGTTTTTTAAATGCTGCGGACGGAAACGACCCGGTTTTCGCGGCGGGCCTTTTCAGCGGCGAAGACCATCAGGTGGGATTCGAGTGTCTGGTCGGGGCCCGAGAGGATGGCGGCGGGGTTGTTTTCCGCCACGGCTTGGAGGAAGCTGTCCATCAGGCCGTAATCGCCGCCGCCGTGGCCGCCCAGGATGGAGGCGTCGGTGGCGGCCGTGTCCACAACGGTCGTCTTCTCGGTGAGAAAATCGTAGATCTGGATATTCCCGCCGTCGCCCGTGATTTCGCCGCGCGTGCCGAAGAGGCGGGTCTGGCGGTGGCGGGACTCCGTGAAGGCGGTCATGGTGAAGGAGCCCGAACGGCCATCCTGGAACTTGAAGTTGACCACCTGGTGATCCACTACGTCGTTGTCGCAGGCGCAGACGCAGCGGCCGTAGGGGCCATCGCGCAGGGCCTGCATCAGGTTTTCTTCGGTGGGGACGGGGTTCAGCACGTTGACGGGCCAGTTCGTGTGGCCCTTGGCCAGACGGCCCAGGTAGATCCGTTTGGCCGAGTAGGGGCAATCGGGTTCGACTTGGCAGTCCACGCAGCGGTCGGCGGCGCCGGCCGGCTTGCGGTCGGCCCGGAAATGGAAGAGCGAGCCGAAGGAGGAGACCGCCTCGCAGGGGGCGTCCATGACATGGCTGATCCAGTCGAGGTCGTGGCAGGACTTGGCGAGCAGCATGAAGGAGGATTCGGCCTCGTTTCGCCACGCGCCGCGCACGAAGGAGTGGGCCTGGTGCCAGAATCCGACGGGCTCCAGGTGCTGGATGCTCACGATGTCGCCGATGACTTTGGCGGCGAGCAGCTCCTTCAGCTTGCGCGTGTAGGCCGTGTAGCGCATGACATGGCAGACGGCGAAGAGCACGCCGGCCCGGCGGACGGCGTCGATGATTGTACGGCAGCCCGCCGCATCGGGAGCCATCGGCTTTTCGAGCAGAATGGCGTACCCGAGCCGGGCGAACGCCACGGCCGGCTCCACATGCATGGCGTCCTGGGTGCAGATGAGGACGGCGTCGGCGAATTTCGGCCGCGAGGCGGCCTCGCGCCAGTCGCGGTAGACATTGCCGGCGGGGAGGGCGTGCTTCTCGGCCAAGCGCTGGCGGTAGAAATCGCGCGGCTCGGCCAAGCCGACCAACCGGGCGCGTTCCGGGTGGGCTTCGGCGAAGGTGGCGTAGCCGCTTCCGCGGCCCCCGGCGCCGATGACGAGAAGGGAAACCGGGTTCATGACGCGTAGCCCTGCTCGATGCGCTTGGCCACATCCTTGTACCCGAAATCCACCTGGTAGATGATCTTGAACTGCTCGATGGCGCGGGCCTTGTCGCCGAGCAGTTCGTAGACCAGGGCCAGGTCGTAGATGATGTCCTTGCGCAGGTCGGACATGCCCTGGATTTCGGAGGCGGCCCTCGAGAGCTGGTCGACCGCCATGTCGTACTGTTTCTTGATGGTGAAGCACTGGCCGATGTAATGGAGGGCTCGGACGCGTTCGGCCGCGCTCTTCTGGGCCAGCTGGAACTGCTGGATGGCCTCGTTGAGGTCCCGGCGATTGAACAGGGAGACGCCGAGTTCGAAGCGCAGGGCGAGATCGTTGGGGTAGCGCGTGACGCGCTCGCGGAGATTATCGAACTTGAAGTCGTCCATTTCCTTCAGCTTGGCCGCCGCGCCGGCCTTGTCGCCGGCGGTTTCCAGCAGGCCCGCCTCGTGTTCGAGCTTGGCGATTTTGGAGGAGGCGATGGCGGCGTCGATCTGCGGATCGCGGCCCGTGCCGGTGTTCTGCGCCTCTTCCAGGGCGTTGATCGCCTTGTCGAATTCGAGGGTGCTGAGATAGAGGTTGGCCAGGTGGCGCCGGTAGTTGATGTTGGCGGGCTCCTTGGCCACCTTCTGCAGGGTGTCCGTGATGAGCGCGGCTACATCGCCCTCGCTTTTGACCACTTTGTCGGTCTGCTCGAGGATGACGGCCTTGCTCTCGTCGCGCAACATCCGGCGGAAGCCGTCCTTGTCGGGCCCGGCGGAGTTCCAGCCGTCCTTGGACATGCTGTCCAGGGCCATGGCGTCCTTGAGATCCTTGAGGATATTCATGTCGTTGGGCCGGGCTTCGGCGATTTTCTCGAAGATCTCGCGGGCCTGGCGGGGTTGATTCGTTTTCAGGTACATTTCGCCGAGGCAGGTGAGGAAGACAAAGTCCTGGGGATAGAACTCCCGGACCTGCGAGAGCGTGAGAACGGCGATTTCGGGGCAGCCGGCCTGTTCGGCGGCCTGGACGAACATTTTGATGAACGTCATGTTGAGCGGATCCTTCCGCATCAGTTTTTCGGCGGCGGCGAGGGCCTCCTCGCCCTTCTTGGACTGGAGCATGAAGAAGAGGGAGACCACCTGGGGCAGGAGCGAGATCAGGTTGACGTGGTGGTTGGACGGGGCGCTGTGAAATTTTTTGATCTGGGCCGCCCGGAGGTATTTGCGCGTTCGGATGCAACCGGGCTCCTGGGACAGCGCCGTGGTCAGCATGTCGATGGCGTAGTCGAGATTGCCGCGTTCGAGCGCTGCAAAACCTTTGTTGACAAGGTCGCGTGTTTTGGCGGAAACAGGTTCTGGTGTGATATCCATTCGGGGCGTCCTCGCGGAATACTTTTGACGTTCTATAATAACCCGTTAATATAATCGGCATTTGTGAGAAAATAAAGGATAATATGCGAGGCGGGTCAAGCGGAAAATGGCTGGGATTGGCGGGCGCAATTCTTCTCGGCCTCTGGGGGCCGCCTCCGGCGGCCGCTTCCGACCGTCTTCCGCTCTCGCCGCGCCTGGGCGCGCTCGGTCTGCGCGAGGAGTATCGGGACACGGAGCCGCCGCAGGCCGTTTTCAGCAACCGCTGGCGCCAGGTGGAGGTGGAGGCCAACAGCCGCCGGATCCTGCAGGATGGCGTGCTGGTCTATTTGAACGCGCCGGTTCTGCGCGTTGGCTCGGCCTGGACCGTGGACAAGACGGATTGGACCGAAGGGGTGGGGTTTCCCTGGATTGCGGCGCCTGTGAAGCGGCGGCGCAAAGTGGACCTGGTGCTGCTGGACCCGGGGCACGGGGGCGCCGACAAAGGCGCCATCAGTCCGAGGCGGTTGGAGGAGAGCCGGGTCACCCTGGATGTGGCCCGCCGCGTGGCCCGACTCCTGGAGCGCCGGGGGATTGCCGTGAAATTCACCCGCGACCGCGACACGTTCGTCAGCCTGGAGCAGCGGATCGCGCTCAACCGCAAGCTGCTGCCCGACGCCTTTGTCAGCATCCACGTGAACGCCACGGCCAACCCCGCCATCCGCGGGGTGGAGAGTTACGTGATGACGACGCCGGGCTTCGCCTCAACCGCCGGCGGAAAAGAGGACGCGAAGAGCTATGACGGCAACCGGAATGGACTGCTGAACATGCGCCTGGCTCATGCCGTGCAGACCCATTTGCTCGACAGCACGGAGGCGGCCGACCGGGGCGTGAAGCGCGCCCGCTTCGCGGTCCTCAAGGGCTCGCGGGTTCCGGCGGTGCTGGTGGAGATGGGCTTTCTAAGTCATGAGGGCGAAGAGGGGCTGATGATCAGCCGCGCCTACCGGGACCGGATTGCGGCCGGCATCGCGCGGGGGATTCTCTCCTATTTGACGACGTCCCGCAAACCGCCGGCACCGGCGAAGCAGGAAGGATAAGAGACGATGATCAGGGTTAAAGTTGTGGGGGCGGGCGGTTACGGCGGGGTCGGCATCACGGAGCTGTTGCTGCGTCACCCAGAGGCGAGGCTGACCTGCCTGGTGGCGGCCACGGAGACGGGCATGCCGATGAGCAAGCTCTATCCGCACCTGGAGGGTTTCTGCGACCTGCCGATCCGGACCCCGGACGACCCGGCCGCGCAGGAGCCGGTGGATGTGGTCTTCTTTTCGACCCCTGACGGCGTGGGCATGGTCCAGGCCCGGGCCGAGTTGGAACGTGGGGCGAAGGTGATCGACTACAGTGGCGATTTCCGTTTCAACACGGTCGAGGACTATGCGGAGTACGCCCGCCGGCTGGGCCGGGATCCGGTTCACAAGGCACCCGACCTGCTGGGCCGGACGGTTTACGGCCTGCCCGAGCTTCGGCGGTCCGATTACGGGACCGACCGGCGGCTGCTCGGCAACCCGGGCTGCTTCGCGGTGAGCTGCCTGATGGGGCTGGCGCCCGCCCTGAAGCACGGGCTGGTGGACCCGGAGAGCCTGATTTGCGATTGCAAGACCGGCGTCTCGGGCGCGGGCAAGAAGGCCGCGGCGGCCCATCACTTTCCGGCGCGGTATGACAACATGAATGCCTACCGTCTCACGGGCCACCAGCACGTGATGGAGGTGGAGCGCGAACTGGAACGGGTGGCGGGCCGGCCGATCCGCGTCACCTTCACCGCCCAGGTGGTTCCGCTGTGCCGCGGCATTCTTTCCTGCCTTTACGGGACGCTGGCGGAGGGTATTACGCCCGTGGCCGTGCAGGAGGCCTACCGGATGTTTCACCGGGGCAACGGGTTTGTGCGGCTGTGCGACAAGAACTCCGGCGTTGGCACGCTGCACGTGCGCGGCAGCAATTTCTGCAATTTGATCGTGGACGTGGACGAGCGGACCCGGCGGTTGCGGGTGGTCAGCCATATCGACAACCTGATGAAGGGCCAGGCGGGCAACGCCCTGCAGAACATGAACATCCTGTTCGGGTTGCCGGAGAACACGGGCATGAGCGGGCCGGGACAATATCCATAAAGCGCGGAGGAAGCCGAATGAGCACAGCGAAGCGAGGTTTGGGCCGGGGATTGAATGCCTTGATACGCAATCCCGAGCCGGTTTCCCCGGCCTCGGCCGCGGCCGCCCGCGAGCCGGTTAAAGCGGCCGAAGCGGCGGGCCGCGACCGCGGCGTGCTGCGCGTGCCGGTGGTGCAGATTACGCCCAGCCCCTGGCAGCCGCGCCGGACGTTTACGCCCGATGCGCTCGAAGAGCTGTCCGCCTCCGTCAAGGAGCGCGGCGTGCTGCAGCCCCTGTTGGTCCGCCGGGTGGGCGCGAAATTCGAATTGATCGCGGGTGAGCGCCGCTGGCGCGCCTCCAAGGCCGCCGGACTGGCCGAGGTGCCGGTGATCGTGATGGAGGCGGCCGATGAGGACGCCCTCGAGTTGGCCGTCATTGAAAACGTGCAGCGCGAGGACCTGAACGTGGTCGAGGAGGCGGAGGCCTACCGCGCGCTGGCCGACAAGTTTTCGCTGACGCAGGACCAGATTGCCGAGCGCACGGGCAAGGCCCGCGCCTCGGTGGCCAACACCATGCGGCTGCTCAACCTGCCGGCGCCGGTCCGGCAACTGCTGGCCGAAAAGCGGCTCTCGGCCGGCCATGCGAAGGTTCTGCTGGGCGCGGCGGACGAGGAATTGCAGCGCGTGCTGGCCCTGCGGACGGTCAAGGACGGGCTCTCTGTGCGCGACCTGGAGCGCCTTATGGCGTGCGGCCGCAAACCGGCGCGGCCGGGAACGCCGGGCGAGACGGACCTGCCCGCCACGCACCTGGCGCACCTGTCGGACCTGCTGCACCGCCATTTCGGCACGAGCGTGCGGCTGGTTCCGTCTCGGAAGCGCTCGGACGGCAAGCCCGCCAAGGGACGGATCGAGGTGGATTTCTACTCGCACGACGATCTCGACCGCATCCTCGGCCTCATCGGGCTGCAGGATCGCGGCGAGGTTGATCTGTCTCAAATTTGAGGCTTCCGCCGGGTCACTTCGGGCGTTGGTCAAGCCGCTCGCGCAGGGCGGCCACATCGATTTTGTCTTTGTCGCGCACGCTGTCCTGCTTCAGCAGGATCAACCCTTCCGCGCCCAGATAAGGAACAGGGACGCCGCCCAGTTCGATCCATTGGCGGTAGGGCAGCAGATCTTTGAAGTGACGACCGCCCATGCGGACGAAAAGGTCGATTGGAAAATCCTCGATGATGCGGACTGCGCCTTCTTCGTCGGTGAAATCGGCGGGTGTTAATTCTCGTGCATACCCCTGGCCGAATCGGCAAAGGGTCTGAAGCAATCGGTCGATGTTATCGGGAGCTGGCTCCACCAGGAGGTCCACATCGTCGGTCGTGCGCACGAAGCCGCTGAGGGCGCACGCCACGCCGCCCACGGTCATGAAGACCACCTTATTTTCGGCGAGGCTGACCAACAGTTTTTCGAACGGGGTAAAGTCCGAATTCATCGCGTTGATCGACTTTCAGGTTGTGGACAAACCGGTTGAGACGGTCCAGGCGCACGAGGGGGCGCTGGTGTTGTTCCCGGCCCACCGTTTTTCGGATCGATTTGTCTGGGGAAACGTTCACGGGATCAATAGTAGCAGGCCGGCAACCCCGGTGTACAGCCGGAACCGCGAAAGCGGTCGGACTCGCGAGAATACGGCGCACACCGGTTAGATCAGCGCGACGTGGGCCAGGCCTTTTTCGCCGGCCTCCTGGATCAGGAGGCTCTGCCGCGAGGCGCGCAGGATGTCGGCCGTGCACAGGGCGCCGTGGATCGGGGCGCTGTTTATTTCCGCCAGGAAGGCCTGCAGGTAGCCGCCGTCCTGATCCGAGGCCGGCTCGGGTTGCAGGGGGGCTTTGCCCCCGTTTTTAGCCAGCATGATCGTTTTCCGGGTGTTGACCAGTTCCAGCATGCCGCTTCGGCCGAAGAAGGTCATGCGCCAGTATTGGGGCAGGCTGTAGCCCATGCTGTCGGGCATGAAGAAGGAGACCTCGCCCAAGACACCGGCGCCGTTTTCCAGTGTGGCCATGAATTGTCCGGCGTCGTGCATCCACGGGGTTTTCTCGGCAAACGCGTTCCAGCTTCGCGCCGCCTCGAGGCGCGTGAAGTTCAGGCCCGTGATCCACGGGATCAGGTCGATGGCGTGGATGCCGATGTCATTCAGCGTGCCGCCGTGTTTCCCTTTTTCGAAGTACCAGCCGGGCCGGCTGTCGGGCATGAGCGGATGTTCGGCCGTGAAAACCACGGCATGCACGGCGCCGATGGCGCCGCCCCGGATCAGTTCGTGCGCCTTGCGGACGGTGCCGCCGTCGCGCAGGTCGAGCATGATTCCGATTTTCAGATTGTTGGCGGCGACGAGGGATTCGATCTCTTCCAACTCGGCGAGCGAGGTGCAGAGCGGTTTGTCGGAGATGACGTGTTTGCCATGTTTGAGCGCTTCGATGACGAGGCCCCCGCGCCGTCCGTAATAGTCCCCGATCGCGACGGCGTCGCAGTCGGTTTCGAGCAGCATCTGCGCGTAGGAGTCGTGGGTGATCGTGACCGTGCCGGTCTTGGTGACGGCCGCACGGGTTTCGCGGTCATCTTCGCAGATGGCGGCAATTTGGACGCCCGGCGTTTCGCGGGCGTGCTTGAGCAGGGAATAGATATGGGCGTGGCGCAGTCCCATGAAGGCGAGCTTGAGCATGATGGTATTCCTTTTAACAACTGTATTAGCGTAATGAGGCCGGAAAATCACCTAAAATAAAGATCGTGCCGAAGAGGGAAGGTGATAAGATTGGCTTAGTCAAAATGGAGGTTCCGCCATGAGCATGGAAGAAATTCAAAAGGCGATATCCCGGCTCAAGACCCAAGTGGACGCCCTGAATGCCGGCCAAGCCGATGTTAAGAAGAAGGTCCATCGCCTGATCCGCGACCTCGAGCGGCAGCTTGAAAATCCCGACAACATGGACCAGGGGCACATGATCGGCCAGATCGAGACTGCCGTCACATCGCTTGAAACCGAACACCCGGCCATCACGGGAATTTTGAATGGCATCGCCACGACCCTGAGCAACATGGGGATTTAGCCTTTGCTCCGCGCCAATCGGGCGGCGGGGTGGTGCTTAATTTGTCTTGGGGTCCTTCGCGGTGTTCTGCTCCGTCACCTGATGGCGCACTTCGAACTGGCGGGCAAGGGGGACCGTCATTTTCTGTTGCCGCTGGGGCTGGTGGATGATGGTCTGCGCGGGCATGGGCGAAACGATTTGAGAGGCCGGCAAGGTCCATTCGGACCACACTCCCCATTCTTTGGATTTCTTGGGGATATCCAGGACGAAGACTTGCGTGGCTTCGCCGGGCGGCGTGATCAGCGCATGGCAGGGCGCATCGGGCCGCACGATGCCGCCCGTCGTGAAGCGCATCGCCTCGGGCGTGGGCGTCATGCCGCAGTCCGCCAGGGTGGTGGTGACCTGCCGGTCGCCGCTGAGAAGCACGACCCGTGTGTCCAAAGAAAGAGTTTCGCCCAACTTGTAGCGCAGGTCCAGCGTCAGGCGCAGCTGCTTGACGACTGCCCGGGCGGAAGCGGTCGGCACCGGGGCCGGGCGGGCGGTTGACGGATCGCGCCCGGCGCCGGAGGCGCAACCGAATAGAAGCAGGGCGGCAGGGATGACCAGGAATCGCATGAAAGACCTCCATTTTGGCCAAGAATAGCATAACGCGTGGAAAGGTAACGGAAATTGTTCGGATTGATTCTTGAGTGGCCCGACCGGTTCGTATAGGATCAAAACCACTTGTTTTTATTACTCCCGGAGGTCGGTTATGGGCGGATTTTTCGGCGTTGTTTCAAAAAAAGAATGCGTGGAAGACCTTTTCTACGGAACGGATTATCATTCCCACCTCGGCACCATGCGCGGCGGAATGGCCACGGCGGCCGACGGCGCGTTCGCCCGTTTCATTCACGACATCACGAACGCCCAGTTCCGCTCCAAGTTCGAGCACGATGTGGGCCGCCTGCGCGGCCGCCTGGGCATTGGCGTGATCAGCGACTACGAAGACCAGCCCCTGGTGATCACCTCCCACCTCGGGACCTATGCCATCGTCACCGTCGGCAAGATCAACAACACAGCGGAACTGATGCGCCGCGCCTTCCATGACCATGCCGCCCACATCGGCAACATGACGCTGGGGGAGATCAACCCCACGGAGCTGGTGGCCATCCTGATCAACCAGGCCAACTCCTTTGCGGCCGGCATCCAGAATGCGCAGAACCTCATCGACGGCTCGTGTTCCCTGCTGATCCTGACGCAGGACGCGATCTATGCCGCGCGGGACAAGGTGGGACGCACGCCCGTGATTCTCGGCCGCCGCGAAAAGGGCAACTCCGCCTGGGCCGTCACCATGGAAACCTGCGCCTTTCCCAATCTCGATTTCCATACCGTGCGGGATCTCGGTCCCGGCGAAGTGGTGCGCATCACGCCCGAAGGCGTTGAGACTCTCGTCAAGCCCGGCAACAAGATGCGGATGTGCGCCTTTCTCTGGGTCTATTACGGCTACCCGGCCTCCACCTACGAGGGGGTCAACGTGGAAGTGGCGCGCAACCGCTGCGGCGAAATGCTGGCGCGGATGGACCGCGCGGACGGCGACGAGCCCGTGGGCGACGTCGTGTGCGGGATTCCGGATTCCGGCGTGGGCCACGCCATGGGCTACGCCATGGAAAGCCGCATCCCCTACCGGCGCCCCTTCGTGAAATACACCCCCACCTGGCCGCGCAGCTTCATGCCCCAGGACCAGGGCACCCGCCAGCTCATCGCGCGGATGAAACTGATTCCCGTGCAGGAGATCATCAAGGGAAAACGCCTGCTGTTTTGCGAGGACTCCATCGTGCGCGGCACGCAATTGCGCGACACGCTGAAACGCCTGCGCTCCGCCGGCGCCGTCGAGGTGCATATGCGCCCGGCCTGCCCGCCCCTCGCGTTCTCGTGCAAATACCTGAACTTTTCGCGCTCAAAATCCGAAAAGGACCTCGCCGTGCGCCGCGTGGTGGAGGAGCTGGAGGGCAAGCAGGACGCCCGCCTGAACGAATACACCTGCGCGGGTTCGGACCGGTACTGCGCCATGGTCGAGCGCATCCGCAAGAACCTCAAGCTTGATTCCCTCAAGTACATGAAGATTGACGATCTGGTCAAGGCCATCGGCCTGCCGGCGGACAAGCTTTGTACCCATTGTTGGACCGGCCGCGTCTAGGCCTTCGGGGGAACCCATGCCGGATTTCTGGCAACAGCCCGGATCTCTTGTCGCCCTGCCCGCGCGCGGGGCGGTGCTGGACGGATTCTGGCGGCACGAGGCCGTCCGGCGCCCGCGCCTGCTGATTCTCGTTCACGGGATGGGCAGCGATTTTTACCACTCCCGGTTCAAGAAGTCGCTGCTGGAGCGATGCCCGGAGGCGGAATGCGACGCCCTCAGCTTCAACAACCGGGGCAGCCGGGGGGGCGTGCGGTCGGAGCGTTTTACGGATTGCCTGCGCGACCTCGACGCGGCGCTGGCGTTCGGCCGGCGCCAGGGCTACCGCCGGTTCGTGCTGGCCGGCCACAGCACCGGCTGTCAGAAGATCGCCTATTACCAGTTCCGGCGGAACGATCCGGCTGTCGAGGCGCTGGTTCACCTGGCCCCGGGCGACGATTATGCCATCACCCTTCGCGAACTGGGCCCGGCCCGGCTGCGCCGTTGGGTGGAGAGGCTGCGCGCCAGGGTGAAGGCGGGGCGCGGGGAGGAGCCGGTTCCGTCCGGCGGCGGGCTGCCGGAGATGTGCGAGGGGTTCACGGCCCGCCGGTTTTTGAGCATTGCCGACCCGGCCCAGACCGAGGCGGGTATTTTTCAGTATGAAGGGAATCTCCGCGTTTTTTCAAAACTCACCCTTCCGCAACTGGTGGTGTTCGGAACACGCGAGGAATATGCCTGTCTGCCAATGAGCCGCATGGCCGCGCGGCTGCGGGAAAAAACGTCGTCAAGCCGGTTCGCCTTTGTTACGATCCGCGGTGCGGACCACGGATTTCACCGGCATGAACGGGAGGCCGCGGGAGCCGTGATGAAGTTTCTGAAACAGGGTTGAGCGACGAAAGGCGGGCGCGCATGGTGGAGTGGCTTCTCGATCCCCGTCAATGGATTCCGGCCGTTGCCCTGGCCGGCTGCGGTGTGCTGATTTTTCTGTTCCTCGTGACCCAACGCCTGCTGGTCGTGCGGGACAGCCGCAAGAAACTGCCCATGCTGTTTCTGGTGTTGTTCCTGCTGGTCGGCGGCGGGTTTCTGTTGTCCCTCGCGCTCCCGTTCGCCTTGAAAGTGGCGATTCCCTCGGGTGTGGGAATTCTGATCCTGCTGGGAGAGTGCGAGCGGATCCGGATTCGCCGCGCCTGCAAGGGTTCGCCGCCCGTGGACACCGTGTTTCACGATGTGCCGCTGTTGCGACCGGTGACGACCACGGACCTGGTGATCCACCGGTACGAGGTGACCTTGCCGGCCTGGACAGGGCCGGCCTTCCGGATTGTCCACTTGAGCGATTTCCATGTGCATCCCTCGTTTGACGAGGCGTATTACCAGACCACGCTCGAACGGGCCGAGGCGCTTGCGCCGGATTATGCGTTTTTTACGGGCGATTACGTCACCCGCACCGCCTCGATCCCCATTCTGGAGCGGGTCATCCGGCCCATTTCCAAGCGGGGCGATTTTGCCGTGCTGGGCAATCACGATCACTGGACGGACCCCGAACAGATCCAAGGCCTGCTGGCCCGGAAAGGCATCCGGATGCTGGTGAACACCTGCGCGGATATCGAGCTGGCCGGGCAGACGATCCAGTTGATCGGGTGCGATTACGGGGGCTTTGCCGATATCCGCATTCCGGAGATTTCCAGCCGGCCGGGACTGAAGCTGGTTTTGTGTCATACACCGGATGCCATTTACGAGCTGGCCAAGGCGGGCGTACACGCGGTTTTTTCGGGCCACAATCACGCCGGCCAGGCGCGGATTCCGTGGGTGGGGCCGGTGATTGTGCCGTCGCGGTTAGGCCGGCTTTTCGATCACGGCCACTTCGTGGTCGAAGGCGCGCATTTGTTTGTCAGCAGCGGGGTGGGAGCCGCCACGCCGCCCCTGCGCTTCTATTGCCAACCCGACATTTTTGTGGTGGACGTAAGCGGGGGGGGGGGGGGATAATAGGACTTGTCTAAGCCGTTAGTCTGAAATGGGAAATTATGACAGCACATTTTGACTGTACATTTCGGATTGAAAAAACAGTTCAGATAGTGTAACAACAACAAATGTCAAAGCCCCAGCCAAAGAATGCGAAGCCTGTTATACGGTATGGTATAGGCGAATTATACGGCTCTGACTTTGCATCACTCACCCCAGAACAAATTAGGTCATTGGCAAAGGCTCCCTTTAAATCGCAAAAATGTATATTCCGCAGTGATGGACGTTTTTGTAATAAACGGGGTGGGGTATGCAGCCTTCGACCTTATTCTAAAACAGGTGAAACGGTTGTAGCGATTGCAGATTCTTCCCTTGTGGCTACTTGTCCGGATCGATTTTCTTGTAGTGGCGCTGTGGTATCATGGGTTGGCCAAGTTCTGCTTGATACAAAGGAACCCGTTGTCATAACAGAGTTGCCCTTTTTAAAGAGCTCTTCAGGCAAAAAATCTCAAGTTGCCACTGTCGGTAAAATTGATATGGTGCTTATACATCCGGATAATAAAAGGCTACATTGGTGTGCTCTTGAAGTTCAGGCAGTTTACTTTTCCGGACCTGGAATGGCTACGGAGTTTGAGGTTTTAAAAACGTGGCAAGGTCCAGGAGTTCCTTTTTCAAAAAAAATAAGACGCCCTGACTTCAGATCATCAGGTCCTAAGCGTTTAATGCCCCAACTTCAAATTAAGGTGCCAACGATTGCTCGTTGGGGGAAGAAAATGGCAGTAGTAGTGGATTTGCCCTTTTGGCAATCAATAGGACCCATTGTTGAAGAAACAGATAAATCTAACTGTGATATCGCATGGTTTGTTATGAAATATACACATAATGGCAAACGTTTTTGTTTAAAACCAGCTGGCGTACATTTCACAACACTGGACAGAGCGATAGAAGGCCTCACTGGGGGAAAGCCTACCACGCAAGCTGAGTTTGAGTCTTTGTTACGAGCGAAGTTAAGCAGCCGATGAAACTTTGGGATTAAGCCAACTCAAGTCGCGAGCTATAAGAAGTTCTGTCATTTCTGCATTATGCGTGTTCTTCATCTTGATCGAACGGCTCTTAAAGCCAAACTTTTTTGCTAATTTTTGAATTTCTTCGTCGTTATCATAACTCATAAGAAAAGGACCAGCTACATTCGCCATTTTTTCAAAAAGGAGCCCATGATCTATCTGCCAGTTTCGATATAATCGACGCGCAGCTTTCATATAGGGAGGGTCGACATAAAAGGCAACATCGCCTTCTGCACGGTAGTCGTCGATCAAAGCAAAGCCATCTCCATTAAAGAAGCTGATCCTATCTCGGGTTAAGCTGATTTCACGAATTCTTCGAGCTAATGTTTCAGGATACCAACGGGAATTAATACCTCGATTATTTTCCCCGGTCTTCACTAGCCCGGCCCCAGGAGCCATAATCCCGCCACGTTGAACTCTATTTCGAAGAAGAGTTAGGAAAGCACGACGTTTCAAGGATATAGAAGCACCAGAAACATCTTCAGCAAGAGCCTTTCGAACATTCTCAGAAGTTAAATCAAAGTTAAGAATTTCTTGCGCCAGCCATTCGCCTTGCCCAGTTATTAATGTTTTCCAGACTGCCGAGACGCCTTCGTCAATTTCAGCCATCACGACATGGTCAGTCATTTTCTCAAAAGCCACTGTTAAGCTAGCGATTCCACCACCGGTAAAAGGTTCTAAAAACAAAGAAGGTTTATAGGAAAGACTGCCCAACCATGAACGAAGAATGGGAATGAGCCATGTTTTTCCTCCTGGATAACGGAAGGGGCTGCGCTGTGGAACACTTGCCACGTTAACAGGCTTGTCGATGTCCGGACGTTTGGTGTCCGCTTCTAATTTAAACTCGTAAGTGGCGGTGCCCTCGCGAAACGACCCAGCTCGCTTAGAGTCTAAATCCCAAGCTAAAGTTAAAATCTCGTCTGCGATCATCTCGGGCACTCTGATGACACAGGTTTGTCCGCACTGCCATTTCGGGGCATATGTAG
The DNA here is from genome assembly GCA_046484345.1 of Kiritimatiellia bacterium. Classification (GTDB taxonomy): domain Bacteria; phylum Verrucomicrobiota; class Kiritimatiellia; order CAIKKV01; family CAIKKV01; genus CAIKKV01. The sequence goes on from JAWOJA010000103.1 coordinate 20,947, forward strand.
TTGATGATCTTGCCATGACGGCCCCCTTGTTTTTAAGTAATCTACATCCCTTGTTACACGGGTTCAAGATATTTCGTCTTTTTAAAGAGGGCGTTTGCTTTGCCGCAGGAAGGACTTGGTCAGCAGCGGGGTGGGGGCGGAATAAGATTGACTTCGTCGCTCCCGTAACGTACGCTATTCCGTACGAATTGAGGTGAGCATATGACGAACATAACCGCAACGGAAGCCAGAAAACAGCTCTACAGTCTGCTTGATGATGTCGCGGATTCCCACGAACCCATCCAGATCGCCGGAAAGCGGCACTCCGCCGTCCTGATATCGGAAGCGGACTGGCGGGCTGTTCAGGAAACGCTGTTTCTCGTCAGCATTCCAGGGATGCGCGCGTCCATCCGGAAGGGATTGAAAACCCCGGTTAAAGAATGCGACAAGGAACTCGGCTGGTGAAGTGGACCCTCGTTTACACGAACCAGGCAAAACGGGACGCCAAGAAACTCGTTCGTTCCGCGCTGAAGCAGCAGGCGCAGGCGATTCTCGAAATTCTCAGTCGCAACCCCTGGCAGACGCCTCCGCCGTATGAAAAACTGGTGGGCGACTTAACGGGAGCCTGCTCCCGGCGAATCAACATCCAGCACCGGATTGTTTACCAGGTTCTGGGCGCCATCAAGACCGTCAAGATCATCCGCATGTGGACCCATTATGAATAAAAGCCGTCAATAAATTCGGCAGCGCCCTTCATTTCACCGGCGGGATGACATAGAGCAGGATGCTGAAAAAGTGGCAGGCGCTGGCGGCCAGCACGAACGCATGCCAGATGGCATGGCCGAAGAGGAGCTGTTTCCAGAGGTAGAAGACCGTGCCGAGCGTGTAGAGCAGTCCCCCGGCGGCTAGCAGCAGGAGTCCGCCCATGGGGAGATTGTGGACCAGGGGCTTGAAGGCGATGACGACGATCCAGCCCATGGCCAGGTAGAGCAGGGTGGAAAGTAGCCGGAAGCGGCCGGTCCAGAATAGCTTCATCACGATGCCCCCCAGGGCGATGCCCCAGACCAGGCCGAAGAGCGTCCAGCCCCAGGGCCCGCGCAGGGGGCCCAGCAGGAAGGGGGTGTAGGTGCCGGCGATCAGCAGGAAGATCGAGGCATGGTCCACCACTTTCAAAATCCGTTTGGCGCGCGGCGAGCGCACGCCGTGATAGAGCGTGGAGGCCAGGTAGAGCAGCGTCAAGGTGATTCCGTAAACGGTACAGCTGCCGATGAGCCAGGGGTTTCCCCGGCTGGCCGCCCACGTCGACAACAGGACCAGCGCGACGATGCTCAGGACCGCGCCCACGCCGTGGGTGAAGCTGTTGGCGAACTCTTCGGCCTTGGTGTAGGGGCGCGCTTCCATCTCAGGCGATCCTCGATTTCTTCAGGTAGACTGCTTCCAGTCCGTCGCCCTGCCGGACGCTGAGGATGCCTGTTCCCGCCTCGAGCAGAGTTCCGAGAACGATCCGGTTGACGGCGGGGGCGGCCAGCATTTCAGCATTGAATCCGCATCGCAGCAGGCGGCCGTTTTCGGAGAGCGAGAATTCGCCCGACGGCAACCGCTCGCGCAGCAGGTCGAGGGGAACGGCTCCGCCGTCCAGTTCGAACCAGAGGATCCGGCGGTTGCCCGTCACCGTGTGAAGCGGGCCGGCATGCAGGGTGCGGCCGTGTTCGATCAGCACCACGTGGTCGCAGATTTTCTCAATCTCCGCCAGGTTGTGCGAGCTGATCAGCACGGTTTGGTTGTTACGCAGGCCGGCCAGCAACTCCCGCGCGCCCGCCACTTCGCGCGGGTCCAATCCGTTCATGGGCTCGTCCAGCAGAACGAGGGGCGGGGCGCCCAGAAAGGCCTGGGCGATCATGACGCGGCGTTTCATGCCGTGGGAGAGGGTCCGCACCGGGGCTTCCAACCGGTCGGTCAGGTGGACCCGGGCGATGGCCTCGCGCGTTTCCGCCTTAACCCGCTCGGGCGCCACGCCCTGCAATTGCGCATAGTGCTCCATGAGCTCCCGCACCGTCGACTCCGGCGGCATCACGGAATCCTGGGGCAGCAGCGAGAGCAGGCCCGCATGGCGGCCGGGATCGAAGGGGCCGAAGCCCAGCACGTCAAGGGTTCCCGCATTCGGATGGATCAGGCCCGCGGCGAGGGCCATGGCGGTGGTTTTGCCCGCCCCGTTGCTGCCGATCAGGCCGCAGATGCACCCTTCGGGGATTTCCAAATCCAGCCCGTCGAGCGCCCGGCGGCTGCCGTAGGTTTTGACCACGCCTTTCATGACGAGAGCGGCTTTCACAGGTCCCTCCGGGAGAAGCGGGCGTAACCGGCGGACAGGTAGGCCGCGCCCAGCGAGAGCAGGAACAGGGCCGCCATGGCGGGGGCGGCAAAGCCCGCGCGCCACAGGTCGAGTTGGTAGCCCTGCGGCATCAACATCAGGACAACCTCCCAGCCCGCGTTAAGGCCGTCGCCGGCGTAGTGCTTGGCGGTGAGGGTCAGGACCCAGGTGGCCAGCCAGGCCACAAAGCCCAGCGCATTGGCCGTGTTGGGCGAGCGGACCGACTGGGAGATGCCGAGGGCCAGTCCGAGAAAGGGGAGCGAAAAGAGCCACGCCTTTCCCGCCAGCAGCGCCATGCCCGCGGCGGCGGCCGCGCCGTTCATGCCTTGGAGCCGGAATCGGGCCAGGCACCAGGAACAGGCCGCGCTCAGGGCCAGCGCCAGCAAGAGCAACGCGGCCTGGCCGAGCATCTTGCCGAGCACCCAGGCGGCCCGGGAAGTGCGGAACAGGACAAAACGGGCCGCGCCGGTCCACACATCGCCGGCCACGCGGGGCGAGGCGGTGAGCAGGACAAAAAAGGGCGTGTAGAAGAAGGCCAGGAAGCCGTAGAGCAGGGCGATGGGCGGAATGCCCATGAGGCTTTGCGCCACCTCCTTGTCGCCGATCATGGCTCCGATCATGTTCCGGAAACGGGCCGACTTCCACAGCGCATCCGCCATGGCGCCCGGGGATCCGCTTTCGAGCTGGAGAATGTCGGCCAGTTGCGTTTCGAGTTTCTGGAGCGTGGAGATAAAGCCGTTGGTGGAGACGAGGGCGGCGGCGAGGTAGAGCAGGAGCACGACGGCCGCGCGCCGGCTTCGGATGGCATCCTGCAATTCGAAGCGGGTGAGAGCGGCCAGTTGCTGGAAAAACCGTTTCATGGCCGGAAGGGGTTCGGGCCGTTGCCACGGCCCCGGCGTCCCATTTCGCCCGGTTTCGGAAGCTTGTCCTGCACATCGATGAGCGGCGCGACCACGGAAGGGTCCACGTAGGTGACCAGGTCGAAGGAGTTTCCCGCATCCTGGCGCCAGGTGCCGGGCAGCCGGCGGTCCATCTCGTCATAGGTCAGCACCATCGATTCCGTGAGGCCGTTCATGAGGCGAACGCCGGTTTCGGGCGTGAAGGCCTCGCCTTCCTTGAGCTTCTCGGCTGTCTGCTTGAAAAAATCTTCCAGGCGGACGTTCATGGATTTCATCAGCACGTCGAAATCGGTTGCCTCGCCTTCGTTGAATCCGGTCTTGGCCACGAAGGAGGCGCGGGCCACTTCGGCGCGCATCCGCCAGGCTTCGGAGGCCTGTTCGATGCGCGCCTTGAACGCTTCGGCGCGTTCTTCCGGCGTTTGCTCCGGAGCGACCGTATCGTCGGCTCGGACAACCGTTCCCGATGGGGCTTCCCCGGCGGCGGCCGCGGGTTGCCCATTTGTAAGGGCCTGGGCCGTGGCCGTGTCCTTGCTGCGCGCGGGCGATTCCATGGGTAGCATGTTCAGGAAATTCGCCAGCTGGCGATCCTGGGAAGGTGGCGTGCGCTCGACCCGCTTCAGCTTTTCGATCTCCGTGCGGATCTTGCGCAGTTCGCCGCGGGGCTGGAGCCCGCCGATGACCAGGCCGGCCAGGAAGACCAGGGGGAACAGGAACCAGGCTTTCATACCGGGGTTTCTTCGCGCTGGATTTCCAGGATCTTGACGGTTTCCTGGGGGACGTCCTGCATCCCGCTCTTGGTGCCGGTTTTAAGCAGGCGGATGGCGTCCACGGTTTCGATTCCCGAAATGACCTCGCCGAAGACGCAGTAGCCGAAGCCCTGGGCGTCGGGCGAGCGGTGATCGAGGAAGGCGTTGTCGGCGACGTTGATGAAGAACTGGGCGGTGGCGCTGTCGACGACGTTGGTGCGGGCCATGGCGATCGTGCCGCGGCGGTTCTTGAGTCCGTTGCGGGCCTCGTTGCGGATGGGCGGGCGGGTGGTTTTCTGGCGCATCTCTTCGTTAAAGCCGCCGCCCTGGATCATGAAGCCGTCGATGACCCGGTGAAAGATGGTGCCGGTGTAGAAGCCTTCGTCCACGTAGCGCAGGAAATTGGCAACGCTGACGGGGGCCTTGTCTCCGAAAAGGCGAATCGTAAAATCACCCTTGGAAGTTTTGACCTTCACGCGGGGAGTCTCATTTTGAATATCGGCCATGGCTTTTCTCCATTTAGGTTTGCTCGTTATTCCATCGAACAATTAGCCATTCTGCCACTTGCGCCCGTTCAAGTCGATGGATTTTACGAGCCCGTCAGTCTGGCTCGTTTTTTGAGGGGATAAATGCGGAAAACCGGTGGCTTTTTGGGGAATAGCCGCGTATGATTGCGGATACGTGACGGTTTATATATCAAATAGCTGAGGCGGGCATGGCTCTGGTGGAACGGCAACAGACTATTCTGGCGATTCTTCAGAATCTGCACCAGACACAGGATAAAGGGCTGAAAGAACTCTTCTGGACGGAATTGAACTTTGCCCGGGAGAACAAGCCCCTAAGCCCGCGCCAATGGCCGGCAAGCGCCCGGCAACCTTTGGCGGATGATCCGACCCTGTTCGCCTCCGGCGGCGCGGACGGCGCTTTTCATGTCATTTACACCCGGCTCTCGGGCGACACCCTCTCGCGCAACGCGGAACGGGCTGTCGTCAATCAACTGTTGCGCGATCATCCTTATGTTCTTTTCGTCTTTTCCAACCAGAACCGCACGGTCTGGCATTTCCTGAATGTGAAATACGATGCTTCCGTGGAAAAAAGACGCCTTGTCCGGCGTATAGCGGTGCGGTCCGGCGAGGGCTTGCGGACAGCAGCCGAACGGATAACGATGTTGGACCTTCAATCCATCAATCCAGAACTGTTCGGCCTGTCGCCCCTGGCGATCCAGCAGTGCCACGACGAGGCGTTCGATGTTGAAAAGGTCACCAAGGAATTTTACCGCGAAATCGCCAATTGGTATTTCTGGGCGC
>JAWOJA010000035.1:0-31897 GCA_046484345.1 Kiritimatiellia bacterium
CCGCGCGGGGGCGCGCGGGCGAAAGGCGCTCCCGCCCCGAGGGCAGGGGCGGATAGCGCCGACCGCCAAGCCGGCCTTTTCGGTCCGGTGTCCCTCGCGGCCTCTCAGCATCCCCGTTCCCGCCGGCGGCGACGCGTCCGCCTTGGAATGGTCAGCCGCTAATCAACCCCCGATAACTGACCGATTACCCAATTTTCTTTTCCCGGAGTTGCTCCTATTGTATCTTTCTCCCATGAACGCTCTGCCCGCCGACACCCACATTCACACCGCGTTGTGCCACCACGCGGAGGGGATGCCCCTGGACTACGCCCGGGCCGCTTTTGCAAAGGGGCTCCCCGAAATCTGCATCACCGACCACATCCCCGCCCCCGACGGCTACGATGCCGACAGCCGCATGGCGCCCGCCGACTATCCCGCCTACCGGGAGGCGGTCGCCGAAGCCGCCCGCGCCTTCCCGGACCGCGTCCGCCTGGGCATCGAGGCGGACTACTATCCTGGCTGCGAAACCTATTTGCGCGAGTTTCTCGCATCCAAACCCTTTGACCTGGTCCTCGGCTCCGTCCACTTCATCGGCGACTGGGGCTTCGACAATCCGGCCAACCTGGACCGCTGGGAAAAATCCGATGTCCGCGCGGTCTGGGGCAGGTACCTGGTTCTAGTCCGCCGCATGGCGGAACGAAAATGGTTCGATGTGGTCTCCCATTTTGATCTGCCAAAAAAATTCGGCCATCGGCTGGAGGAATCGGCGGTACGCGAACTGGCCGCTCCGGCCCTGGATGCCATTGCCGAATCGGGCATGGCCGTGGAACTCAACACCGGCGGATGGCGAAAGCCGGTTAAGGAAATCTATCCCTCGCTTGCCGTTTTAGCCATGATCCGCGAACGCGGCATTCCGATTCTCTTCGGCTCCGACGCCCATGCGCCTGCGGAAGTCGGCTTCGGTTTTGCGGAAGCCGTCGCCTTGGCGCGCCAGGCCGGCTTCTCCTCGTACGTGCGCTTCAAAAACCGCACCGCCGGCGCGTTCCCCTTGCCCCCGGGGCCTGAGACCGCCGCATGAAACGCGGCCTCGTCAGTCCAGCAATCCCGTATTCATGCGGATCAGGGGCAGGATGATCGACAATACCACCAGGAAAACCAATCCGCCCACCAGCAAAATGAGGATCGGCTCGAGCAGGCCGAGCAGGCGTCCGACATAACGGTTCCACTGCTGCTGAAGGCGGTTGGCCGCATGGTCGAGCATATCGGACAGCGCCCCGGCCGTTTCGCCCGTCTGAATCCACGAGGGCAAAAAGGGTTCCAGCGGCGGTATCCGCCGCACTGCGTCCGCCAGGTTGCTTCCATGGCGGACCGCCTCGCCCTCCTCCACGCTGCGCTGTTCCACCCAGGCCGAACCGCAGGCCCGGCCCGCCATCACCAGTCCCTCCTCGGCGGCCACGCCGCCCCGCAAAACCAGGGAAAACGTGCGGGCAAACCGCAAATTGACCAACAGGCGGTAACCGGAACCGAAAAAAGGAACACGGAATGCCAGGCGGTCGAGCCCCATCCGCACGGGGATGCTTGTCCGGATCCGGCGCCGAATAAATACGCCCAGCCACATCACGCCAGCCAGCAAAAGCGGCGCCAGCCACATCGCCGTGTCCCGCACGCGCAGCATAATCCGCGTCAACAGCGGCAGCTCGGCCTTCACGCCCGCCCGCTGGATCATGGCCAGGGCGTTCGGCAACACAAATCCCAGCATGACCACCGCCACCACCAGGGAAAAAGCAAGAACCACCACCGGATAAGTCAGCGCCGCGCCGATTTTGGAGCGCAACTCCTGCTGCTCCTGAAGATAGGACGCCAGCCTATCGAGGCTTTCCTCCATGCGGCCGGCGCGCAGGCCCGCCTCGATGGCGGCCCGCTCAAAGGGCTGGAGGCCCAGATCGGCGGACTGCAGAGCCTCGCCGAGTCCCGCGCCCTCGCGGATCCGGTCGCGCGCGGCGGCAAGCCGCAACCGCGCCCGGTCGAATTCGGGGATCTGGCCCAGCGACTGCATGGCCGTCAACAGCGCCACCCCGGCGCGGATCAGGGTCGCCAGCTCCCGGTAGAGAATCGCCCGTCCGTCCAGTGACAACCGGCCCGATCCGCCCGTGGCCTCCTTGAGCCCCACCTCGGAAAGCCGCTCCGTCAAAAGCCCCTGCTTCAACAGCTGTTGGCGCGCCTCCTTGGTATCGGCGGCTTCAACGATTCCATTTCGGGAACGGCCGTCGCGGTCATATCCGTTGTAGCGAAAGGTTTTCAATTGCCGCCCTTCAGGATCCGCGTCCGACGGACCGCCAAACCTCGTCAAGCGAGGTCAACCCGGCCGCCACCTTGAAAAAGCCGTCCCGCAACAGGGACCGCATGCCGGCCCCCTCGGCCAGCGTCCGCAGCCGCTTCTCATCGCCGCAGCCGGCCCGGATCTCGCCGGCCAGCGCCTCATCGATGGTCATCAGCTCGAACAGGCCCATGCGACCCTTGTAGCCATCCCGGCAGGCGGCGCAGCCGGTCGGAACGGGAAGCCGGGAGCGGGCCCGCAGGAGGTCCGCCTCGGGTCCCGCCTGGACCAGCGCCGCGCCTTCGGGCGGCTCTTCCCTTTTACAATGGGGGCAGAGCACGCGCACCAGCCGCTGGGACAGGACGCCGCGCAACGCGGATGAAACGAGGTAAGGCTCGACGCCCATATCCATCAGCCGCAAAACCGAGCCGGGCGCGTCGTTGGTGTGCAAGGTCGTAAAGACCAGGTGCCCGGTCAGGGAGGCCCGGACGGCGATTTCGGCGGTTTCCAGATCGCGGGTCTCGCCGACCAGAACCACGTCGGGATCCTGCCGCAACAAATGGCGCAACCCCGAGGCAAACGTGAGGCCGATCTTGGGCTTCACCTGCATCTGGCTGATTTCCGGGATCCGGTATTCGATGGGATCCTCGATCGTCATGATGTTCCGGCGCGAGGTGTCCAGTTTCCGCAACGCCGCATACAAGGTCGTTGTCTTGCCGCTTCCGGTCGGTCCCGAACAGATGATCAAACCGTGGGACTCCTCCAGCAGGGCCTCGAAATGCAGCCGAATCTCCTCCGGCATGCCCAGGTCGCCCAGGGGAATCAGGGAGGTATCCCGGTCCAACAGCCGCAACACGACCCGTTCGCCCTCGGCGACGGGAATCGTGGAGACGCGGATATCAATTTTACGGTCTCCGACCTTGGCGCGCGCCATGCCATCCTGCGGCAGGCGCCGCTCGGAAATATCCATGCGGCCCATGATTTTGAGGCGCGAAACGAGCGCCAGCTCCATGCTCTTGGGGACCATGGTCTGATCGTACAGCACACCGTCCACGCGAAAGCGCACCCGCAGGTTGGCTTCATAGGGCTCAAAATGAATATCGGACGCCCGGGCCCGGGCGGCTTCCAGCAAAATGGCATTGGCCAGGCGCGTGATGGGCGCATGCTCCGAGCCCTGCAGCAGATCCTCGGCCCCGGCTTCCGTCACCGGCCCCTCGCCCGCCGCTTCGCGCAGATCGGCCAGCAGGGTCCCGCTCGAACCCGCCTTGCGCGAATAGATCCGCTCAATGCAGGCGGCGATGACGGCGGGTGTGGAAACGACGGGAACAACATCCGCATCAAGCAGCCGGGCCAGATCGTCGAGCGCTCCGGTTTTCCCGGGGTCGGACGTCAGCACCGCGATGCGGCCGTCATGCCGGACCGGCAACACGCCATGCGCGCGCACCCAGTCGACCGGAAGACGGGCCACCAGCGCGGAATCGAGGCTTTCGGGAGGAACCTCGCCCAGCATCTCCAAACCGTATCGGGCGGCAGTCTCTTGCGCGGCTACGAGTTCCGCCCGGTGGCGGCCGCTCCGTTTATCGCGCTCGCTCATGGGCCCTTCGGTCATCGGCCCCCTTTATCGGGAGGAATACGGCTTGGTTGATTGGTGGAACTGATGCCCGACCGCTGCTCGAGATCGGCCGTGATGGCCGACTCCTGCCCGCGGGCAACCAGCCGGGGACGCACGAATATCATCAAGTTGGTCCGCTCGGTGGCCTCCACCGTTCGCCGGAACAGGAAGCCCAGCAAGGGGATGTCCCCCAGAAGCGGCACCTTGCGTATCACCTTCGTCTGGTCCTCGCGAATCAGGCCGCTGAGCACGATGATCTGCCCGTCGTGAACGGTCACGGTGGTGGAAACGTCCCGCTTGGCGATGGTGGGCGCAAACTGGGTGTCCGACGGACCCGGATCAACAACCGCCTCAATGCTGGGATTGAGCAGCATCCGCACGTCCCCGTCCGGATTGATGTGGGGCGTCAGCTTGAGCTTGATGCCGACATCGATCCGCTCAATGTTCTGGATGACATCGCGCGATGTTCCCGATCCACCCTGGATGGTGGATTTCAAAATGGGAATATTATTGACCACGCTAACGCTGGCTTCCTGGTTGTTCTGGGCCAGAAGTGGGACATTAGACAGAATCTTGATCTTGCCGTCCTTCTTGACGGCATTGACATTAAAGATCGCGGGAAATGCGGTCTCCAGCGAGCCGTCGGCCGCCACGCGGGTTCCCTGGGCCACGCCAACCGTGATGCCCCGGGGGAAGATGCCGTTCTGCACCGCCTGCATGAGTGACTCGGAAGTCTCGCTCAGGGTGGCGCTGCCCTGAATGGCCATATCCCCCACCTTGGAGGGCATATCCAGGGCGGCCAACTCCACCCCGATATCCGTGCTCGACGTCACGGAAATCTCGGCGATCAGCACTTCGATCATCACCTGGCCCGGCATGAGGTCCAATTCCTGGATGAGCTTCTCGACCACTTCAAAGTCCCGGGCCGAGGAGTCCACCAGCAAGGCGTTATTGGCGGCAATGGGCTCGATCCCGATATATCCGGGGGCCGCCCCCTTGGCGCCGGCGGCCGGAGCGGCCAGCAGAGCCTTGAGGCTTTTGGCGGCATCCTCGGCCGTAAGATATTTGAGGAAAATGGCGCGCAGCCGTCCACGGCCCGAGGGCGTTTCCACATCGAGCTTGGCGATCAGGTTTTTCATTTCGGCCAGGGCGGCCTGGGGTCCCGCCATGATAAGGCTGTTCGCCTGGGGAGACGCGACGGCCTTGACCCCGGCCGTGCCCCTGGAACCGGTGCTCACCTGCTGCCGGATCCGGTCGGCCTCGCTTTCGACCACGGCCAAGGCTTCGTTTAGCTGCCGGGCCACATCCTCGGCCGAGGCATTTTGCAGGGGAATCACTTCGGCCACACGAGCCAGCCCCGGCTTGTCAATGGCCTCGACCATCGTCTCCACGCGCCGGATCAGGTCAGCGGAACCGCTCACCACGATCAGGTTGGAGGTGGGCAACGCGGCGACCGCACTTCGCTTGTCTCCGCCCAAAACCTCGGCCAACATGGTCTTCACCTCGGCGGCGGCCACATTGCGAAGCGGAATCACCCGCGTCAGAAGGCCGACTCCGGCGGTGGCCCCATTCGTCTGAAGAGCCCCCAGAGAAGGCCCCCCTGCGAGCGGAACAATACGCACGGCGGGTCCGCCCTCGACCACCGTGCATCCCGCGGATTCGAGAACCATCACGGCAAGGGCATACGCCTCGGTCGCCGGAATTCGCGGGGCATCAACCGTAATGACCGCCTTGACAGCCTCGTCCACCACAAACCGCTTGCCCGTGATTTCCTCCATCACCTTGGCGAACGTGCGCACCTCAACGCGGTTAAAACGGAAATCGACGAACCCCTCGGCGGCGAATAGCGGAACAGACCCGCCCGCCAGCAACGCAAGAATCATCACGCCTCGGATTATGCTCAGGATCATGCCGCTCCCGGTCACTTGAGAATGCCGCGTTCGGAGGTTTTCACAAACTGAATGAAATGGGACAACTGGGGATTGGAGGGGAGTTCCGCCTCGACCCGCGCCATGGCCTCGGATGTTGTCAAATTGGAGCGATACAGAATCTTGAAGGCGGCTTTCATCGACCGCTGGACCTCTTCGGAAATCTGCCGCCTTTGAAGGCCGATGAGGTTGACCCCGTGGATCGCCGCCGGATTGCCGTCCGCAATCAGACAAGGCGGCAGGTCCTGAGTGACCTTGGTCATCCCGCCCACCATGGCCATGGAGCCGACGCGGCAAAACTGATGAACCCCCGACAGGCCGCCGATCACAGCCATGGCCTCCACTTTCACATGCCCGGCAAGCGACGCGCCGTTGGCCATGATGACCCCGTCGCCAACTTCGCAGCCGTGCGCCACGTGGCACGTGGCCATAATGTGACAGCCGGCGCCAACCCGGGTCCACTCGCCGTCCGACGTGCCGGAGTTGATGGTCACGTATTCACGCACCGTGGTCTTGTCGCCGACCGAAACATGGGTGACCCCGCCCTTGAATTTCAAATCCTGGGTCTGCTGGCCGAGGCTGGCGAACGGAAATATCGTGCAACCCGCGCCCAGTGTCGTGTGCCCCTCGACAACAACATGGGATTTCAACACAGCGCCGGCGCCGATTTTCACATGCGGCCCGATCACGCAATAGGGGCCAACCGCGACGTCCGGGCCCAGTTCCGCGCCCGCCGCGACAATGGCGGTTGGATGAATGACACTCATGACGGCCTCTCCTGTTCCCTCAGCATACAGGTCAGCTCGGCCTCCGAGGCCAGAGCATCCCCGATGAAAATTTTACCTGAAAACCGCGCCACCGCACCCCGCAATTGGATCACCTGCATTTCGATGCGAAGCTGATCGCCGGGTCCGGCCATTCTTCGAAACCGTGCCTTGTCGATGCCCATGAAAACGGGAATCTTGCGATCGGCGCCCTTGTTCATCCGTAAAACCAGAATGCTGCCGGCCTGTGCCATGGCCTCGATCTGCAGAACGCCGGGCATGATCGGATCGCCCGGGTAATGACCGGCAAAAAAAGGCTCGTTGAACGTCACGTTCTTAAGCGCCACAATGCGCGTGGCGTCATCACACTCCGTCACACGGTCCACCAGGAGCATGGGAAAGCGGTGCGGGAGAATGCCCAGAATGTCCCGGATCGAAATATCGGACATGGAATGCGCCTTCTGTCTTCGACTTCCCTCAATTCATGCGTCTCATAAGCCAACACCCCAAAATAACCGAAAAGGGAATTGGAAACCAGACAAAAACGTCTGGAAAAAACTCCGGCCGCCGGGCCAAAGTCTGGGAAACGATCACGAACAGGTAGAAGAAAAAAGCCAGCAGCAGGCTGATGCCCACGCTGGCGGAAGACTCCCGCCGGGGATTGCGAATGCCCAAAGGAATGCCCAGGAAAATGAAGGCCATGCAACCCAGCGCCATAACCATGCGCTTGTTGACCTCGACGCGAATACGCAAATGCTCCAACAGATCGGGCGCGGCGCCCCGCAGCGGATGAAACCGAAACCATTCCCCCACCAGATCCTGCGTGGTCAGAGTCGAGGGCGACGTTTTTCCCGAGCGGCTCTTTTCCCGGATTGGAACGCGCACCGGCCACCGGGCCAGAAAACCGCTGGCGGAATTGCCGTCGATAAAAGGGGTCACGCGCACATCGTGCAAATCCAGTTCAAAGAACCGGCCGTCCGAACTCACCCGGGCGATTCCCTTGCTGGCTTCGATCCGTCGGGGCTGGCCGTTGGACTGTTCCATGATAACCACTCTCTGCAGCACGGACCCCTTCTTCCGCCAGATATACATGGAAAAGCCGGGCGCCATCTGGACGAATTGGCCCTCCTCAAGGAGCGTCAGAACCACGTCGGCCCGCATATCATCCAGCAACAGGCGCTGTTTCTTTTCAATCCTGGGGGCGACTTCAAAATTCACCACCAGGCAGACCGTGCTGAGCAACAGGGCGTGAAAAAGCGGCAGGCGGGCGACCTGCCAGAGACTGACGCCACAGGCCTTCATGGCCGTCAATTCACCGTCATGGGAAAGGCGTCCGAAAACGAGCAACACCGCCGTCAGCACGCTGACCGGGATGGTGAACACCAGCAGGGCCGGCATGGTCCAGAAAAAGAAACGCCCGATGGAGGCGGCTTCCACGCCGCGGGCCAGCATGTCCGTGATGCGGAAAAGGGAGCCCAGCGACATCACGAACGTCAGCACCAGCAACGTCATGAAAAATGACGACGTGAACGAACGGCCGATATACTGATTCAGCGTCCGCATGAGGGTCTGTCGTCTTTCAGAACGGGGGAACCGGGGCGTCCTTCGTTTCCCGATTAGTAACGGTAATGATCCGGCTTGAACGGCCCGTCCGGACGAATCCCGAGATAGGCCGCCTGGCGCCGGGAAAGCGTTTCCAACCGGACGCCGAGCTTGTCCAGATGCAACCGGGCCACCTCCTCGTCCAGCTTCTTGGGCAGCACGTAAACGCCGGGCTTGTACTGGCCCTGCTTCGTATACAGCTCAATCTGGGCGAGAACCTGGTTCGTGAAGCTGTTGGACATCACAAAACTGGGATGGCCCGTCGCGCAGCCAAGATTGCACAACCGTCCGCGGGCCAGCAACACAATGCTCCGGCCGCTGGGAAAGGTGATCTTGTCAACCTGCGGCTTGATCTCCTCCCAATTGTGCTTGGCGAGGCCGGCCACATCGATTTCGCTGTCGAAATGGCCGATGTTGCAGACGATGGCCATGTTTTTCATCCGGCGCATCTGTTTTTCGGTGATCACATCGCAACAGCCCGTGGCCGTCACGAAAATATCGCCGATCGCACAGGCCTCCTCCATCGGCATCACAGCGTAGCCTTCCATCGCCGCCTGGAGGGCGCAGATGGGATCGACCTCCGTGACCACCACGCGGGCGCCCTGCCCCTTGAGCGAGGCGCAGCAACCCTTGCCCACATCGCCGTAGCCGGCCACGACCGCCACCTTGCCGCCAATCATCACGTCCGTGGCCCGGCAGAGTCCGTCGATGAGCGAGTGCCGGCAGCCGTACAGGTTGTCGAACTTCGACTTGGTGACCGAATCGTTGACGTTGAACGCCGGAAATTTCAGCTCCCCCGCGCCCTGCATCTGGTAGAGCCGGTGCACGCCCGTGGTGGTCTCCTCGGAAACGCCCCGGATCTCCTTCACCATGCGGTGAAAGCGGCCCGGGTCGCGCTTGATGGAGCGCTTCAACTGGCGGTACAGGCATTGTTCGTCTTCGCTTTTCGTCGGCCGGTTCAGGACCGAGGGATCCTCCTCGGCCTTGTACCCAAGATGAATAAAGAGCGTGGCGTCGCCACCGTCATCCACCAGCATGTTGGGCCCGCGGCCCCCGCCCCAATCCAACGAGCGGTCGGCATAGTCCCAGTACTCCTCCAGCGTCTCGCCCTTGTAAGCGAAGACCGGCACCCCGCGTTGCGCAATGGCGGCCGCCGCATGGTCCTGGGTGGAGTAGATGTTGCAGCTCGCCCACCGCACCTTGGCGCCCAGCGCCGCGAGCGTCTCGATCAAAACGCCCGTTTGAATGGTCATGTGTAACGAGCCGGTAATGCGCGCTCCCGCGAGAGGACGGCTTTTCCCATGGCGTTCGCGAAGCTGCATCAGGCCGGGCATTTCCACTTCCGCCCAATCGAGCTCGCGGCGGCCCCAGTCTGCCAGCGACATATCCTTGACGACGCAATCCTTGGATGGCGCGGATTTCTTTGTTTTACCCATGACCTGTCCTTTCGTCTCCCTTGCGATCAAACCGCCGCCAGGAGAGCGTCCACACGATCCGTCTTTTCCCAGGTGAAGACATCAAGGTTGGTCCGCCGCCCGAAATGCCCGTACGCCGAGGTGTTGACGTAGATGGGGCGAAGCAGGTCGAGCGTTGAAATGATGTCCGCGGGCTTCAGGGGAAAGACCTTCTGAACGGCCTTCGCGATATGGGCGTCGCCGACCTTGCCCGTACCGAAGGTGCTGACGTGAACGGAGACCGGCAGCGGGAACCCGATGGCATAGGCCACCTGCACTTCGCACCGCGAGGCAAGCTTGGCCGCCACGACATTCTTGGCGATGTACCGGGCCATGTAAGCGGCGCTGCGATCCACCTTGGACGGATCCTTGCCCGAGAAGGCGCCGCCGCCGTGCCGTCCCATGCCGCCATAGGTGTCAACGATGATTTTCCGGCCGGTCAGGCCGCAGTCCCCCTTGGGTCCGCCGATCACGAACCGGCCCGTGGGATTGATCAGGTACCGGGTGGCTTTGGAAAGATACTTCGCGGGAATCTCTTTCTTGACGATTTCCTCAATCACCCCTCGGGAGAGCGTCTTGTGGGAAACGTCCGGCGAGTGCTGGGTGGAGACCACCACCGTATCCACGCCAACCGGCTTGTCGTTTTCGTAAATCACGGTGACCTGCGACTTCCCGTCCGGCCGGAGAAACGGCAGCGTCCCCTGCCGGCGCGCCTTGGCCAGGCCGCGCGTCAGGCGATGGGCAAAGGAGATCGGCATGGGCATCAGCTCCGGCGTCTCGTTGCAGGCGTAACCAAACATCATGCCCTGGTCGCCCGCCCCCTGCTCCTTGAACATCCCCTGGCCCTCGGTCACCCCCTGGGAAATATCGGGAGACTGTCGCTCGACCGCCGCCATGACCGCCACGGATTCGTCGGAGAAACCCATTTCCGGATCGTTGTAGCCGATCCGGCGGATCTGCTCGCGGGCCACGTCGCCATAATTGACCAGCGCGCGGCTGGTGATTTCCCCGGCAATCACCACTACGCCGGTTTTCACCAGCGTTTCACAGGCAACGCGGCTCTGGGAATCCTGCGCCAGATGGGCGTCCAGGATGGCGTCCGAAATGCAATCGGCCACTTTATCCGGATGGCCTTCCGTGACGGATTCCGAGGTAAAGAGATAGCGGCTCATCGAGTACTCCTATTTGGTCAAAAGGTCATTATGCCTAGGCATGACTGATCAAGTCAAGCACATCAGGCGCGATGCGACCAATCAAATTCCGGCATTGTTCATGAATGGCGGCGGGCGAATCCATTTCCAGCGCCCGTTTAGCCAATTTGACAGCCTCGGCCGTGGACAAATTCAAAATACAGGACTTGACCAGGGGCACACTGGAAGGGGCCATGCTCAACTTGTCGATCCCCAGACCGATCAGCAATGGAGTCATAATGGGATCGCCGGCCATTTCACCGCAAACCCCGACCCACAGGTTCCGGGCCCGGCCAGCCTCCACGGTGCTGCGGATCAACCGCAATACCGAAGGATGGGTGGGTTCATACAGGTAGGCGACCCGGTCATTAACACGATCAACCGCCATGGTGTACTGGATCAGATCGTTCGTGCCTAGGCTGAAAAAGCGGACATGCCGGGCCAGGATGTGGGCGGAAACGGCGGCGGCGGGGGTCTCGATCATGGCTCCCACCTCCACCTTCTCGTCAAAGGGAATCCGGGCGCGGCGCAACTGCTCCTTGGCGGTCTCCAACATGGCGTTGGCCCGGAGCAGCTCGTCAACATCGGTGATCATGGGATACATGATCGAGACGTTACCGGACACGGTGGCCCGCAAAATCGCGCGCAACTGGGTCAAGAAGATGTCGGGATAGGCCAGGCAGAAGCGGATGGCGCGAAAACCCAGGAACGGATTGACTTCGGTCGGCAACCGGAAGGAGGGAATCACCTTGTCTCCGCCGCTGTCCAGGGTGCGGATGATAACGGGCATGGGCGCCATGCCCTTGGCCACCGCGCTGTAGGCTTTGAACTGGGTCTCCTCGTCCGGAAGCTGCCCCTGGGTCATGAAAAGGAACTCCGAGCGCATCAGGCCCACGCCTTCGGCCCCCTGGTGACGGGCCTCCTTGCACTCCGTATCCAGTTCAACGTTGGCCTCCACGGCTATGACCCGGCCATCCGTGGTCACCGCCTGGCGATTCTGGATGCGGGCGGTCAGTTCGCGCCGCATTTTCTGGCGCACTTCCACCAGCTTTCCATATTCCTGCATGTGCTCAAGCGTGGGGTTGATAATCACCAACCCCTTGTCGCCGTCCACCAGCAGTTCGTCACCCGCCGAAATACGGGAGGTCGCCTCGTGAAGGCCCACGACTGCGGGAATTTCCATGGCCCGCGCCATGATGGCGGTGTGCGAGAGGGAGCTCCCGCCTTCGGTGAGAAAGGCCAGCACATGGTCCTTGCGCAGCATGGCTGTTTCGGAGGGACCCAAATCCCATGCCACCACAATGCACTTGCGGTCCATGTTGGCCAGGCTGGGTCCCTGCCGGCCCATCAGGTTGCGGATGATGCGCCGGGCCACATCCCGGATGTCGGCCACCCGTTCGCGCAGGTATTCGTCCTGCACGGCCGACAGCGCCTTGGCATAATCGTCGCCCGCCTCCCGCACCGCCGGTTCCGCATTCTTGTGTTCCTCGCGGATCTTTTTGATCACCCGGTCGATGAACAGTCCGTCCTCCAGCACCATCTGGTGCATTTCAAAAATGCGGGCGCCCCCCTTGCCCAGTGCCTGAACCATGTTGCGCTGAATGTCACGCAACTGGCGCCGGGTCTCGATCACCGCCCGCTCAAACCGGGCGATTTCCTGGATGGCGTCCCCCGGTTCAATGACCCGCACCGGGAGATCCTCCTCCTCGCGGGCAAAGATGACGGCCGGCCCAACGGCCACGCCCCTGGAAACGCCCGTTCCCTGCAGGGACGTTTCGAGGTTCTCGACTTTTTTGCGGTTGGGCATGCCCGGCTAATCCTCGTAAAACTTGTTGTCCACGAGCTGTTCCAGCTCGTACAAGACCTTGTCCGCATCAAATCCGACCGCCGTGACCTTCATCTTGGAACCCAGGCTGGCTTCCAGTGTCATCAGTCCCATGATGCTTTTTCCCGACACCGTGTTCCCGTCCTTTTCCACCAGAACATCCGCCTCGTATCGCGAGGCGAGTTTGACAAAAAGGGCGGACGGCCGGGCGTGCAACCCGAACTGATTCTTGATCGTCAGAACCCGCACCAGCGTCTGTTCCCGTCGGCTATCCGGCCTGTTCACGTTTGGCGCTCCCTGTGAGAATGGCGGTCAATTTCCGGTCCAACTCCTTGACGGCGTCGTGCCCCAGCTTGCGCAGGCGAAAATCCATAGCCGCAGTCTCGACCACGTTGGCCAGATCACGGCCCGCGGCAATGGGGATTTCGAGGAACGGGATTTCCGCTCCCAACACGTTGCGGAACGCCTTCTCCTGCCCGTCCCTCATGATGTTCGCCTCGGCCTCGCTGGGGGAAAGCTGAATGATCAAATCGAGCCGTTTCTCTTCCCGCACGGAAGACACGCCAAACAGGCTCGGCACGTGGATGATGCCCACACCCCTGATTTCCATGTGGTAGCGCGTGACCTCGGGGGCCGAACCCACCACAGCCCCGGAACTGTCCAGACGCATCCAGGCCACGTCGTCGGAAACCAGGCTGTGGCCGCGCTTCACCAGCGCCAGGGCGATCTCGCTCTTGCCCACCCCATGCTTACCCTGCAAAAGCACCCCCAATCCGTGAACCTCCATCAGCGTTCCCTGCATCATCACCCGGGGGGCGATCATGTTTTCGACCATGACCGTTGCGGCATTGATGAAATGCATGGTCACCATGGGCGTTCGAAGGATCGGGGTGCGCGTCTTCTCCCCCATCTCCAGCACTTCGGGCAGGACGCGACGGTTGCGGGTCACCACCATGCACGGCACGTTGTTGGCCAGCACGCGCGCCATGCGTTTGCGCCGCTCCGCCACACTCAACGAGGCGAGATAGGCCAGTTCCGCGTTGCCCAGAATCTGAACCCGGCGGTGGGCAAAATAGGTGAAGAACCCCGTAAGGGCCAGCCCAAGCCGGTTGAGCGAGGCTTCCGGGATGACTTTCTTCAGTCCCGCCGAACCCGCCACCAGCTCCAGCGAAAGCTTGGACCGCCCCGCCACGAGGAAATCTTCAACCGTCAGCGCTTGTCGTCCGCTTTGCAACATGTCGTTATCCCATGCCTATTCGCTTTTTTCGGCTTCCAATTCGCCGAGTTTCGGGCCGGTATGATGATTCGTCACGATCTTGTCGTGGACCTTCCGGATTTGCTTCGCAATTTTGTCCGAAACCACGTCGATCGAGGCGTACATGTCCTCGGAGCTCTCCTTCGCTTCAAGGCGAAGATGATGCTTGCCCTGCACGACCACTTCGGCAATGTGGTGGAACTTCTGCACATCAAGAATGACGTGAACGCTTTCGAGCCCCTGGAACTCCTCCACCGTCTTCTGGATCTTCCGGCGGGCATATTCCTTGATCGTGTCGGTCACATCCACATGTCGTCCCGTAATTTCAACCAGCATGACAACCTCCTTTGTTCCCTACATACTGAATTGCGGTCCCAGATACATCTCCCGGCTCACCGGGTCGTTAATCAGAAAATCGCCCGTCCCCTCGCGCAACACCTTGCCCTCGCAAATCAGATAAGCCCGATCCACGATGGCCAGTGTTTCCCGCACGTTGTGGTCCGTGATGAGAATACCCAGCCCCTGGGTCTTCAAATCCGTAATAATCTTTTGCACATCGTATACGGCCAGCGGATCGACGCCGCTGAACGGCTCGTCCAGCAGGATCATGGACGGATTCGTTACCAGCGCGCGCGTGATCTCCAGCCGCCGCCGTTCGCCGCCGCTCAACGTGTAGGCCTTCTGTTTCGCCAGCCCCCCCAGGCCAAGCTGGTCCAACAGCCGCCCCAACCGCTTCCGTCGCTCCGCCGCCGTCAATTTAAGAGTCTCCAGAATCGCCATCACGTTCTCTTCCACCGTCAGCCGGCGGAACACCGAGGGCTCTTGGGAAAGATACCCCATGCCGGCCCGCGCCCGCTTGTACATCGGCTCCCGCGTGATATCGTCTCCGTCGAACCGGACGCTTCCCCCGTCCGCCCGAATCAGCCCAACCACCATATAAAAGGTTGTCGTTTTCCCCGCCCCGTTCGGCCCCAGCAAACCCACTACCTCGCCCCGACCCACGGAAATAGAAACGCCGTCCACAACCTTTTTCCGGTTGTAGACTTTGACCAGCCCCTCGGCCGACATCAAGGCGCCCTTTTCCATGCTCCCTTTCGCTACTGTATCATGCCCTGAAGGGACTGCCCCTTCTCCGGAAAAAGAATCATCTTCGGGCGGTCGCACTCGATCCGGTTGTCCCCGCGCCAGAAGGTGATTTTCGTTCCCTGCAACACTTCGCGCCCCCGTTGAACCATGGCGTTCCCCGTAAGCACAAGTTTCCCTTCCCTTGCATTATACTCGGCCTGATCGCCGGTGGCAACACGCTCCTTTTCAGTAATTTTAACGCTCCCAACCGCCTTCGCGGAGGTGATTTGCTGGCTCGTTTGGTCCATAACCACCCACAATTTGTCGGATTCCAGGCGCATGGAGGTGTCCAGCACGACCACGCGCTCCTCGAAGAGGGCCTGCATCTTCTCGTAATCGAAGGTCAGGCGCCCGGCCGTGATCTCCGTCCGCCGGTTCTCCGTCGGGGCATTCGTTGCCGGTTCCGCCCGGCCCGCAGCCGCCGTCAGCGCCACAACCGCCGTCATCCATAACGCCATGCGTTTTTTCATTTCCGCTTCTCCACTTTGAACCATTCCGTGCCCATGATCGTCATCACCCGCACATTGCGGCGGATGATCACCACGGCGTCGCCTTTCTTCCAGTCAAGCCCTTCGCCCGTTATCATCATCCCCGAGCGCATCACACGTACCGGGGAATCCGTCTGGAGCGATCCGTTCTTCTTGTCGTAACGACAACTCTCAGCCCAGAAGGAGGTCACCATGACCTCCTTCTCGTATAGCTCCACCCGCAGGTTCGTCAGGTTGATGATGTTCCCGTCCATCACGGCGCGGTCCCCGAAAATCTCGCTTTTCAGGGTGCCGTCCGGATTATAGTCGGGGAACCGGATTTTAAACGCTTCCACCGGACCCGTCTCGGAGGACAAAACGCCCTGCCCGCTCACGGGCATCACGGAGGACGCCGCCAGGAACGCCGACAGGACCATAAAAATAAATCTGTTATTCCACGATGGCATCAATGCGGCTCAGCTCCTCCCATAGAGATTCAAGACGGTCGAACGGAATGGAGTTTTCACGATCCGAAAGGGCTTTCTCCGGGGACAGGTAGGTCTCCAGAAATACGGCGTCGCAACCGGTCGCCACAGCGGCACGGGCCAAGGCCGGAGCCCACTGACCATCCCCCACGGAATGGTCCGTCCCCCCGCCCGGCCGCTGCACGCTGTGCGTGGCGTCAAATATCACGGGATACCCGAACTCCCGCATCACCAGCAAACTGCGCATGTCGGCCACCAGGTTGTTGTAGCCGAAACAGGCCCCGCGCTCGGTGACGCACAGCTGCCGGTTGCCCGTGCTGGCGGCTTTGAGCAGCACCTGCTTCATGTCCCACGGGGCCAAAAACTGCCCCTTCTTGATGTTCACGGTTTTCCCGGTCTGCGCGGCCGCCAAGACCAGGTCGGTTTGCCTGCACAAAAAGGCCGGAATCTGCAGAATGTCCGCCACGGCGGCGGCCGCCTCCACGTCGGCCGTTTCGTGAACATCGGTCAAAACAGGAACATGAAAAGTCTCGCGCACGTCCTTCAGGATGGCCAGCCCCTCCGCGGCGCCCGGTCCGCGATAGGACTGGTGGGACGTCCGGTTGGCCTTGTCATAGGAAGCCTTGAAGACAAAAGGTATCCCCTTGCGCCGCGCCAGCCCGGTCAGCGCCTCCGCCAGTTCCAGACAATCCTCGCGACTGGGGATGACACAAGGACCTGCGATCAGGGCCAGCGGGGTCTCCCCGCCCAACTCGACGTTTCCCGCCCGCACCGTATGCCTCATAACCGCGCCCCTCCGGCTTCCGCTTTTCGAACGGCCGCTTCCGCCGCCACAACATCCTCGGGCGTATCCACGCCCACACCCGCTTCCGCCGTCCGCACGACCTTGATCCGCCCGCCGATGTGCAGCGCCCGAAGCTGCTCCAGCTTCTCGGCCTGCTCCAGTTCGCAGGGCGGCGTTTCCAAAAGCTTGGCCAGGAAACCCACCTTGTAGGCATATAGCCCGATATGCCGCCACCGCAGGACCGCGCCGCCCTCATCGCGCACAAAGGGAATGGGCAGGCGCGAAAAGTAAAGCGCCCCGCCCCGCGCGTCGCATACCACCTTCACCACCGAAGGGGCCGCTTCGTCGCGCGGGTTGACAATGGGACAGGCGGCGGTCGCCATGTCCCATTCCGGCTCGTCGAAACAATCAGCCATGGCGTCGATCAGTCCGGGATCGATCAGCGGCTCGTCCCCCTGGATGTTGATCACCACCTCGGCCTCGGTCCCCCGGACCGCCTCGGCCACACGGTCCGTTCCGCTCGGATGGTCGGGCCGGGTCATCACGGCCACCCCCCCGAACGCCCCGACGGCGCGGGCAATGCGCTCGTCATCCGTGGCCACCAGCAGGGAGCTCAGGCCATGGGCCAGCGAGGCCCGCTCCCAGACGCGCTGAACGAGCGGTTTGCCGCAAATCGGAATCAGGCATTTTCCCGGAAGCCTGGAGGAGGCCCATCGGGCCGGTATGACACCCGCCACCTTCATGCCGCACCGCCGTTGTCGCGCGAAAGATTGCCCAAGAGCTCCTTGGGCGAACAGGTGGCTGTTCCTAATTTCCCTACAACGACGCCGGCCGCATAGTTGCCCAGGATCGCCGATTCCAGGGGGCTGGCGCCGGCCGCCAGGGCCAGCAGGCATGTGGCAATGACGGTGTCCCCCGCGCCGCTCACATCGAACACTTCGCGGGCGCGCGTCGGAATCTGCAGCGGACGCTCGCCGGGCGTGACCAAGTACATGCCCTGCGAACCCAGGGTGACGACCAGCGACTGGGGCCGCCATTTGTCCATCAGCCGTTTCGCGGCCTCGCGCAATACCTTGTCCTTCAGCGGCCCGGGCACGTGGGACCGGGCGGGCAACCCGGCGCACACATGGGCCTCTTTGCAGTTGGGCGTGGCCATGGCAATCCCCCGCACGCGGACTCCCTTGTCGTCCTTGGGATCATAGCCCACCGGCACCTGGTTCCGCCGGGCGGCCCGCAAAACGGAATCGATGGCCGGTTGCCGGACCACGCCTTTGCCGTAATCCTCGATGACGGCCCCCGTGCAACCCTTCATGGCACGCTCGATTCGTTCCGAAAATGCAGCCAGCGTCCCGGCATCGAACTTCGACATGTGTTCCCGGTCCACCCGCACAACCTGCTGCCGATCGGCCAGGATGCGGGTTTTTTCCGTGGTCGTCACCCCTCTCACCCGAAGAACGCCCTGCGTGGATATGCCCGCCTGATCCAACACGCGGATCAGGTCGTCGCCCGGTTTGTCAAATCCCACGATGCCCGCCACAACGGCCTTCCCGCCCAACGACCGGACGTTCATGGCCACATTCGCGGCGCCGCCGGGCATATCGGCGTCCTGGCTGACGAGAACCACGGGAACGGGGGCTTCCGGCGAAATCCGCTCCGCGCTTCCGCGGATGAACCGGTCCAGCATCAGGTCGCCCAGCACCAGTATCTTCTGCTCCGCAAATCGGGAAACCAACTCCTTTGCGCGCGCCAACTCCATCATGGTTGCATCCCTTTCCAGAAGTCCGGCCCCCCGGCCTTTCCGCCCCCTACCACATCAGACCCCAAGTCCGCCCGGTTGGTCCCATCCCAGGACAGCCACTGCTGCCCCCGCTCTTCATAGTGTCCATCGGGTCCAGCCATTGGACCGCTACTAAAATCATAATACACCGCCGGCCGGCCGGGAAGCGTAACCGGCGTTGCCGTGAGACGAATTCCCTCCATGCGGCGAATACGCTTTCCTTCCGGATCGACCACCTCCAGCGTCGCCTGCTCGATATGAAGCGTGACCCGCCCCTGAAGATGCGCCAGCCATTCGGTCACATCGTCGGCATGCCGTAGTGTTCCCAATCGGCTCAACTCATCCGGTTCAATGACGCCGTCCGCCGGCTGGACCAGACGCACGTCGGGCCTTGCCAGGGTCACTTGAAGCCCTTTTCCAGGCCTCCAAAAAAGACGGACCTCGGGTATTTTCAGTCCCGCCCCGTCGGCCCGCGCCTTATCGGGCACGGTGACGTCCGTCAAGACAAGGTCGTACGGCAGGGCGATGCGGCTTCCGCCAATGACAACACGCGTCTGGGTCCATTGCTCGTTCTTAACGGACACCAGTTCGCGGAAACCGGCTGTACCGGCCACCAATACGCCAAACACGAGCAGGATGGCGGCAGCCGCCAGGAAGTAAAGGATAAAGCGGCTTCCCGCTTCCTTCCCCTCACGCCCGCCCTCATCCTCCTCCTGGGCATAGGAATCCGCCGCACGCTTTCGGTTCAAGGTCATACGTCACCTCCGCGGGTGCGGGCGCCAAAGAGGGCCGATCCTACGCGGATCCAGGTGGCGCCCTCTTCGATGGCCGTCTCGAAGTCGTGCGACATGCCCATGGACAGCTCCTCCAGGGGAATGCCCAGCGAGTCCCGAAGGCCATCGCGCAACTCCCGCAGGCGCCTGAAAGAAGGCCGCACGCCTTCCGATTCGGAGAACGCCTGGGGAATCGTCATGAACCCCCTTAAAACCAGGTTCGGCAGGGCATTGGCAAATTCCGCGGCGGCCCTCGCCTCGTCCGGTCTCAACCCGTGCTTGGTCGCCTCGCCCGAAACATTGACCTGCAAAAGAACGTCCAGGCGCCGCCCCTCCTCGGCACAGGCGGCGTCCAGCCGTTCCAGAAGGCCGATCGAATCCGCGGAATGCACCGTCTCGAAAAGCCGGACGGCCGCCCGAACCTTGTTGGACTGAAGATGGCCGATCAGATGCCAGTGCAACCGGCCGGGACAAAGCGGTATCTTGGCCTGGGCCTCCTGCACCTTGTTTTCTCCGAAGACGTCGAGCCCGGACTCGGCGGCCCGCAGCACCGCGTCTGGCCCGAAGGTTTTTGATACCGGCAACAGGCGGACGGAAGACGGATCCCGCCCCGCGCGGTCGCATGCCTCGCGCATACGCCGCCGGATTCCCTCCAGCCGTTCCTGAAATCCGTTGTCCATGCCTAAAGATCCTGCCGTCCCTTGATCGCCCTGGCGAGCGTGACGCTGTCGGTGTACATGATGCCGCTGCCGGCTGGCAACCCGGCGGCGAGGCGGGTCACCCGCGTGCGGCGCCCCTGCAGGCGCTCGCGGATATAACTGCACGTGGCCTCGCTCTCGACGTCCGTGTTCAGCGCCAGCAACACTTCCTGCACCTTTTCGGCATCCACCCGCTGGAGCAGTTGCTCCAGCCGCAAATCGGCGGGCCCGGTGTTGCCGGCCGGCGACAACCGGCCCATGAGAGCGTGGTAGCGGCCGTTGAAGCCGCCGCTTTTTTCAACGAGAAGAATGTCGCTCGGATCTTCCACGACGCACAGCAGCGAGCCGTCCCGCCGCGGATCCATGCACAGCTGGCAGGGATTCTCCTGGGCGGACGTAATGCTCCCGCAACGGGAACAGCAACGCACCTCCTCGGCCACCCCCCGCAGCGCCGCCTCCAGGTCCGCCAGCAGGCCGCCCGGATCGAGCGCGATCCGCAACGCCATGCGCTCCGCCGTCCGGCGGCCCACGCCGGGCAACCGGCCCAATTGCGCGCTCAGCCGTTCCAAATGCTCGGAGGCCTTCATGCCAGGCCGCCAAGCCCCGGCATGCTGAAGCCCGCGGTGACTTTCCCCATTTCCTTGGCCATCATCTCGCGGGCCGCCGTTAGGGCGCCATCCACGGCCGCCTTGACGCTGTCCTCCAGCATCTCGGGATCCTGCGGATCGATGATGCGGGGATCGATCTTGATCGACACCAGGGTGCCGTCGCCTTTCGCCTTGGCGGTCACCATGCCGCCCCCCACCGAAAATTCGACAACCTTCTCCCCCATCTCCTTCTGAATGCGCTCAATGTCTTTCTGCATCGAGGCCGCCTGCTTCATCAATTTCATGATATTCGCCATGTCAACACTCCCCTGATTCTATTGCTCCGACTCGCGAGGCCCCACCTGAATTTCCGTGATCTGGCCCTTGAAGATTCGGACTGCCGCCTGCACCATTGTGTTTTCAACCAATTCCCGCTTGGTGCCCGCCTGGACCGGCGCCTCCGCTTCCCGGGCATGGGCGGGCGGCGGCGGGACCGCCCGGGTCAAGACGCCGGCCAGCGCCTTTTCCTGCAGGGCCATGTCACGCGGGGCCTTTTTCACGGCCTCGCCTGTCCCGTCTTCTTCCGGGGAAATTTGGCACTCCACCTTGACCGGCCGCCTCAGCACCTCTTGGATGCCCGTCTGCAGGGCGGACATGAATCGCGGGGTGTCGAGCAACTTCTTGGCCTGTCCGGCGAAGGCGGGATCAAACGCGACAACCACCACAGCGCCCCGCACATCCACCGGACGGCCGTGCAACAAAACGTTTTTCAGGACGGCGGCGCGCTTGCCCGTTTCTTCCAGGACCGTGGCCCATCGCTGACGGAGTTTGTCGAGATCGCCGGAAGCGTCCGCCAGTGGGGCGGACTCCGCAACCGCGCGAACTTCGAAAGAGGGGGCCGCGGAACGGGCCGCCCGGCCGGCGGGTTCGCCTTCGCGCGTTTCGCCCGCCGTCAACAGCCCCTTCAAGGCGTGTATCTGGGCAAGCAGGTCGTCGATGGAAACGGTGGAAGCGGCCCGCGAGCACCGGATGAGGGTTGTTTCCAACAGCGTCTTGCGGGACAGGGCGTACCGGATGCGGTTTTCCGTCTGCACCAGGAGGTCGGCGATGCGTAGAAGGTTGTCCGGCTGGGTTTTGCCGGCCCAAGCCTTGAGGAGAACGGCCTGCTCGTCCAGGATGTCGAGCGCGGCGGCGGCCTCGGGCGCACAGGAGACGACCAGCAAGTTGCGAAACCA
This sequence comes from Kiritimatiellia bacterium, assembly GCA_046484345.1. Lineage (GTDB taxonomy): Bacteria > Verrucomicrobiota > Kiritimatiellia > CAIKKV01 > CAIKKV01 > CAIKKV01. The sequence continues at coordinate 21,858 of JAWOJA010000035.1, forward strand.
TTCGAGCAGTTCGACCACCACGCGCTGCATATCCTTGCCCGCCCGGTCCATGGCGTCGATCTGCCGGATCAGGTCCGACAGGTTGCCTTCCAGGATGGCGACGGCCAGCGCTTCAAGCGTCTTGCGCGAAACCAGGCCGAAGACGGACAGAACATCCTCCTCCTGAATGGAGAGTCCGCGGAAAGCCACCAGCTGGTCCAGGGCGGACTCGGCATCACGCATGCCGCCCTCCGCGCCGCGGGCCATGGCCAGAAGGGCGTCGTCCGTGATCTCCACCTTTTCCGCCTTCGCAATATGGGCCAGGTGCTCCACGATATCCCGTGTTGAAATCCGGCGCAGATCGAACCGCTGGCAGCGCGAGATGATGGTGGCGGGGACCTTGTGGGATTCCGTGGTGGCGAAGATGAACTTCACATGGGCGGGCGGCTCTTCCAGGGTCTTCAACAGCGCGTTGAAGGAGCCGCTGGAAAGCATGTGAACCTCGTCCACAATGTATACCTTTGTCCTGTAGCGGGCGGGGGCATACCGGACGTTGTCGATGATGATCTCGCGCACCTTTTCAACCTGGGTGTGCGAGGCCGCGTCGAATTCAATCACATCCAGACAATTGCCGGCGGCGATTTCCCGGCAGGCGTCGCAAACGCCGCACGGCGTCACCGTGGGGCCCTTCTCGCAGTTCAAGGCCTTGGCCAGGATGCGGGAAAGGGAAGTCTTCCCGATGCCGCGCGGGCCCACGAACAGGTAGGCATGGGCGATGCGCCCGGAGGTGATGGCGTTTTTGAGCGTCCGGGTGACATGCTCCTGCCCCACGACGTCGTCAAATTGCTGAGGTCGCCACTTGCGCGCCAGAACTTCGTATGCCATGCGTCATTCCCATCCTTGCAGCCAATGCCGTGATTTTTCCGGATTCGACCCGACGCCCAGGATACTCCAAGCACCGGTCACGCCGACTTGCCGTTGCTCCCTTCCGGTCCTGGCGGGATTGCGCCGGCAGCCCGGCCTTGAAGCCCCAGGCGCCGGGGCGAACCCGGAAAATCATCCGTCCGAACGCGGGGCGAACCCCGCCATCCGCGGCATCGATTCCATATACTGTACCCTCTATCCGACGCGCAATCAAGCTCAGACCGGAAAAGACTGTCGCTTCACGAGCGCTCCGGCTACAATGCCGGCCATGAATCCTACCGACCCCGAAAGCGTCCTGCCCAATCCCCACGTCCGGTTTATGGCCATGGCGTTGCGGGAAGCCGAGGCGGCGGCCGAAGAAGAGGAAGTGCCCTGCGGCGCGGTCATCGTCCGGGCGGGCCAGGTCCTTGGTCGCGCCCACAACCAGGTGGAACGGCTCCACGACCCCACGGCGCATGCCGAAATCCTGGCCATCACCCAGGCGGCGGCGGCCCTCCGGGACTGGCGCCTGACGGGTTGCACGATGTATGTGACCAAGGAGCCCTGCTCCATGTGCGCGGGCGCCATCGTTTTGGCCCGCATTGCCGAACTTGTATTCGCTTTCCGCGATCTTAAGCGCGGGGGCGCGGTGTCTCGCTTTTCAATCGTCGACTGCCCGTCTCTCAACCATCAGGTGAAGGTGACACAGGGCGTCATGGCGGAAGAATGCCTGGAAGTTCTTCAGGCCTTTTTCAGGAAACGACGGCTGGAATCGGACGACTGACTGGAGGCGATGCGGCCACCCAAATTTGATGCTGATCGCGTCGCTCTTGTCCAGTTCATCGTCCTTCGTTTTCTCCATCGATGATGGTCTTCAACCCCTTGCTTCCGGATCCTTCCGGCTGCCGTAATCCCCGCTGCCGCCCTTATGCGGCCCATCGATGATCAGCTCGACGGCCTCTTCCATCGCCGTGCGCCAAAAAGGAGAGCAGCGCCGGACCCGTCATGCTTCGCTTCGGCGCTTCCACAAACCTCTAAAAACCACGGGCGGAACAGTGACCATCGTGTTCAGATCGGATAAATCGACCGAATCGTTGGCCGTGCTCACCGCATCCACGGAGGGCGGCTCTTGATCGATGTTGACCTGGACTGGCGTTACGGCGTCAACCACCTGAGGCAAATCCGCCAGTTTCTGGAGTTCCTCTTTCAGCTTCTCCAGTTCCTCAGGCGGTGGGGTTGCGCAACGACCCGATGGATGATGCGGCTTTCCTCGTCCAAGCCGCCACGATCCAGGCCCGCATCGAGCTCTCTATGGCCGCCAAGGCCCGGCATGCGTGCATACAGCACATCCAGAACATCTTTTGGGAAAATTGCCCATCGGCTCTACCACTGTGCACAAGACCGGACCATTCCCGCCGAAAACAATCTGCCCGAACGGGCGCTGCGGCCCTAGGGCATCGCGCCTCCTCGCGCCCCTGATCCTGTGCTCGTCGCGGAATCACCCAAAGAGGTGTAAACGCTCATTATTCCGGAAGCCACAGAACCCGGTCGAGGAGAATAAGCGCGGCGCCAGGCGCAAACTCGCCCGGAACCACCCACACCAAAAGATGACGGCCCGAGCCGAGTTGGACCGACTCCGCCGTCCATTCCGTTCCGGTCTCCAGCACATTCCGCACCACGCCGTTGACCATGAACAGACACCGGGAGCCCGGTTGCGCCATCCGCCAGGAAAATACCAAGACGCCGGGCCCCTCCAGCTCCGTCTGAAGCCACGAAATTCCACCCGCCAACGAAACCCCGCTTACGGCTGCGGATAAGCCCGCCGCCGTATCGTCGGCCCCCTCGCGCCAGGGCGACAAGTCCGATGTGCGCCAGGCCAACCCCTCCCCATCCAGGGCCGCCGTCAACCCGGACAACCCCTTCTCCTCGACAACGGCGGAAACCGCGGCATCAGACACGACAGCGGTTCGGTTTTTCGAGGAGGGCGCAATGACAACCTTGGCCGTTGAAGGCGTACCCAAAATAGCACCTGTTGGCAAAAACAGCTTGATTTTGAACAACTCGCTCCCCTCGGCCTTGAAATCGGCCACAATCGGAATTTTAATCGTTCTCGCCGTGCCATCCCCGTCCCCCCATGTCAATACGCCGGTTTTGGCCACATAATCGCTCCCGGCCAGAGCAGTGCCGTTTTTCGTCTTGTACCGCACGCTCACGGCGCCTTTCAACTTCCCTTCACGCAACACGGTGACCTTGACCTTGCCGCCCTCCACACCATTGAAGGATGCCAGTTTGAACCGCACCTGGCGCGGCAACGGCAGGGGGAGGCCCGAACCCGTTACGGAAAGCGCAACGGCGCCCCCGTTGCCGGCAAAAGAGACATCATTCGTGAACGAGCCGAGCGCTACGGGGGCAAACCGCACCACCACGCTGGTAGAGCCGTACCCGGCCACGCTATATTGATTGGTGGCCAGCCCAAAGGGGCCCGTTGTGACCGATACGCTTCCCGTCAGCAGGCCGCCCCCGGCGTTGGTCACCGTGAAGGCCGCCTCGGTCGTTCTCCCCGTGATAATCCCGCCAAACTCCAAACCGGCCGACAGAACCTGCAACACGGCCGGAGGCACCCCGCGGCCCGTCACTGGAAGCGAAACGGTTCCGCCATTGCCGGCAAACACCACATCATTGGAATAATCCGTCTCGGCCAGGGGCGAAAAGGCCACCTTCACAACGGCCGTTTCACCCGCCGCCACATCATAGGAGTCCCCTTCGACCACGCTAAAGGGAGCGCTCGCAACCACCGTGCCAGTCAAATTCGACCCGCCCCTGTTTATCACGACAACATTTGCCTGTGCTGTCGTGCCGGTGCCAACACCGCCAAAATTCAGACCTGACTGTACCACCTCCAGCAGGGCGGGAGGCGGGTAGACGACAACAATGTACTCCGTGCGCTCCAGAACATCCGTCCCCAGTGGTCCGCTAACCGCCAGCCGCACGGTGTACAAGCCGGCATTGGTATAGATGTGCGACGGGTTGCCGGAACTCCGCGTTTCGGCCGAGCCGTCCCCAAACTCCCAAACCCGGTTGGTAATGGTGCCGGTCGAGGCGTCCGCAAAGTTCACCGTCAGAGGGAAAAAGCCGTTTGTGGGCGAACCGCTGAAAGCCGCTTCCGACATGACCGAGCCTTTCCCGATCACCGGAGCCGAGAAGCTCCCCCCGTTGCCCGTGAAAACAACATTATTGGAGAAGGACCCTTCGATAACGGGCTTGAAGAAGACCGCCAGGGTGGTCGATCCATTGCTCGGCACAGAGAAGAGATTGGTGGCCGTTGAGAAACGACCGACCGCTGAAACGTTGCCGGTAAGCGTCGACCCGCCGGAATTTGAAATCACGAAAGCCGCCTGCCCGGTCGATCCCGTGGCAAGAGTCCCAAAATCAAACGAGGCCGGGGTCACGACCAACTGAGCCGGCGTGCGGCCGCTTCCCGTAACCGTATTGGTTAAATCGTAAAAGCCATTGCTGGTAAAAACAATCTTTTTGGAGTAGGCAACGGCTGCGAGTGGCGAAAAAACAACCGTCACCAGGGTCGTGCCGCCCGGCCCCACATTGTACGCGCTTCCCGTCGTAATTCTAAACGGAGCGCCAACGGAGGCAAGTCCCGCCAGGGTGGCGCCGCCGACGTTCACCACCGAAAACGTCCGGGTTTTACTTGCGCCGATGGTCACCGCGCCATAATCGCGGCTGACGGGGGTTACGGTCAGAACCGGGTATGGCTCGGGAGGCGAATCTGATCCAAAAGCGGAATATCCAGTCAAAAGAAGAATCGCCACAAGGCAAAGCCCCATAGGCAAGCGGAAAGCAGTGTTGTCATGCATGGCGTTTCCCTCCAACTCATAGAATATACGCTCAATCCCTGTGTTTATTTTTTCAATTATAAAACAAAGAGCAAACGCAGTCAAGCCGCGTTGCAGGGCAAACGCATCAAACGCGTTGCCTCACAATTAATGACACCGAAAGGGAAGTGCCGCAGGACGTCGAAAAGGGGGTGTTGCGTCATAATCATGACACCGAGACAATGGAGCCATGAAAATGAGTAAAGCGGCTCATAGGGGTCAAGTCCCGACTTCCGACAAAACTTTTTTCACTTAGGCTCATAGGGGTCAAGTCCCGACTTCCGACAAAACTTTTTTCACTTGAGCGGCAATCTGCTTGTGTTCTCGCTCTTCCCTCATGCATTTTTCCATCCGCTCAACTGCTTTCCCCGCAGCCCGGTGATCCGCCACGCCCGCCGCCTTTGCGATCTCGGGCAACGTCAGACCTGTTTGACGCCGGGCCTGCCACAGCACCACATCCCGCCCCCAGTCCCCCTGCCGATCCCGGAAGGCCTCCCATTTCTCGCTCTTGACCTCCTCCACCGCGCGCCGGATATCCTCGAACCCCGGCCGCGTCAACCGGACCGGGTTCAGGTGAATATACCGGCTCGCTTCCAGCGCCCAGGCCCCTTCGCTGTCAACCGGCACCGCATGATACCGCCCCTGAACCACCGGCCAGCTTTCCTTCCACCGCCGGTTATGCCACATGCCGTAACTGACGTTCAGCCACTGCATCGCCCGGCTCAAGTTTCCGTGCGGGGTCTCCACCAGCAGGTGGAAATGGTTCGCCATTAGCGCATAGGCGTGCAGCCGAACGCGGTACCGCTCAACCATCGCGCCCAGGAGATCGAGAAAATGAAGCCGGTCAGCCTTGTCATAATACAACCGCTCGCCCTTCCAGCGCCGCGCCGTAACATGGGACCAGCCGCCTTTAAGCTGAATTCGCAAGGGTCTTGCCATGCCCCTAAAATCTTAAAATCGCGCCAAAGAGTCAATCATTTTGTCGTTTGTCGGGACTTGACCCCCTACGCGCATGGATGACGGAGCTCATGGTAGTGACAGTGTCGAGGGCGATGCCTCATGGATCGAGAACCGCTTCCGACGATGAAAGATTTTTGAACAGATTCTTCGCCGGATCGAATTCGAGATTTCGGTCGTTCGGCGTTGGATTCAAGTAGTAGGTGAAGGCAATGCGGACGTTGTTCGAGGATGCCATTCCGGACAACTCAATATCTCCGACTAGTCTTCCATACAGCGCTTCTTTGAGCTTGCCTTCATTGTCCAATACGCTTCTAACACGGACAAGGTAGTATTTTTGGGGATCATCAACCCGCGCTCCGTAGTACCCATTGATCGGGTCCTTCCCATGGGTATAGACAAAGTTCGTCTGGTACCCATCCGTTGGAGCAAAACGAGGGAACTGAAACTGGCTCTCCATAATCATGCCTTCCGCTTTCTGAATACCCTCGAAGGCATTTGTGAAGGTAAGCCGTAGCGTTCCTTCATAGTCATTAGGACTCGTCACGCGCCGCGTCACTTGAAAAACAAGATCCGACATTTGGCCCCTGCCATATGGATCAACCCAGTCTCCCGACTGAAGATCAAAAGCGAAGGTCGCATTCTCGACCGGGAGTTTCGCATTTACGCGCTTCATGAACATCGGGATCGGATTCTTGACCCGCCGTATTCTTACCGTTACCAAAGGATTCCACGGTTGCCATTTGTGGTCTTTAACGCTCAGGTAATTCGGATAGGAATAGTTTAGCCTAGAATCGTAGTAGCCCTCTTGCACAATAGAGATCGGAATGTCCTTGATCGTACATGCGCCCTTCGCAACGAAGAGTCCATTGCTGTCTGTTTGCCCGTCACGAACAGCTGATTCGCTAAGCCATACATGAACCGGCATACCGGCCAAGGCCTCTCCGGTTTCATCAAGAACCTTGACCGTCAGCATAGCCTCTGGGAGTGTTGCCACAGTTCCCGCTTGGACGTCCAAAAGCGTTAGACCACAGAAAAGCAAGAAGCTTGCACAAATTATTTTCATTGATCAAAATGCCCTTTCGATTTCACGATATCTTCAAACAGTTCGCACACGTAAATGTAAGCAACGGCTCTGTAATCGCCATGAAGCCATCGATTTCCGGACCACCCGGACATCCTTCCCGCAGGCCAACCGTTTTGGAAGCCACCATCAACGACCTGACTCTGCATGTTGATATTCATGCCCCCAAGATCTTCGATGCCTTGCACTGGGTTCGCTCCCGTGGCGAAGCTGAGTGCCGGGATCGTCTCCGCAAGAAGCAGGCTGCGATTGGCTGTGGCAAACTGGCTTCCTGCCCCGTTGGTATTGTTTGGTTCTTGCAAGAGCGACTGAACCGGTGTGTCGGAGTCAGGGGCTGGCGTGGCCGGTGCCGCCGTAGGCAAGCAGCGGACATGCCAGCCGGGGGAAGCTACTTGGACTGTAGTTCAGCCTTCAACTTAGAAGCCTTTTCACGTACCAGCGGATCGGCGTCCTGCTCTAACTTCTTGAGGATCACCGGATCGCGTAATTGAGGATGCTTCCCCATCATCTCGACAACATACAAGCGCATCCACCATTCGGGCCGATCAACAAACAACGGCAAAACAATCTTCTTATTGCCTTTAAGTTGTTCGATAAGATTGGTCTCGGCGGCCTTGTCTCCATAAATTCGGGCCATCGAAAATAAAGCGGCCTCAGGATTGCGCCAGTACATGTACCGGATGAGGCCTTGAGAGGGATTCTGATTCTGCTCACGCAAAATGGGCTCGTACCGGTTGAAATCCACTCCTCCTTTGGAAACATGGTCTGCACGAGTAAGCCAATCCGCCCCCAATTGACGTGTGGGCTCATCTTCGGAATCAAGCATGGGAATACAGACTTCGGCAAAAACAGCATTCGAAATAGCGAGTTGTTGAAGAATAAAACCTGGGAGCATAGCTTCTCGCTCATCTTCGGTATGAGTGGAAAAATACATCAACTGCATTGCCAGGTCTGTTTCCTTACCAGCCATTTTCCGCAATATTTTCAATCTGTCCGAAAGGGATTCCTCGGTGCCTTCGAACATCATCTGTCGATTGGTAGAGATCAACGACCTGATGTAAGATTGGATCTCTATGTTTGGCACGATAATTCGGCCGCTTGGTCTGTCGGACTGAACCGCAAAAGCCGGGATCGACACCAATGCGGCCATAGCCACGGCCAAGATCAAATATCCCATTCCGCCTAATTCTCGTTTCATTGCTCTGCCTCTCCTATCGTGCGACTTGCGGCGTTAAGCGCGTTTCAATGCCGTTCAATATTGTTGCGTCATCATCAATAGTTTGATGCGTCTCGGTGGGCGTGGGATTGTCCACATTGGTTTCAAAGTCTGCTCCCGGCGGATTATTAATCGGCCCGCCATCCAAGCCGCCGTCTTCCAAAACATGGCCCTCCTGATAGAAGTTCACATGGAAAGACGAACTCGGCGGCCTGCGATTTTCCTGATCCATGTCGCCCGGAAATGTATCTTCTATCGCATCGATATAGGCCGTGAACTTGATTTCAAATCCGGATATAATTTCTTCACGATTATTGTTGAGTAAATTTGCCAAGAGGTATGTCGAGCCGCCGCCATGACTATACCCGTATATGGCTACTTGATCGACATTTCGGTCTTGAATGGCACTAACCACCTCATCGTATGTGGCCCCAGCGCCGTCGTAGCCGACATTGTCCTCATCATACATGTGAACGTCGTAGCCTTGCTCATAAAGATCAACCGCCTGTTGATAAATTCCGTGATTGGCATCGGCGGGATCTGAGGGGTTCTGAGTCTCTCCGCCCAAAGCAATCACAATGCTCGTGAACGGATAGAAGTGAACCTTATCGGAGCAAATATCGATGCTTCCTGATCGGGCGATAAGTTCAAGATCGGCGCTGCCGCCGTTTGGATTCTCCACCCATACCGTATTGGTCGCAGAACTGAAGGTGATCGTCGCTTCTGTTCCCGAATCGAGGATAGCCGTATCCATCGTCTGGCTGTCCCACACTTTGATATTCGAGTTGCTGCGCTTGAGCACGTAGGTCAAGCCGGATGGCGTCGGGTAAGGTTCCGCCTTCAGTTCGACTTCAATCAGATCGTTCTCATTTGTCGCTGATTCTGTATCGCCATTCCTCCGGATTCCGGCCCCCGACGTCTCTTCCTGGCCTTCCGGTACGGCATGTTTGGCAAAGGGATGTCCGTATGCCGGTAACTCGGTCGTCGGCCGGTAGGCCGTCATATCCACTTTAAGGACAGTCAACTTGATCTTGTCCTCGCAAGTCCCCGCTGCGGATGATAAGCGAAGCCGAAGTTCCACATCACGAAGTGAAGCGCTGGGTGCTATCCCCTCAACATTCAAGCTCGAAGGGAAAGATGCCGCAGCCCACGAGACAGGCAGCTCCACCGGGGTGCCGTTGGTGAGTGAAAAACTGACTTTGTCGCCCCCGGAGAGCGCCTCCAAGGTCACCGTTCCCGTATCCATCTCCCCGGGGTTCAGCTTCAAGCTGATCGGCAGCAATTGCCCGACCGCGACCAAACCGCCCGTGCTGCACTCCGCGCTTTCGTCATTATTGTCGATATCGCCATCGTAATCGCTGTCCACATCCAGGTCCGCTCCCACCACCGTAAGCTTGATGTCATCTTTTAAGCCATTATAGCCCAGCCGCAACACCACATCCCCGAATTGCGTGCTGGCCTCAAGCCCTTCCACATACAAGGTCGCCGGCATCGCGGGTCCGCTTTCCATGTCCCATTCGTTCGTCGCCGGCGCCCCTTTGTCCGAATGCGTCCACACCGAAACCCTGCCGCTTCCTAAGGTATACACATCCAGACTCTGCACCCCCGTCTCCATTGCTTCGGGGGCTAGTTTCAGGCGGATCGCTCGCAAGTCCACTTCTCCGCCCACATGCCCGGCTTCAAGCTTGTCCTCCACGCCATTGGTGTTGCTGTCGTTTTGGTTCACAACACACCAACCCCCTTCGGTTGCTTCTACACGGTCATCCTCCGAGTCTATATCGCCGTCATGGTCGGCATCGACGTCCAAATCCACTTTCATGACTGTCGTAAATGCCTCGGTCGATACGCCCGTGTTGGAATTGCTTCCCTTCACTTCCGCGAATATTTTAATATCGTTTTCCGCGTAACTCACCCCCACGCCTTCGAGTATTAAGTTGGTCGGGCAATTCCCAATTGGCACGGCGTTCGGGTATTGATACGGCGTACCGTCGGCATTCCAAGCACGTATTTTCCC
>JAWOJA010000012.1:0-25360 GCA_046484345.1 Kiritimatiellia bacterium
TTCTAACCGACCCCAACAGCGTGATACCGAATGTTCCCATTGCCTTTTACAGCTTTCACATTATGGTAGCCCTGGGGTTTTATTTCCTCCTGCTGCTGGCTCTGGTTTTGCTCAGCCTGTACAGGGGCAAAATCGAAAACCGTAAATTCCTGCTTTGGTATCTCCCGGTGCGAGTGGGGGCACGACGATTACAGCCTCAAGGTGGAAAATCTGCCCAAGGCGCCGCCAAAGCCGGGGCAACAGGAGTTGGGGTTTTGATCCGCAGATTGGGAGGGGAGAGCTGTCCGCAGATTACGCCGATTAACGCAGATTGGGAGGGGAGAGATCGGTTTAAGGTCCACAGATTACGCCGATTAACGCAGATTGGGAGGGGGAGAGATGGGCACGGGAGATAAACGAGACGAGCAGACGTATGCGATCATTGGTGCGGCCATGGAAGTGCATAGGGAACTGGGACACGGGTTTCTGGAGGCTGTTTATCAAGAAGCGTTTGCTCGTGAATTGACATTACGCGGTATTCCCTTCATCCGCGAGCATCCTATCCCGGTGTTCTATAAGGGCGAGCAATTGAGCGCACCTTACCGATCTGATTTCTTGTGTTGCGATGATGTTATCGTTGAATTGAAGGCAATGTCTGCAATCGGCGGAACGGAAGAGGCCCAGGTCATTCACTATCTCAAGGCCTCGGAGTACAGCAAGGGTCTCTTACTCAATTTTGGCGCTCCGAGTCTTCAGTACAAACGGCTGGTTTTTAATCTGCGTGAATCTGCGCAATCTGCGGATAACTCCGTGGGTTGAGGGAGAGACAGAGTGGCAACTAAAATTCAACTTTATGACCGGGTGCGACAAATCCTCGAATCGGCAAAGTCAACTGTCGCCAGGTCGGTGAATACGACGCAGGTGATGGCAAACTGGTTGGTTGGCCGGGAGATTGTGGAGGAGGAGCAGAAGGGCAAGGCGCGGGCTGGTTATGGGGACGCTTTGCTGCAAGACTTGTCGGTTCGTTTGACAAGGGATTTTGATCGAGGTTGGTCTGTGCGGCAACTGGAATATGTCCGCTCGTTTTATCTGACCTATAGATCTTTGCTGAACGGCACAAAATCGAACGCACTGCGTTCGATTTTTGGCGAAACGGAGAATTCGAACGCAGTGCGTGCGGTTTCCGACTCTTGGGCGCCCGGACGACTCCATCCGAATCTGTCCTGGACCCATTACCGAATATTGCTTCGTGTGGATAAGTCGGAAGCCCGCGCGTTTTACGAGATCGAGGCGATCCAGAACAACTGGTCGGCACGGGAACTGGAACGGCAGATATGCAGCCTGCTTTACGAACGTCTGGCGTTAAGCCGCGATAAAAAAGGCTTAATGCGCCTGGCTACGAAAGGGCATGAGATTCAGAAACCGGCTGATATATTCAAAGACCCCGTGGTCATGGAATTTTTGGGATTGCCGGAGTCGCCCAAGCTGGTCGAGTCAGGGCTGGAGACTGCCCTGATCAACAATCTGCAATCTTTCCTGCTGGAGTTGGGCAAGGGATTCGCCTTCGTGGCGCGACAGGAGCGGCTGACGCTGGACGGGGACCATTTCTACATCGATCTGGTGTTTTACCACACGATCCTGAAGTGCTACGTCATCATTGACCTTAAGACCGGCAAGCTGACACATCAAGATCTGGGGCAACTCCAACTCTATGTGAACTATTATGATCGTGAAAAGCGCACGGCGGGGGATAATCCGACGTTGGGCCTGATTCTTTGTGCCGACAAGAACGATGCGGTCGTTCGATATACGCTGGGCGAGGACCAGCAGAAGATATTTGCCAGCCGGTACAAACTCTTTGTGCCGTCCGTGGCGGAACTAAAGGCGGAAATCAATCGCGAGGTTAAATTGCTTCGAACTCCCTCCGCGTCTGCGCGTCTCCGCGTGAAAAAATCCGAGGTGTCTTCGTGAACCACCACGTCAACGCCATTGCCGGTCGCCTGAGTCTGCGCCATCCGCAGCGCCGTTCCCTGGAAATCCTCGACCGCATAACGGAAATTGTTCCGCCAAAAAAAGGAGCCGATTGCGCCGCCGCGTTGGCGATTATCCGCGCCGAGTACCCGACCGTCACCGATTTCGAGCGCGAGTTCCCGTCGCTCTGTTTCGCGCTCGCCACCGGCGTCGGGAAGACGCGCCTCATGGGCGCATTCATCAGTTATCTGCACCTGGCGCACGGCATCAACAACTTTTTTGTGATGGCCCCGAACCTGACGATTTACGACAAGCTCATTGCCGACTTCACGCCGAACACCGCCAAGTATGTATTCAAGGGTATTGCGGAGTTCGCCACCGAAACGCCGACGATCATTACGGGCGAAGATTATGAGTCAAAGGCCGGCACGCTGTTTGATCAGGTGCTTCGATGCAAGGTGAACATCTTCAACATTTCGAAGATCAATTCGGAAGTCCGCGGCGGTAAATCGCCCCGCATTAAGCGGCTCTCCGAATATATCGGCGCGAGCTATTTCGAATATCTGGCGGGGCTCTCCGACCTGGTGCTGATCATGGACGAGTCGCACCGCTACCGCGCCAGCGCCGGCGTCCGGGCAATCAACGAGTTGAAACCGGTTATCGGTCTGGAACTGACCGCCACACCCTTCGTGGAAACGGCCAAGGGCGGGGTGCCGTTCAAGAATGTCATCCTGGATTATCCACTCGGCAAGGCGATGGCGGATGGGTTCGTGAAAGAGCCGGCGGTTGTTACGCGCAAGAATTTCAATCCCGCCGGCATGACTCCGGAGGCCGTCGAGTTGATGAAGCTTCAGGATGGCGTCCGGTTGCACGAGCAGGTGAAAGTCGAATTGGAGACGTATGCCCGCGAAAGCAGCAGAGAGATCGTGAAGCCGTTCGTCCTGGTGATTGCCCGCGACACGACCCACGCGAAGCAGTTGATCGATTTGATTCAATCGGAAGCGTTCTTCGAAGGCCGTTACAAGACCAAGGTCATCCAGGTGGATTCAAGTAAAACGGGCGCGGAAGAGGACGAGATGGTGGAGCGATTGCTCAAGGTGGAGCACACCGACGAGCCGACGGAGATCGTCATTCACGTCAACATGCTCAAAGAGGGCTGGGACGTGACCAACCTTTACACCATTGTTCCGCTGCGCGCGGCCAATGCCCGCATCCTCATCGAGCAGTCCATCGGTCGCGGCCTTCGTCTGCCTTACGGCAAGCGCACCGGGGTCAACACGGTGGACCGATTGAACATCATTGCGCATGACAAATTTCAAGAGATTGTGGATGAGGCGAAGAAACCCGACTCGGCAATTCGTTTGCAGCAGGTGATTCTGGAACCGGAGCAGATAGGGGAGAAGATGGTGACCGTGGTGTCGCAGTCGCAACTGGCGAGCAAATTGGGTTTGCAGCCCGAGCAAACGACCGCAAGCACACTGGTGCCCAAAGCCGCCGCGCCGATATTTACAAGGGCGGAAGATGAGAAAGTGGCTCAGATTGCCTATCAGGTGATTCGCAAATTGGAAAGTCAGCCGAAGGTGTTGCCCAGCGTCTCTTTCCTGACGAATACCGACGTTCAGGCGTGGGTGTTAAAGGATGTCGCCGAGCAGTATCGCCCGTCGCAGTTGGAACTGGAGGGCGTAACGGCCAAGCCCGACATCGCGGCCATTGTGGCGAAGACGGCGGAGTTGGTGATTCAGCAGACCATCGATATTCCGCGCATTCTCGTCGTTCCCACCGGCAAGGTTCAATCGGGGTTCAATTCATTCAAGCTCAAGCTGGACACGCTCAACTATCCTCCGGTGTCGGAAGAGCTTTGGGCCAAGCATCTGCGCACGGATCAGGTGGATGTGATCGCCATGGGCAAGGGCGGCATTGAGGAAGCCCGTCTGGAGGATTACGTCGTGAGCGGCCTTGTGGATTTCGACGATGTTTCCTACGACGCCCACGCCGACCTGCTTTACGATCTCGCCGGCCAGGTGGTTAAGCATTTTAATGGCTATCTGCCCGACGAGAACGAGACGCGCAAGGTTCTTGGGTGTTACCAGCGGGACATTGCCCGCTTCGTCCACGTCCAGATGCAGGAGCATTACTGGGAGAAGGCTACCGGTTATGAGGTCAAGATCAGCCTGGGCTTTTGCGAATTGAAGCGCAGCGCCTACACCGCGTCCGCAGCGGAGCCGGTGCTGGATTACCGCCAGCCCCCGGCGGACAAGAGCAACATGGCGAAGTATCTTTTCGGCGGGTTCTCGCGGTGCCTATTCCCGGTACAGAAGTTCCAGTCGGATCCCGAGCGCAAGCTGGCCGTCATTTTGGAGCGCGAGTCGGCGAAATGGTTCAAGCCCGCCAAGGGCCAGTTCCTGATTTTCTACAAGTCCGGCGCCGATCAACTTGAATACCAGCCCGACTTCGTGGCCGAAACGGAAGCCGTGATTTACATGCTGGAGCCCAAGCGCCGTGACGAAATGGCGAGCCCGGAGGTCGTTGCCAAGAAGGACGTGGCGGTGAAATGGTGCAAGCAGGCGAGCGACCATGCGAATACTTACAAGGGCAAGCCGTGGAAGTATCTCCTGATCCCGCACGATGTGATTGCGGACAACATGACACTTGAATTTCTGGCGAGTCAATTTTGCGCCAAAGCGACATGAGGCGCGGACGCCCGGGAGTGAATTGCATGCTCAAGCGGATGTCTTTAGTTCTATTCTTGTTGGTTGCCGCGACCGCAAGTTGCAGCAAGGCGCCGGTTCCGGTTCCAACCCAATGGCCGGAGCCTTCGGCCGTGAGCGGAGCCCGCGCCTTGGAGGAGGCCGCGCAGTTCGTGGCGCTCGGCCCGCGCGATTCGGGCACGCCGGGCGCCGAAAAGGCGGCGGCCTACCTGGAGGGCAAGCTCAAGGGCCTCGGGTTGCGCACCGTGGTGGATGCGTTTGAGGACGTGACGCCCGCCGGCACGCAGACCTTCCGCAATGTGATCGGTCGGCTTACCGGAACCCAGCCGGAAACGATTATCCTGCTTTCGCACTATGACACCAAGTCCGGCATTTCGACCAACTTCGTCGGCGCCAACGACTCCGGTTCCAGCACCGGCCTGCTGCTCGAACTGGCCCGGGTGCTGCGCGAGCGCCAGGGCGGCCCGACTCTGGAATTCCTTTTCACCGACGGCGAGGAGTGCCGCGTGGCCTACGGCCCTGCGGACGGCCTGCACGGCAGCCGGAGGCGGGCGCGGCAGATGAAGGAGTCGGGCGAAGCGGCCTATGTGCGGGCGGTCATTGTCTTGGATATGATCGGCGACCGCGACCTGCGGGTGAGCGTGCCGCGCAACTGCGAGCCGAAGCTGGGGGTCGCGGTGTTTATGGCCGCCGAGGCCTTGAATCTGCGCCAGCATTTCGCGCTGGCGGATGGGGGCATCCTGGATGATCACGTGCCGTTCTGGGCGGCCGGCATGCCGGCGGTGGATCTGATCGACTTTTCCTACGGCACGGGCGGGCGTGATAACTCCTATTGGCATACGCCGCAGGACACCATCGACAAGCTGTCGGCGGAATCGCTGGAGATCGTGGGGCGCGTGGTGGTGCGCCTGCTGAAGGACGGGGCGGGCCGCGATTAGACGTCGGATGCCGTTTTTTCCGGGGGCGGGGGATAGACCCCGTTGTAGGCCTTGCGGATCAGGTCCTTGGTGTCGGACGGGAAATTGGATTCGATAATCCAGTTCAGGAAGCTGTTGCGGGAGTCCACCAGCTCCTTGAGGGGCTGGCCCTTTTTCTGCCCGAAATTCACCACGATGCGGCCGTTGAGCCATTTGAAGCGACCGGTGCGGTCGACCCAGTCGGCGGGTTTGGCGGCGCAGACGATATCGAGCGATTCGACATCGTGGGGCAGGTCCGGATATTTCACAAGCTGGCCCTCGATTACGTCGAGCGTGGCTTCGGCATCGGCTTCGGCCCCGTGGGCGTTGCCGTGCCGGCGGCCGCAGTAAAAGGCGAGGGCGGCCGTGAGGTCGCGCGGTTCTTTCATGTGAAAGATGCGCTGGGCGTCGATGATCCGCCGGCCGTCCATGCGGAAGGTCACCGCGGCGCGCTTGAACTCGGCTTCCAGCATCGGAATGTCGAACCGCAGCAGGTTGTAGCCCCCCAGGTCGCAGCCGTCGAATTCCGCGGCCAGGAGGCAGGCGATATCCTTGAAGGGCGGCTTGTCGGCCACGTCCGCATCCGTGATGCCGTGGATGGCCGTGACTTCGGCCGGGATCGGGATGCCGGGGTTCACGAGCCAGGTCTTGGTCTCCCGGGCGCCGCCGGGCAGGAGCTTGACGATGGCCAGTTCGACGATCCGGTCCTGCTGCACATCGGTGCCGGTGGATTCGATGTCAAAAACGGCGAGCGGGCGTTGGAGGATCAATCCGGACATAGGCAAACGACTCCCTGAATTTTGCGTTGACAGTCTTCTTTATGCCTGCCATCATAAACAATTACAACAAATTTATTTCAGGAGAGTTCGCATGTCCCAGCATCGCAGTCTGAGATCCAATAGCAAAACCGCCGTCAAGCGCAACGTGTTGAAGCGCTTCGAACGTGTTGATCTGCTTCGCGCCCGCGGCAAGTGGAAAGAGGGCGATCGTGGCCTTGGACTCCCCAAGACAAAGTCCGAGTAGCCTCCGGCTGCAGAAATATCTGGCTCAATGCGGTGTTGCTTCCCGCCGCGCCTCTGAAGAGATCATCCGTCAGGGGCGGGTGGCGGTGGATGGCCGTCTCGTAACCGAGGTTGGCGTCAGCATCGATCCCGCCGTTCAGTCCGTCAGCGTGGATGGCAAGCCCATCCAGCCCGAATCCTTTGCCTATCTCCTGCTGAACAAGCCCCGCAATTTCCTGTGCACCTGCCAGGATCCGCAGGGCCGTCTGACCTACCAGGAACTGCTCGAGGGGCTGGAGGTCCGCGTCTATTCCGTGGGCCGGCTGGACCGGGACAGCGAAGGGCTTTTGCTGCTGACCAACGACGGGGAGCTGGCCAACAAGCTGGCCCATCCCCGCCATCATGTGGACAAGATTTACCATGTCTGGGTCTCGGCGCCCCTGCCGGCTCCGGTCCTGGCCCGCCTGGCGGGCGAGGGGGTGGAGTCCGAGGGGGAACGCCTGCGGATGAAAGCCATCCGGAGCCTGGGCGAGACGCGCGGCGGCTGGCGCTATGAAGTGGTGCTGGGCGAGGGGCGTAACCGGCAGATCCGCCGGATGATCGAAGCGGTTGAGGGCAAGGTGGTGCGGTTGCAACGGGTGGCGATGGGTCCGCTTCGGCTGGGAAGCCTGAAGCCCGGGGCCTGGCGGCACCTGACGGCGGCCGAGGTGGAGCGGTTGCGGCTGGCGGGCTCGAGCATCGAAAGGAAGGCGTCATGAAGGTTTTTATTCGGTGGACGGCGATGGTCCTGATGGGTGTTACGCTGGCGGCGCAGGCCCAGACGGGCGCGCTCGTGGTGCTCAACGACCGGGTCAACCTGAGGGCCAAGCCCCGGGCGGAGGCCGAAGTGGCCGGCCAGGTCAACAAGGGCACGAACTTGGAATACAGGGGCGAAAGCGGGGAATGGTTTTCGGTGACGCCGCCCGAATCGGTGGGGTTGTGGGTGTCCGCCGACTTCATCAAGGACGGCAAGGCGGCCGACAAGTTGAATGTCCGCTCGGGCCCCGGCATCAATTATCCGGCCGTGGGTACGCTGGCCAAGGATGAGGCCGTGGTGGAGAGAAGCGCGATGGGGCAGTGGAAGGAAATTGCGCCTCCCCGCTCCGCCGTTTTGTGGGTGCACCGGGATTATGTCAAACGGGCCGAAGAGGCGCCGGCGCTTGCGCCCGCCGCCGCCCCCGAGGCCGTCACGGCAGCCCCCCCGGTGGTGGTGGCGGATGAGCCGGTGAAAACATCCGACTTTAATCCTTCCGCCGTGGAGCCGCTGGTCCAGCCGGTCCCCCTCTTGTTCCCCGTGGAGCCGGCCAAGCCGGCGGAAACAGCGGAATCGAACGTTCCTCCCGATCTCGGCGAGCGCGGGCTGGTCCCGCTTTCGGGCCAGGGCGAGGTGATGGAACGCGAGGGCGTTCTGCGGCGGACGAGTTTCCTGGATTTCGGCCGGGTCAGCAACTATTGTCTGGCGGATCGGGTCCGGGGCCGGCCGATGACCGTCTGCTATGTGCGCGGCAACAACGCGCAGTTGAAGGAGTTCGAGGGGCGGCGCCTCAAGATCAAGGGCCAAGGCTACTGGGTCAAGGGCGGGGCTAAGCCGGTTATCGTGCCCAAGCAGATCACGCCGCTGGCGGGTCCGTAAGCGACCTCCATCTTCCGTTTTTTGTTTTTAGAGGGCCTGGACGATCGCATCGGCCATTTCGAGGGTGCCGACCAGCTTTTTGCCCGGGCTTTGGATGTCCGCCGTGCGCAGGTTCTGGTCCAGGACCTTGCGAACCGCCTCTTCGATGGCATCGGCTTCCTTGGGCAGTCCCAGCGAATAGCGCATCATCATGGCCACGGAGAGAATGGTGGCGATGGGGTTGGCGACGCCCTTGCCCGCGATATCCGGCGCGGAGCCGTGGATCGGCTCGTAAAGGCCGGCCTTGCCGTCGCCCACCGAGGCCGAGGCCAGCATCCCGATGGAACCGGTGAGCATGCTGGCTTCGTCCGAAAGGATGTCCCCGAACATGTTGGACGTGACCATCACGTCGAACTGGGAGGGGCGGCGGATCAGCTGCATGGCGCAGTTGTCGACGTACATGAACTCGGTTTTCACCGTCGGGTGCCCGGCCGCGACCCGCGCGGTGGCTTCGCGCCAGAGCCGGGAAGTTTCCAGGATGTTGGCCTTGTCCACCACCGTAAGATGCCGGCGGCGCGTTTCGGCCAGCTTGTAGCCGACTTTCAGGATGCGTTCGATTTCCGTGATGGTGTAGGTTTCGGTGTCGAACGCGCCGGTGCCGTCCGGCAGCCGTCCGCGTTTGCCGAAATAGATGCCGCCCGTCAGCTCCCGGACGATCAGCATGTCGAACCCTTCCAGCCGGATGTCCGTGCGCAGAGGGCAGGCCTCGGCCAGCGGGGCCCACAGGAAGGCGGGGCGCAGGTTGGCGTAGACGCCCATGCCGGCGCGCAGGCCGAGCAACGCCGCCTCGGGCCGCTTGGCCCCGGGCAGGTGGTCCCACTTGGGGCCCCCCACGGCGCCGAGCAGCACGGAGTCGGAGGCCTGGCAGGCCGCCAGCGTTTCGGCGGGAAGCGGATTGCCCGTGGAGTCGATGGCATTGCCGCCGGCCGCATATTCCGTGCAGGCGAAGGTGTGGCCGAATTTTTCGCCCATGCGGCGCAGCACGCGAAGCGCCTGGGTGATGACTTCGGGGCCGATGCCGTCCCCGGGAATGACTGCGATGTTGAAGGTCATGGTATCCCCTGTTTTTCGGGCACACTTTAACCGGCCTCCGGAAGGCTGGCAAGATTTTAGATTGATTTTGCCGGCGCTCAACGCTACCGTGCCTCCACATCAAGCGAGGGGGCAAGGGCATGTTGACATCCAACGATGTGTTGAAGATTTTCAGGGACTCCGAGGCGCTGCTGGAGGGGCATTTCGAGCTTCGCTCGAAGTTGCACAGTCCGAACTTTTTCCAGTGCGCCATGGTGCTGCGGTTTCCCCGCCTGGCGGACCAGCTCTGTTCCGCGCTGGTCGAAACCATGAGGGCGGCTCATGCGGTGGACGCCATCGACGGCGTGATCGCCCCGGCCATGGGCGGCCTCGTGGTCGGCCATGAGGTGGCCCGCGCGCTTAACGTGAAATCGATTTTCGCCGAGAAGCAGGACGACAAGCTCGTGCTGCGCCGGGGGTTCAAGATCAAGCCGGGCGACCGTTATGTGGTGGCCGAGGACGTGGTCACCCGCGGCGGACGGGTCCAGGAAACCATCGACATCGTGACCGGCCTGGGCGGCGTGGTGGCCGCGGTGGCCGTGCTGGTCGACCGCAGCGCGGGGAAGGCCTCGTTCCCGGCTCCGACCTTCAGTCTTCTCAAGCTGGCTCCGGTCACCTACGAACCGGCCGCCTGTCCGTTGTGCGCCAAGGGCATGCCCCTGGCCCATCCGGGATCCTAATCCGCACCAAGGAGGCCTTGTGCCGCGCAGGATGCATCTGGCGATGTGGGCGGCGGCGATCCTGGCCGCCGTGTGTGCGGGCGCCTTTAACCTGGTGTTCGGCGATCTGAACCAGGACGAGGGCTGGTACCTTTATGCCGCCCGGCTCGTGGCGGGCGGGCAAATGCCCTACCGGGACTTCGCTTTCACGCAAGGGCCCGTCATGCCCTTCACGTATGCCGCCCTGCTGCCGCTGTGGAGCGGGTTCGGTCTGGCCGGTGCGCGGGTTCTGACGGCGCTGCTCGGCTTGCTGGCAGCGCTGCTCGGGGCCGCTCTGGCGGCCCGCTTGGTTCCGGCGTCGAATCCGGGCGCGCGGAAGGCCGCGGCCTTTACCGCCTTCTGCCTGATCGCGCTCAACATGTACCAGAGCTATTTCAGCGCGGTGGTGAAAACCTATTCCCTGTGCGCCGTTTTCATGGTGCTGGGCTTTTTCCTGCTAACCTTTGTTTCCGGCCGCCGCGGCGTTCTGGCCGCTTGCGGGGCCGCCTGTTGCCTGGCCTTGGCGGCCGCCACACGGTTGTCGGCGTTCATGACCCTTCCCGTGGTGCTGGTCTCTCTGTGGCTGTATCGGCGGGGACCAGCCGGTCGGGCCTGGCTTTGGTTCATGGGAGTGGGCCTGTTGACCGGGGCCCTGCTGTTTTTGCCCTTCTTTCTGGCGGCGCCGGAAGGTTTTCTTTTTGGACTGTTGGATTACCACGCCGGGCGGGCGGCGGGCGGGCCGATCGAGGCGCTGATTTTCAAGGCCGGCTTTTTATCCCGGGTGGCGCAGGCCTATTTCCCGGCAATCGCCCTGTGGCTGGCCGCCGTCCTGGCAGGCTGGCTGATTCCGGCGGCTCCGGCAAACGGCCCGCGCGATCCGGTGCGGATGGCGCTCTGGGGAGCGGTCGTGGCCATGACGCTCATTCATCTCACCACCGCGTTTCCCTATGATGACTACCAGGTGCCGGTCTATCCGCTGTTTGCCGCGGCGGTTGCCGCGTATGCGATCCGGCTGGCCGGCTCGCCTCGGGCGATGGACGTGGTGAGGGGACTGGCCTTCGGCGCGGCGATCATTTTCATGGTGGCCTCGCCCTTGAACCAGGAGTGGTTTCTGCAGTCGCGTGATCGGATCTGGTGGCGCATGAAGGATCAGCCGCCGCTGTTCAAGTTGCGGGAAGCGGCCCGCGAGGTCCGGCGCCTGGCCCCGGCTGGGGGCGAGCTGCTGACCCAGGATATTTACCTGGCGGTGGAAGCGGGCATGAGCGTGCCGCGCGGATTCGAGCTGGGCCAGTTCTGTTATTTCCCGGCTTATTCGGATCAAAAGGCCGCGGCCCGGTGCGTGGTTAATGATGGCAGGATGCGCGAGATTCTGGGGACGAGTCCCGCCCGCGTGGCGGCTTTCAGCGGCTATGGGCTGGCCATGCGGTCGCCTGAAATTACGGAACTGGAGCCCGCGACCCGCGAAGCGCTCATGGCGATTGTGCTGGAACGATTCCAGCCGGCCTCGGAAATTCCCTTCTTTGGGCAGGCCGGCACCACGCTTCGTTTGTTTAAGCGGGACTGACATCCTCATACGGAGGGCGGAGTTCCCACGCCCCCTCGCGGTCAGCCGGCTGAGGCTCAAAATCGCCTCATCCGTTTTCCGCTGATCGAAACGGAGAACCCCAGAAACATCGCGCGCTCGCGATCTGTCGATCAGCTCGGGCGGCGCGCGAGCCGGGTTCCGATATAAGCCCGAAACGCCACACCCAGCCTAACCGTCATTTCAACAGCAATCCGTAACCCGATAGGGTGGCATCGCAGCAGCCGAAGCCGTTTTTTTTCACGGCCGGGGCTTGCAGTTTGCGGGGGGCGTGATATTCTTATTCACCCTGCCATGATAACCATTGTTGACTATAAAGCGGGCAATCTGACGAGCGTCAGGCTGGCCTTCGAACATCTCGGCGTGCCGGTCCGGATCACGGACGATCCGGCCGTTGTCCGGGCGTCCGATCGCATGGTCTTTCCCGGTGTCGGCGCCGCCGCCTCGGCCATGGATACCCTCCGGCGCGCGGGCCTCGTGGAGGCCCTGCGGGAGGCCGCCGGCCGCGGCGCCCCGTTCCTCGGCATCTGCCTGGGCACCCAGATTATCCTCGAGCGCTCCGAGGAGGACGGCGGGGTACCCTGCATCGGTCTGATCAAGGGCGGCTGCCGCGGGTTCCAGTTCGCCAATCCCCGCATCAAAATCCCGCAGATGGGCTGGAACGCGGTCAAGCGCCTGCGCCCGCACCCGGTCTTCGAGGGCATTCCCGACGAAAGCGAATTTTATTTCGTCCACAGCTATTATCCCGACCCGGCCGATCCCGCCGAACGGCTGGCCGAAACGGAATACGGCGGCTTCTCCTTCGCCTCCGTGCTCAGTCGCAAAAACGTGGTGGCCACCCAGTTCCACCCCGAAAAATCCGGCCGCATCGGGCTCCAACTGCTGACGAATTTCGCGAGGTGGAACGGCCAATGCTGACCAAACGCATCATCCCCTGCCTCGACATCCGCAACAAGCGCGTCACCAAGGGCGTGAAGTTCCAGAATAACGTGGAGCTGGGCGACCCCGTGACCATGGCGGCCGGCTATTGCGCCGACGGCTGCGACGAGCTCGTCTTCTATGATATCACCGCCTCGTCCGAACGGCGCGCGATCGACATCGAGATGGTCAAGGAAGTGGCCAAGGCCATCCACATCCCCTTCGCGGTCGGCGGCGGCATTTCAACCGTGCAGGACATGTCCCGCGTGCTGCTGGCCGGCGCCGAGAAAATCTCCGTCAACTCCCTGGCCGTCCTCACGCCCGGCATCATCGCCGAAGGCGCCAAGGCTTTTGGCCGCCAGTGCATTGTGCTGGGCATGGACCCGGTGCGGGCGGACGATCCCAAGCGCTTTCCGAGCGGCTACGAGGTCACGATCCGCGGCTTCCGCGAGCGCACGGGGCTGGACGCCCTGGCCTGGGCCAGACGGGCCGAGGAGCTCGGCGCCGGCGAAATCGTGGTCAATTCCGTGGATGCGGACGGCACGCGGCAGGGGTTCGAGCTGACCCTCACGCGGATGATTGCCGAAAGCGTCCGCATTCCCGTGGTGGCCTCGGGCGGCGCGGGCACGCCCGCGCACGTGGTGGAGGTCTTCCGGGACGCCCATGCCGATGCCGCCATCGTGGCCGGCATGATTCACACGGGCGAGTATTCGATTCGAACCATCAAGGCGGCGTTAACCGAGGCCGGCATCCCTGTGCGGCGGGTCTGGTAGAACATGGCGGGTGCGCGATGAATATGAAAATGGATTCCCTGGAACGCTGGACCGTGGACCAGTCCGTGGAGCTGTACGGCATCCGGACCTGGGGCAACGGTTTTTTTGACATTTCCCCCGACGGGGTGGTCCAGGCCTGCCTGGCCGGACCCAACGGCGAGTCCGTGAAGGTGAAGTTCACGGATGTGGTCGAGGGGCTCAAGGCGCGCGGCATGATGCTGCCGGTGGTGCTGCGCTTTACGGGCATTTTGGGCGAGCGGATCCGGCTGCTCAACGAGACCTTCCAGCGCGCCATCGAGTCGCTGGCCTACAAGGGCCAGTACCGCGGCGTTTTCCCCATCAAGGTGAACCAGCAGCAGCAGGTGGTCGAAGAAGTGACCCGCCAGGGGCGCCCCTGGCATCACGGGCTCGAGGCCGGCAGCAAGGCCGAGCTCATCGCGGCGCTGGCCTACCTCAACGACCCCGAGGCGTACATTGTCTGTAATGGGTACAAGGACGAGGAGTTCATCCGCCTGGCCCTGTACGCCCAGAAGATGGGCCTGCGCCCCATCCTGGTGCTGGAGATGCCCGGCGAGCTGGAGCTGATCCTCAAGGTGGCGGCCGAGGTGGGCGTGCGGCCCATCATCGGCGTGCGCGTCAAGCTGTCGGCCCGCGCGGGCGGCAAGTGGACCGAATCCGGCGGCGACCGCAGCGTGTTCGGGCTCAACCCCATGCAGATCATCGACGTGGTGGACGAGCTGCGGCGCAAGGAGATGCTCGATTGCCTCCAGATGCTCCACTACCACCTGGGCTCGCAGATCCCGAACATCGACCACATCCGCTCCGCCATTGCCGAGGCCACCCGGATCTACGTGAACCTGGTCCACGAGGGCGCCGCCATGGGCATTCTCGACATCGGCGGGGGGCTGGCCGTGGATTACGACGGCTCGCACACCAATTTCCCGAGCAGCAGCAATTACGACATCCTGGAATACTCCACGGACGTCATCGAGGGCATCATGCGCGTGGTCGATCCCGCCGAGGTGCCGCATCCCGTCATCATCAGCGAATCGGGCCGCGCCCTGATCGCCCACCATTCCGTGCTTCTGTTCAACATCCTCGACACGGCCCGCTACAGCTCCCACCAGCCGCCCGAGGTGCTGGAGGCGCAGTCGCCCGAGCCCCTGCGCAACCTCAAGGAGGTGGCGGACACCATGATGACCGCCAAGAACCTCCAGGAATGCTATCACGACGCCGTCTTTTACCGCGACGAGATGCGGACCGGCTTTTTGCACGGCGCCATCACGCTGCGCGAGCGGGCGCTGGGCGAACAGCTCTTCTGGCATATCGTGGAAAAAACGGTGCGCGAGGCCCGCGACCTGAAGTACATCCCCGAGGAGCTGCAGAAGCTGCAAACCGTGCTGGCCGACATCTACTACGGCAACTTCAGCGTGTTCCAGTCGCTGCCCGATTCCTGGGCCATCGGCCAGCTGTTCCCCATCATGCCGGTCCACCGGCTGGACGAGCGGCCCTCACGGCTGTGCACGCTTTCCGACATAACCTGCGACTGCGACGGCAAGATCGACCGTTTCATCGACCTGCACGACGTCAAGGAAGCCCTGCCGGTCCACGAGCTGCGCAACAACGAGGACTACATCATGGCGGCCTTCCTCGTGGGGGCCTACCAGGAGACGCTGGGCGACCTGCACAACCTGTTCGGCGACACGAACGTGGTCACCGTCACGTGCGACGAGGAGGGCGGGATCGAGTTCACGCGCGAAATCCACGGCGACGCCGTGGCCGATGTGCTCAGCTATGTGGAGTATGAGCCGAAGGAAATGATCGAGCGGTTCCGCGAACTCGCGGAAAACGCGGTGCGCACGAAAAGGATTGCCCCGCAGGAGCGGCGGGATATACTGGACGCCTATTCGGCCGGCCTGCGAGGCTATACTTATTACGAGGCTTGAGCGGGAGGTTCATCATGAAGCGCATACTCATCATCGGGGCCGGGGGAGTCGGGGGCGTGGTCGTGCACAAATGCGCGCAGCTGCCCGAGGTGTTCGGGGAAATCTGCCTGGCCAGCCGGACCAAGTCCAAGTGCGACGCGATCGCGGCGCAGCTGAAGCGGCCCATCCGCACGGCGGCCGTGGACGCGGACGACCCGAAGCAGACGGCGGCGCTGATCCGCGACTTCAAGCCCGACCTCGTGCTGAACGTCGCCCTGCCGTACCAGGACCTCGCCATCATGGACGCCTGCCTGGCCACGGGCGTGAACTATCTCGACACGGCCAACTACGAGCCGCCGAATGTCGCCAAGTTCGAGTATTCCTGGCAGTGGGCCTACCGGCCGCGCTTCGAGAAGGCCAACCTGATGGCCCTGCTCGGCTGCGGCTTCGATCCGGGCGTCTCGAACATCTTCATCGCCCACGCCCTGAAGCACCATTTCGACGAGATCCACGAAGTGGACATCATGGACTGCAACGCGGGCAGCCACGGCAAGGCCTTCGCCACCAACTTCAATCCCGAGATCAACATCCGCGAGATCACCCAGCGCGGCCGCTATTTCGAAGGCGGCGCCTGGAAGGAAACCGATCCGCTCACCGTCCACAAAACCTTTGATTTCCCCGAAGTGGGTCCAAAAGAGATGTACCTGATGTATCACGAGGAGCTCGAATCTCTCGTGAAAAACATCCCCGGCCTCAAGGCCATCCGGTTCTGGATGACCTTCGGGCAGGAATACCTCACCCACCTGCGCGTGCTGCAGAACGTGGGGATGACCCGCATCGACCCCGTGGAATACGAGGGGCATCAGATCGTGCCGCTGAAGTTCCTCAAGGCCGTGCTGCCCGAGCCCTCCTCGCTGGGCGAGAACTACACCGGCAAGACCAACATCGGCTGCATGATCAAGGGTGTGAAGAACGGGAAGCCCCGGACCTATTACGTCTACCAGGTCTGCGACCATGCCGAATGTTACAAGGAGGTCAAGGCCCAGGCCATCTCCTACACGACGGGCGTGCCCGCCATGATCGGCGCGAAGATGATGCTGCAGGGCCAGTGGATGAAGCCGGGCGTGTGGAACACCGAGCAGTTCGACCCCGATCCCTTCATGGCCGACCTGAACCGCTACGGGCTGCCCTGGGTGGAGACCTTCCTGTGATCGACTGGCGGACGGTGCCCAGTCCCTGCTACGTGGTGGACCTGCGCGCGTTGCGGGCCAATCTGCGGTTGCTGGCGGAGATCAAGTCCCGCGCGGGCTGCAAAATCCTGCTCGCCCAGAAGGGCTTCTCCATGTTCAGCGTCTACCCGCTCGTGCGCGAGTACCTGGACGGCGTGTGCGCCAGCTCGCCGCACGAGGCGCGGCTGGGGCGCGAGGAGATGGACCGCGAGGTGCACGCCTTTGCCCCCGCCTACAGCGAGCGGGACATGGCCGAGCTCACGGGGCTGTGCGACCACATTGTCTTCAACTCCTTCGCCCAATGGCGCCAGCACCGGGCGGCGGTCGGGTCGGCTTCGCGGCGCATCAGCGCCGGCCTGCGCGTGAATCCGGGCTACTCCGAGGTGGCCGTGGCGCTCTACAACCCCTGTGCCCCGGGCTCGCGGCTGGGCATCCGGCGCGCGGCCTTCGAGGGCGAATCGCTCGACGGCATCGGGGGGCTCCATTTTCACTGCCTGTGCGAGGAGAACGCCGACGCGCTCGAGCATGTGCTGGCGCGTGTCGAGGAGCAGTTCTCCGGCTTTTTTGCCCGGCTCCGCTGGATCAATTTCGGCGGCGGCCACCACATCACGCGGCCCGATTACGATTGCGAACGGCTGGTCCGGGTGGTGAGGGAATTTCGCGCGCGGCATCCCCATTTGGACGTGTATTTGGAGCCGGGCGAGGCGATTGCGCTGAACACGGGCTGGCTGGTTTCCACCGTGCTGGACGTGGTGCGGGCGGAGGACATGCCGGTGGCCATCCTCGACGCTTCGGCCGCCGCGCACATGCCCGACGTGATCGAGATGCCCTACCGGCCGAACGTGCTGGGCGCGGGCAAGGGCGGGGAGAAGGCGTGGACCTGCCGGCTGGCCGGGCACACCTGCCTGGCCGGCGATGTGGTGGGGGAGTACAGCTTTGAGGCGCCGCTCAAGCCGGGCGACCGCGTGGTGTTTGCCGACATGGCCCATTACACAATGGTCAAGAACACCACGTTCAACGGCGTGCGGCTTCCCTCCATTGCCACGTGGGACGAGGAGGGGGCCGGACTCCGGATCATCCGCGAATTCGGGTACGAGGATTTCAAGCGGAGGCTCTCGTGAAAAGATTGCCGGGATTTCTGGAATCCGAGACGCCGAACGCGGCGCCCGAAAAGGCGCGCTTCGAGATCATTCCCGCGCCCTATGAGAAAAGCGTTTCCTACGGCCACGGCACGGTTAACGGGCCCGCCGCGCTACTGGAGGCCTCGCAGCAGCTGGAAGCCTTTGACGGGCGGGGCATTCCCGCCGCCGCCGGCATCCACACGGGCCCGGCCGTCAATTGTCGCGGCCCGGCGGCCGCGGTCCTGACCCGTATTGAGGAACGGGCCGCGAACGCGCTGGATGGCGGCCGCATTCCGATCGTACTGGGCGGCGAGCACACGGTTTCCCTGGCCCCGATCCGCGCCCTGGCGGCATGCGGGAAAACATTCGGCGTGGTGCAGTTCGACGCCCATGCCGACCTGCGGGACGCCTATGAGGGCAACCCCCTGAGCCATGCCAGCGTGATGCGCCGGGTGGTGGAGGATGTGGACGTGCCGCTTTTTCAGATCGGCTGCCGCGCCTATTGCGAAGAGGAAGCGGCGGTTCGAAAAAAGAGACACATTCCTTTTCTCGACGCCGAAACATTGGCCTTGGAGGGGATTCCCAAACGGCTGCTGCCGCCGGATTTTCCGAAAAATATCTATATCACCTTCGACGTGGACGCCTTCGATCCCGCCGTTATGCCCGGAACCGGAACGCCCGTGCCCGGCGGTTTGTTCTGGTACGAAGCCGTGCGCTTGTTGCGCGGCGCGGCCGCCGGCCGCCGGATCGTGGGGTTCGACGTGGTGGAGCTGGCCCCGCTGGCCGGCAGTCCCATTTCCGAATTCACCGCCGCGCGGCTGACCTATGAACTGATGCGGCTTTGCCTGGCCTAAGAGCGCCTACTTCCCTTTTGAAGGGGATTTGGGTCGGGGGGCAGGCGGGGGCGGAGGAAGCGCGCGCGGGGGCTCACGAATGACGATAATCCGATCGTTCGGCCAGCCGTAGGGCGAGCCGCCATACCAGTGCCGGCCATAGGGGGTCCAGCTGTCCCATCTTTCGTAGGTGGCGTCGCGGCGCACCGCATTCAGGTAGGTCTGCTGCATGTAGTCGATGACATTGGTCGAAACGCCCTGTTGCGTCAGTTCGCTCAACTGGCTGGCCTGCAACCGGTAGATGGCGCCCGATTCCCGCATCTTCTGAAGGATCTCCGTCTCCGGCGTGCCGGCCTTGCTCATCTCCACGATCTGGGGAACCGTCACCGGCGCGGGCCGCGGCGTCCGGGTTGAACAGCTCGTTGTCGTGAGCAGGAGAATGGCCGCGAGCGCGACGCTTGCCCGCAAATGGGTGATATTCATGGCGTGTTTCCTTTCATGCTTACACCCGAAGGATAATTTTTGTCCGGGGCGTCGTCTATCCGGAATAGTAAGTAGACGAACGGCCCCACGTCCGTCATCCCGAGCGAAGTCGAGGGATCTCCGCCATCCCACCACAGCATGAGATTCCTCGACTACGCTCGGAATGACAGCCAAGACGGGCTAAATCAAATGGACTGCCAATGGCCGGTTTATATCCCGCGCATGGCGTCGGCAAAGCGTTCTTTCATCGCTGCGGTTTCGGCAATGGCCGCGGGGGCGCCGATCTGCTTTTCGACGACCGCAATGCGGTCCTGGGGCGCCGGATGGGTTTTGCCGAAACCGGGCCCGCCGGCATGGACGCGGGTTTCCATCTCTTTCAGCATGGAGACGAGGCCGGCCGGATTGTACCCGACCCGCTGGAGCATGGTCACGGCGGCCAGGTCGGCTCCCTTTTCGGCCCCGCGCGAATAGCCGTTCACGACCAGCGTCTTGGTGATGTCGTCAATGGCGCCGCCGAACTGGTCGGTCAGCATCCGGAGGTTGTCGCCGGCCATCGACTTGGTGCCTTCGGACAGCACCGTGACGGTGGCCTGCGTGATGCGGCCTTTCTTGATCGAGTTCAGGCCGTGTTTCAGCTGCACGTGGCCGACCTCATGCGCCAGGACGGCGGCGAGGGCGGTTTCATTCTTGCAGCAACGCAGCATGCCGCGGCTGACGAAGATCAGGCCGCCCGGGGCGGCGAAGGCGTTGACCTCCTCCGAGTCCAGAATGAGGAAGTGGTAGCCGCCGAAGGTCTGGGGCATGTCGGACGCCATGGCCAAAGCCTGGCCCAGGGTGTTGACGTATTGCGTGGCCTTGGCGGAGTCGTGGGGCTTGTAGGAGGCGAGCACCGTGGCGCCGACCGAGCGGCCGATGTAGTATTCGTTTTCCGGGGTCAGGACTTCCGCGGCCTTGACGATGGCCGCCGATGAACGGTTGACGGAGTCGGCCTGTTCCTGGGTCATGGCGCCCGCGCCGACTGCCACAGCGGTGCCGGCTTCGGTGACTTTCTGCATGGCGGCGCAGCCGACGAAGGCGGCGGCGGAGGCGAGAAGGAGCAGCAGGGAGAGATGGCGGAGGAGGCGTTTCATTTCGCACCTCCCTTCGGCTCGAGGGAGCCTTTTTCGATGAAAGCCTGGATGTCGCGCAGGGGAATCTTGATCTTCTCCATCCGGTCGATGGCGGCGAAGTCGAGTTTGCTGTTGGCCGCCCTGTATTGGGATTCGACCTGGGGGTTGAAGCCCTTGCCCGCGATGGCGACCTCGTCGCTGGAGGCTTTGGTGGAGGCGTCCGTTCCGGCTTTGAGGAGAATGTGTTTTGGGGTCAGGGCGGAGATGTGCATCCAGCCGGCGGCGTCGCCGTCGATCGCTTTTTTGACGTGGCACCAGGAGCCGGACTGTTCCAGGACCAGGACTCGGTCGCCGTAGGCGAGGGAGCCGGCGACGGAGCCGAAGGGGGACGGCTTGTCGCGAAGGTCGGCGGATTTGAGCTGCACGCTCATGAGGGTCTGTTCGGCTTGAAGGCCGCCGGCGCAACAGAGGCTAAGAATGCCGGCGCTAATCATTTTAGGCAAACGCATAGGGCGCTCCTTTCGTGTAGGGCCGCATTATGGCACGCGGCTCATCGAATTGCAATGCGCCAATCCTACGACCTGCCGTAGCGGATTTCGGATCTCAACGCAGAGGACACAGACAAAATCAGACGAGGAACGCAGAGAACAAAACCCCTCTTTTTATCTCAGCGTCTACCGTTAAAATCTTCATCGATATCACAATTCTTCTTTGTGGACTTGGTGGCTCAGTGGGACAATCCGGAACTTTCAGGACAAGCTAAAATGAGTTGACATGTAATCACAATGTGTGTACATTAAGGGCGTGAAAACAACACTGATTTCCATTGGCAACTCGCGTGGAGTGCGGATTCCGAAGCCGTTTATCGAACAATGCGGCCTGTCCGAAACGGTTGAGATGGATGTCCGGGATTCCATGATCCTGATTCATGCGCCCCGGCAGCCTCGCGCCGGATGGGGAAAGGCCTTCAAGCATATGGCCCGGCGGGGAGACGATAAGCTTCTGGATGCTCCGCCCATTTCGACACGTTGGGATGTGGAGGATTGGGAATGGAAGTGAACCGGTTCGACGTCTTCCTGGTCAGCCTCGGTCCCACAATGGGGCATGAGATTAAAAAGGCGCGCCCCTGTGCGATCATTTCTCCAGACGAGATGAACCACAATATCGGAACCGTCATTATCGCCCCGATGACCACCAAAGGGCGCCATTATCCGACGCGCGTGGACTGCGCCTTTCAAGGGCGGGAGGTCCTCATCGTGCTGGATCAGATCAGAACGGTGGATAAGGGGAGATTGGCCAAGAACCTCGGACATCTCTCGCCGGCAACCGGCGACCGAATACTTGAAGTCCTGGCCGAAATGTTTCAAAAATAAGCTACCAACCCGACTCTTGGTGGGTGTTTGGGCTTGCAGGGGGTGGGGGAATAACCCACAATGAAAGTTTGTTAACGAGCATGGATTCGGGGGAGATGCCGATGGAAGTGGTGGCTGAAAAAACGTTGCGCGAGAAGATGGCGATTCTGGCGGCCAGCCTGCCGCCGGAATCGGTGACCCTTTCCGAGGTGCTCGCGCTCATCGGCCGCGAGGGGTTGCTGCTGTTTTGCGTGTTTCTCACGCTGCCCTTCATGGTCCCCGTTTCGATTCCGGGTGTCAGCACGGTCTTCGGGGCGGTCATCGTGCTCATCGGCATCAGCGTTGTCCTGAATCGCTCGCCCTGGCTTCCGGCACGGCTTATGAAGCGTTCCTTTTCATCCGCCAAACTGAAGCACGCCCTGCAAACGGGCGAAATCTGGCTGAAGCGGATGGAGAAAATCAGTCACAAGCGGATGCTCGTACTGGCCACGGGGCCGGCCGCGCGGCTGTTCAATGGCCTGATGCTGATCCTGGGCGCCGTTCTTCTGATGTTTCCCTTTGGGCTCGTGCCGCTGTCGAACACCCTGCCGGGGCTTGCCATTTTGTTTCTGGCCGTGGGCATGCTGCAGGAGGACGGGGTCTGCATCCTGCTGGGGTACCTGACCAACCTGCTGACGATCTTTTATTTCGCTTTTCTCATCCTCACGGGTGCCGCCGCCATGCGCGAGGCTGTGCGCAAGATTATGGAATGGATGGCGTGACATGCGGGAGTTATTGCTGATCAGTCGGCCGGGTTACGGCGTGGCGCTGCGCGAGGAGGTGGCGCGCCGGTTCGGGCTGGGAGTCGCCGCGCCCGCCGACAGGACCGAGCCGGACGCCGTCCGCGTGCCGGGCGATGCCGCCCTGCGGGTCTGGCGCGAGGGGCGCAAGGCTCTTGTCTTTGCCGCCCAATGGCTGGCGGATCCGGTCCGGGTCGATCTTCCCCGCCCGGGCGAGCCGCTCGCCCCCAGTCTGATGGATGGCCTGACGGCGCTGGCTGGCGGAACGTCGCCCTGGACGCTGCACACCTTCGCGTTGGGCCGGGAAGGGGAGCCCGGGCCCGCCAAGGCGGCCGGCTTGCTGGGCGACGCCCTGCTGGCGGCCTGTGCGGAGCGCACGCCGACGCTGTACGAACGCTATATTCCGCCACGCCAGGCGGGCGGGGAGGCGAAGGTTTTCCAGTTGTGCCTGAGCGGCGGGAGCGCCTGGTGGAGCCTTATGCAGGCGCACGACCTGCTGGACCGCTTCCCCGGCGGGGAGCACCGGATGCCCTTCGACTCGGTTTCGCCGAGCCGGTCCTATCTCAAGCTGGAAGAGGCGTTCGATGTGATGGACCGCCAGCCCCGGCGCGGGGAGAAGGTGGTGGACCTTGGCGCTTCGCCGGGCGGCTGGAGCCACGCCTTTCTCAAAAGGGGCTGCGACGTGCTGGCCGTGGACCGGGGCCCCATGAAAATTCCCGACCGGCACCCCTCGGGCGGCCGGATGCGCCACCTGCGGGTCGACGGCGTCGGGTTCCGTCTCCCCCCCGATTGGGAACGGGCGGACTGGCTGGCCTGCGACATGCTGGTGCCCCCGGGCAAGACCTTCGGCATCCTGAAGCGCTGGATCGACGAGGGGACGGCGCGCCGGTTCGTGGTCAACTTCAAGATTCCCCAGGAACAGCCCGATCCCGTCCTCGAGCCCATCGAGGCCCATTTGAACACCGTTCCCCATTTAAAATACCGCATCCGGCAGCTCTATCACGACCGCCGCGAGGTCACGGCGATGGGCGAAACGAACGCTAAAAAATAGGGACGGATTTCTTTTTACGTTGAGATGCGGGCCGGGCGCTTGGCCTTGTGAATCGCCCCCCATCTTTGTCACGAAGGCTTCCGCCTCATGGATTGGTATTGCGAAATTGTCCGGGGCGGGATACCTTTTGTCTTTTAACAACGATCATATGGGAGGCTCTATGGGATCGCGAGGCGCCAAGCTGGCTGTGCAGATGTACACGGTGCGCGAGTTTACGAAGACAAGCAAAGGGCTGGCCGAGACGCTGGCGAAAATCGCCCAAATGGGTTATCCGGCCGTGCAACTCTCGGCCGTTGGTTGCATGAACGGCGAGACGCCCGAAGTGTCGGCCCGCCAGGCCCGCCAGATGCTGGACGACAACGGCCTGAAATGCATCGCCACGCACCGGAGCTGGGACGACCTGCTCAACAAAACGGAGAAGCAGATCGAGTTCCATCACGAGCTCGGATGCGATTTTGCCGCCATTGGCGGCATTCCCAAGGATTTCGGCCTGACGCCCGAAGGTTTTCGCCGCTGGCTGGCGGAGGCGAGGCCGGTGATCGCCGCGCTGAAGAAGGCGGGCATCCGCTTTGGCCATCACAATCACAGCCATGAGTTCATGCGGTGTCCGCCGGACCCGCGCGGCACGCTCCATAACATTCTGGTGGACGAGGGCGGGCCGGACCTGATGCTGGAGCTGGACCTCTATTGGATCGAGCACGCCGGCCTGCATTGCGAGCGCGTGGTGGAACGGTGCCACGGCCGCCTGCCCGTGATTCACCTGAAGGACAAGGAAGTGGTGGCGGAAGGTCCCGTGATGGCGCCGATTGGCGAGGGCAACATGGACTGGGCGCACATCGTCCCCGCCTGCGAGGCCGCCGGCGTGCGCTGGTATTGCATGGAGCAGGACACCTGCCGCCGCGATCCCTTCGACTGCCTGAAGTCGAGTTTTGCCTATATGGCCGGGTTGGGCCTGTAGAGGCCCCGGCGATGAGGGTCAACCCGCCGCGGCGCCCGCTTTTTCGTGGGCCCGCGGCTTTTCAGTTTCCTGTCCCCAGGGCCCTGAGAATCATCGAGCAGAACGCGGGCAAATCGTGCGGATTCCGCGACGTGATCAGCTGTCCGTCCTGCACCGCCTCTTGGTCCACCCATTTGGCGCCCGCATGGACCATGTCATCGCGGATGGAGGAAAAGGAGGTCATCCGCTTGCCCGCCACGATCCCGGCCGATGCGGGCATCCATCCCCCGTGGCAGATAGCGGCCACGATTCCGCCCCGCTCGAAGACGCGGCGGACGAGCGACACCATTTCCGGATAGCGCCGCATGAGGTCGGGCGCGTAGCCGCCGGGCACGATCAGCGCATGGACACGGGCGGGGTCGATTGCGTCGGCCGACTGATCCGACGTGACGGGATAACCATGCTTGCTGGTGTAGGTTTGCCCCGCCTCGGGGCCGACGATTACGACGGTCATTCCGGCTTCGCGCATGCGCAACACGGGATACCACAGTTCGAGGTCTTCATACTGGTCTTCGGCCAGGACGACGACCGTTTTCTGGTTTTTCATGGGCTTCTCTTCCGATGCGGCATTTGCGCTCCGCGGGTTATTCTTTTTTCAAATCCTCGATGAAGCTGTCGGCCTGCGCGATGGCGGT
This sequence comes from Kiritimatiellia bacterium, assembly GCA_046484345.1. GTDB lineage: Bacteria > Verrucomicrobiota > Kiritimatiellia > CAIKKV01 > CAIKKV01 > CAIKKV01. The sequence goes on from JAWOJA010000012.1 coordinate 24,883, forward strand.
TTCCATCTCGCGGACGAGTTGCTCGACATTGGCCTGAACGTCGCCAACCTCCGTGCTGAGACCCGCAATAGCCTTGGCGTTCAGATTGTGTTTCATGAATAGCACCTGGTCACGCAGGGGCGACAGGGCGGGCTCGAGCCGGGCTTCGGCCTTGCGCATGGCTCCCATGAGATCGCGGTATTTCGCCTGGTTCTGCGAGTCGCGCGCCTCCTCGACGCGATCCACCAGGATCTCGCGCTTGGGGAAGCCCATTTTTTCCATGGTGCCGTAGTAGAGGGACCTGCAGGCGCACAGGGTCAGAAGCAGGACGGCCGGCAGAATCGTTCGCATTTTCATGTCGTTCTCCTTTCCATCACGCTGATGAATCTGTGGAAAGGATAGAACGCGCCGCCGCCGCCGTCTATGCGGGGTTTACTCCATATCGGTGGGGTCGCATGAATTCTACGCGGCCGTCTTAAATGAGCGGATCGGCCAGCAG
>JAWOJA010000015.1:0-3293 GCA_046484345.1 Kiritimatiellia bacterium
AGGAGCTCGGGATGCCCAGAGGCCGCCCGTGACGGGACTGGCCGGCGGCGGGTGAGCCCGCGCGGGGGCGCGCGGGCGAAAGGCGCTCCCGCCCCGAGGGCAGGGGCGGATAGCGCCGACCGCCAAGACGGACGGTCCCGGCACGGTGTCCGCCGCGGCCTCTCCGCATCACGGACTCTCGCCTGCGGAAGCCTGAAATACGTACCCGTATGCCGCCGAGCCAATTCAAAGCCGCTTATCAACCCCCGATAACTGACCGATTACGAATATGGCTCTAAATGCCAGGATCACCGGCTTGACTTTCGCACGAAGTCATATTATTGAAATACCTATGAAAACGAAGCTTACGCGAGAGAGCGTCCGCTTGATTTTGGAAGGAATAGGGCGCGGGGAACGGGCGATACAAGAAGGCCGGATAATGTCGCACGGGCAGGCCAAAAAACGGATGAGCCGGTGGATGGTCGCCCGGAAAGGGAAAGGTCAGGTTTGACCACCCGTTCCGCGGACATGCCTGAACCCTTCCATCTCAAACCCCTTGTCCTTCGGGGAGTCCGCTTCGATCCGCCGCTGTTCCTGGCGCCGATGGCGAATCTCACCCACAGCGCGCTGCGGCGGTTGATGGCCGACTTCGGGGGCTATGGCGCCGTCTTCACGGAAATGCTTTCCGCCAAATGGATTCTGAACGAAGACTTCCAGAATTCGCCCTGGCTCAAGCGGCGGCCCCAGGAGGGGAAGGTCGTTTACCAGCTGCTGGTGACGGACACCGAAAAACTGCCCGAAATCATCGCGCGGTTATCCGAACTCCAGCCCGACGGGGTGGACCTGAACTGCGCCTGCGGGGCTCCGACGATCCTCCAGCAGCACGGCGGGGCGGCGCTATTCGAGGATGTCGGGCGCATGGCCGCGGTGGTCCGGATTTTGCGGCGCTGTTTTCCGGGGCCCCTGACCGTGAAAATCCGCCTCGGCCGCCGGAGCGCCGACTGGCGGAACCGGCTGATGGAGCGCATCCGCGTGCTGGAGGGCGGGGGGGTGGATGCCTTGATCCTCCATCCGCGCTTTCTCGAAGACAAGTTCAGGCGGCTGGCCCGGCATGAGCTCTACGGCGACATTGCGGCCGCCACGCGGCTGCCCCTGATCGCCAACGGCGACATTGCGGGAATCGATTTTGTGAACGCGCGCGCGGCCCAGTTTGCCGGCGTAGCGGGATTCATGGTCGGGCGTCGGGCGATCGCGCAGCCCTGGCTGTTTGGCCGGTGGCACAATCCGGACCTGGCGGTCGACTATAAGGAGACGGCCCTCCGCCTGTGCGGCTACCTGGCCGAGGACTTCAATCCGGACACCGCCCTGCGCCGGCTGAAGGTCTGGACGCCCTATTTTGCCTGCAACTATGTGTACGGGCACACGTTGTATAAATCGGTGCAATCCGCGCCGGATTGGGACTGCGCGGTGAACCGCCTGCTGGCCTTCATCGATGCCGATCCCGAACGGCTCGACCCGATTACCGTGGACGGGCTGTAATCGGGGCGCAGTCCTTCATCGGTTGCTGGGTGCGGCGTTTCGATCAGCCGAAACGCCGCAACCTGTCCAACCAACAAAACGATTTCGGCTCCCGAAGAGCGGCCCGCGGAAAATTAAAGACAGAACGCACGAGACCTGATAATTTTGTTCCTTCGTACAAACGATTCGGAGATCGATCATGTTGAACAAAAACGATGTTGCGTTTATCCGGGAGTTGGCCGCGCGCGTGGCGCAACCGACCTTGTTTCGACCCGCACGGTCTGCGACAAGCGCGGGTGCCCATGGGAATACATTTTGAAGGACATTAGCCCGGTGCGTTACCAGCCGGAGCGCCTGACCGAGTGGGCCCGCATGGCCATGCAGGTTGTGGGTGGCTGAAAGAACAATGAAGAGAGGGCGCGCAAACTTCCCCTGCCTGCTGTTTGTGCTCGCCGGGGCGCTCGGGCTGTTGCCGGCCTCGGCGGCGGAGCTGACGATCGGCGTTATCAATCCGCCGGCAACGGGCGCCGTGGTCGTCCTCCTGTTCGGCTCGGCCGCCGCCTTTGCCGACCTGCGCGATCCGGTGAAGACGGTCGCGCTGCCGGCGGGCGGCAACACGGCCCGAATTCCGGACCTGCCGGCCGGGGAGTATGCGCTGGCGGTCTTTGTAGATGAAAACGGGAACGGACGCCTGGACAGGAATTTCGTCGGCATTCCCCGCGAACCGCTGGGCTTTTCCAATCGCTACCGCGCCAAAGGGCCGCCCGCCTTCAGTCGCGCCTCCTTCCGGCTGGGGGAGGCCGAAACGGAGTCGTGCGATGTGGAGTTGCAAGCGATCCTCGGCAAGAGAGGGATGATTGGCGCGGGGGTGGGGGTCCTTGCGCAGACCAGCCCGTACCGCGACTCCGATAGCGGGGTTGTGCGGCCGATTCCGGCGCTCACCTACATCGGCGACCGGTTTCAGATTCTCGGGCCCTTCGCCCAGTGCGGCATTGTGAATGGAGCCGATGTGTCTCTGGCGGCCACGGCCCGCTATCGGGTTGGGGCCTACGAGGAGAGCGACAGCGCGTATCTGGAGGGGCTGGGCGACCGGCGGGACACCCTGATGGGCGGCCTGGCGGTGCAGGGGAAATTGCCCGCGGGCTTCCGCCTGTCCCTGGGTTACGAAAACGATGTGCTCGGACGCACGGACGGCGGGGCCGGGCGCCTGGGCTTAAGGCGGGCCTTCCAGCACGGGGTGCTGTCGATCTCGCCTCATCTGGCGCTGAACTGGCTGAGCGCGGATTTGGCCGATTATGAGTATGGGGTGCCGGCGGATCGCGTCCGCGAAGGGCGGCCCGCCTATCGGCCGGGGGCGGCAATAAATAGCGAAATCGGGGTGAGCCTGTTCGTTGAGCTTTCCCGCGACTGGCGGATCATCCTGAATGGCAGCGCGACCTTCCTGCCCGCGGAAATCACCGACAGCCCCATTGTGGAGCGCGCCCAGGTGTTCGGCTGCTTTGGCGCCGTCAACCGTCTCTTCTGAGGGCCAAGCGGTTTCCGTTGCCACAATGCGCTTGACGGTTCCGGCGGGGGCAAGTAACGTCCGGACCATGAAAACGCTTTCGCGCTCGGCGCTGATCCCCGCCTGCCTGCTCCTGCTCGGGCTGGCCATGCGGACCTTCGGCGCCTGGGTCTACGAGTTCGCGCACACCTCCGACCACGGCATCATCTGCCTGATGGTCAAGCACATGCTGGAGGGGAAGGAGTTCCCCGTCTTCTTTTATGGGCTTCCCTACATGGGCTCCCTCGAGCCG
>JAWOJA010000097.1:0-31181 GCA_046484345.1 Kiritimatiellia bacterium
TGATGAGGGGCGAAGGCGAGGTGACGTGGAATAATGGTCCCGGCGCCTCCAGCCTGAGCCCCTCAGCGCGGAAAAGCGCCCGCCAGATTACGGCCGGAACGCCGCACCCACCCATCCAACCACCAGACATTCAACCATGCCGCAAGTCATGGCGCCCTTTATAAAACACCAGCAGTTCTGCAATGCGCCCAGTTTCCCATATTTCAGAGCCGACTCGAGCTCGAAATCGACCCTGGCCCACGTCCGCTCCAGCCATGTGTCGGCCAGCAGTTTGATGCGTTCCGGCTCGTCGATCGGCCATTCGAGCATCTGCTCGTATTCCATTACCCCCACGAGCATGGCGACCATGGAGTTCGCGCGCCTAATCCTGATCTCCCTCCTCCTTTTACGGCGGAACGTCCCCTTTTTTATTCTTGCGTAGTTTTGCGGTTGTAGCTAATAAGACACAAGTTTCCAAATAGGTTGCAACTCAACACAGACGCGGGGAGGGGTTGATGAAACGGTTTGCGAAGGCGGCGGCTCTGGCGGCGGCTCTGGCGGCGGGCATGGCCTGGGGGGCTCCGGGCCGCCCGGTGATGACGACTCCCGGTTCGGAATACATGATGGACCGGCGCCCCGTGTTCCGATGGACGCCCGCCGCCGACACCACGAAATACCTGCTCAGCATCACGCGCAATAGCCAGCCTTACCTGGAGAAGTGGACCCGCAAGACGTCCTGGGCGCCCCTCTTTGACCTGCCCGAAGGCGTCTATGAGGCCCGGGTGATCGCTTATGACGGGGCCGTCTATGGGCATTGGTCGCGCTTGGTCCGCATCCGCCGCGTGTTTGGCCCCGCCATTTCCGCCATTAACGGCGTGGGCAAGGACGGCGCCAATATCACGCTGCAGGCCGGCTCGGGGATCGCCATCGAGCCCGATGCGTCGAACCTCACTGTCATCATCAGCTCCACCGGCATCACCGCCACGCAGATCATCGATAGCGCGGTCACCACCGTCAAGATCGAGAATTACGCCATCACGGAGTCCAAACTGGCCGACGGCTCCGTGACCGAGCCAAAAATCGCCACCGGCGCTGTTACCGAAACCAAGCTCGCCGATGGCGCCGTCACCAGCAATAAACTGGCCGCCGGTTCCGTCCGAATGGCCAACCTCCAATCCGGCGGCGCCTCAAGCGGCCAAGTGCTCAAATGGAATGGTGGCGCTTGGGGGCCAGCTACAATCCTTAAGGGATACTCTGAAGGAGCAATTGGAGTTGGTCCGCTTGCTTTAGGTGCGGGATCCGTGGCTTTAGGGGAGGCGAATGAGGCTAAGGGGTCATTAGGTGCGATATTGGGTGGCCATTTCAATATTATTGAGCCCGATGTTTACTGCTCAGTTATCGCAGGAGGGGCAGATAATTTAATAAGTTCAAATGCTTTGTATTCGACTATTGTTGGCGGACGAAAAAATACAGTCACAAAATATTATTCTCTGGCTGCCGGCCGACAGGCCTCCGCCACCAATGAAGGAGCGTTTGTCTGGTCCGACTCCACGGGAGTTGGGGCGGGCTCGTGGGGCCCCAACACGGTGTTGTTCCAGGCGAATGGGGGTGTGCGGTTTCAGAGCACCACGCCGGACCTTTTGACGGATCAGCGGGTGCAGTGGGTGCCGGGCAGCGCGGCTTGGGCGTTTTCCTCGGACCGGAACTTGAAGGAAGGTTTTGAGCCGGTCGATGCGCGTGCGGTGCTGGCGAAGGTGGCGGGGTTGCCGATTACGACGTGGCGCTTCAAGGGGTATAACCGGACTCACATTGGGACCATGGCCCAGGATTTCCATGCGGCCTTTCCCTTCGAGGGTGCGGAGGAGACCATGGTCGATTCGTCCGATCTGCAGGGAGTTACCCTCTCGGCCCTTCAAGGGCTCTACGGGGAGCTTCAGGCCGAAAAGGCCCGCAACGACGCCCTCGAGGCCCGCCTGCGCAAGCTCGAGGAGCGGTTGGGGTTTTGAGGGATAGCGAGGGGAAGGGAACCCCTGTAATCCGTTAAATACCGGATTTACACCTCTTTGCGCTTGTGAAAGACCGGCGCCATGAAAGTCGAAGCCCTTCACATCGGCATGACGGTTCGGCATCCGCCCGCACGCACTAAAAGGGAGCCACCCCGCGAACGATAGTCTTTATGGGGGGAGCAGATCAACTTCTGTTTGCTCTCCCTGCCTGCGCCCCCATGGGGGCGGCCGTCGTGCCTAACTGTTTCTAAGCGGCGCCGGTCTGGCGGCCGAGTTCATCTCACATTCGAAGGAGACTCGCCAGAGGCTGGACCGAGAGAAGGGGGATCAGGGCCTGCTCCGCGGCCACCGGGTGACCCGCCCGATCAAGAGCCATGCCGGTTTTTGGCCGGTTGAACGGGTTTTTGATGCGTATGCCCTGCTGTTTTCCCGTGAATACATTGACGGGAAGGCCGCTTTTTGCCATTATTTTCAGACTTTTTTATCAGCCATCAGGAAAAATTGAAGGAGAGCAAAGTGGCTTGGGACCCGACACAGATGGCGGATTGGCAGATCGCGGAATCGGCGGAATCTTCGCTTAAGCCTTTTCCTCAAAATGGCCGCGACGCCGGGTTTCACGACAGCGAGCTCATTCCCATGGGCCGGCTGGTGGGCAAGATCGACTACCTGAAAGTCTTCTCCCGCATCCAAAACAACCCCATTGGCAAATATATCGATGTGACCGCCATTACCCCCACGCCGCTGGGCGAGGGCAAGACCACGACCACTCTGGGGCTCGTGCAAGGGCTTGGCAAGCTGGGCAAACGCGTCAGTGGCGCGATCCGACAGCCCAGCGGCGGCCCCACGTTCAACATCAAGGGTTCCGCAGCCGGGGGCGGCCTGGCCCAGTGCCTGCCGCTGACCCCGTTTTCCTTCGGCCTGACCGGCGACATCGACGCCATCACCAATGCGCACAACCTGGGCATGGTGGCCCTGACGGCGCGCCTGCAACATGAGGCCAATTATGACGACGAACGGCTGGCCAAGAGCGGGCTGAAACGGTTGGACATCGATCCCGCCCGCGTCAACTGGAAGTGGGCCATCGATTTCTGCGCCCAGGCGCTGCGCCAGATCACGATCGGCCAGGGCTCGAAGATGGACGGCTTCGAGATGGAGTCGGGCTTCCAGATCACGGTTTCCAGCGAAATCATGGCCATCCTGGCCGTGGTGAAGGATCTTGCCGACCTGCGCGAGCGGATGGGCAAGATTGTGGTGGCCCACGACCGGCGCGGCCGCGAGGTCACCACCCGCGACCTGGAGGTGGACGGCGCCATGACGGCGTGGATGCTGAACGCCATCAATCCCACGCTGTTGCAGACGCTGGAAGGCCAACCCATGTTCGTCCATGCCGGGCCGTTTGCCAACATTGCCATCGGCCAGAGCTCCATCATCGCGGACCAGCTTGGCACGCGCCTGAGCGAGTATCACGTCACCGAAAGCGGGTTTGCCGCCGATATCGGCTTCGAAAAGTTCTGGAATCTCAAATGCCGTTTTTCGGGACTTGTCCCGAGCGCCGTGGTGGTGGTTGCCACCGTGCGCGCCCTGAAGATGCACGGCGGCGGACCCGCGGTGAAGCCTGGCCGGAAGCTCGACGAGGCCTACACGAAGGAAACCCTCGGCCTTCTCGAAAAGGGTTGCGAGAACCTCATCGCCCACATCGAGATCGTCAAGAAGAGCGGCGTGCGCCCGGTGGTCGGCATCAACCATTTCCACACCGATTCCCCCGCCGAGATTGCCCTGATCCGGCGCGTGGCCGAACGGCATGGCGCGCTGGCCGCCCTCTCGAAACACTGGCTCCAAGGCGGGGCGGGGGCGGTTGAACTGGCCGAGGCGGTGGTGGCCGCTTCCGCCGAGAAGAACCAGTTCAAGTTCCTCTATGAGCTTTCGCTGCCGCTGCGCGACCGCATCGACCGTATTGCACGCGAGATCTACGGGGCGGACGGCGTCACCTACACCGATGAAGCGCTGGCCAAGGCCAAAGCGCTGGAGGCCGATCCGCAGACCGCCACCATGGGCACCTGCATGGTCAAAACCCATCTCAGCCTGTCGCACGAACCGGAGGTCAAGGGCCGCCCCCGGGGCTGGAAACTTCCGATTCGCGATGTGCTGGTCTACCGGGGCGCGGGATTCGTGGTGCCCGTGGCCGGCGCCGTCAAGCTGATGCCCGGGACGGCCTCCGATCCGGCCTTCCGGCGGATCGATGTGGATACGGCAACCGGCAAGGTCCGGGGCTTGTTCTAGGCGGACACAGGAGAAGACACGGACAACAATTAACAAATGGACCAGTCATGAAGAGCCATATCGCGAATAAGCTTTTTCATGTGGAAGTGCGGCCGCCCAAACAGGCCAGAGAGACACTCGATGACGATCTGCAGAAATTTTCGGACAAGCACAACAAGGCGCCCGAATCGGGCTATCCCGGGGCCTTCATTTTCGGGGTTGCTTTTAATCCCTACGAACCGCAGGATCATGTGATGGAGAAGATGTGCCGCAAAATCGATGCCGGCGCCCAGTTCATCATCACCCAGCCCGTGCTGGGCAAGGATGAGCGGGTTCTGGCGCTCGCCAAGCTGGGGCTCCCGGTCATCGTGGAAGCCTGGATGTCCAAGAGGCTGAGCCTTCTTTCCAAGCGCGTCGCAAGCGAGATATCCGAAGGCACGCGCTGCGATCCGATGACCAACCTTCGCGAGATGGTCGGCCAGTATCCGGGGTGCGGGTTTTGCCGGGTTCTGCTGGGCGTGAAGACACAGCTTCCCTTCGTCAAGGATTATTGGAAATAACCGGAGACCAGCATGGCGGCTCAGATCATTGACGGCAAGGCGGTTGCCGAGAAAATCCGCGGCGAACTAAGGCGGGAGGTCGAGGCTCTCAAGCTCCGGGGCGTGACGCCCGGCTTGGGGGTCATCCTGGTGGGCGATAACGCGGCCTCGCTCTCGTACGTGACCGCCAAGGAGAAGGCCTGTTCGGAAATCGGGATTTTTTCCGACGATCACCGGCTGCCCGCCGGCGCGCAGCAGGAGGAGTTGCTGGCCGAAGTGGCCCGCATGAATGTGCACCCCCGCATCGACGGCATTCTTGTCCAGCTTCCTCTGCAGAAGCATCACGACGAGGAGCAGGTGCTGCTGGCCATCAATCCGGAGAAGGATGTGGACGGGTTCCATCCCGTCAGCATGGGCAAGATGATGCTGGGCCAGGAAACCTTTCTGCCCTGCACGCCCCACGGCGTGGTGCGGCTGCTCATGCACAGCGGCGTGCCCATCGACGGCGCCCACGTGGTCGTGGTCGGCCGCAGTAACATCGTGGGCAAGCCCGTGGCCAACATGCTGCTCCAGAAGTCGCCCACGGGCAATGCCACGGTCACGATCTGTCACACCCGCACTCCCGACATCGGCCAGTTCACACGGCAGGCGGACATCGTCATCGCGGCCGCCGGGCGGCCGAACACGATCACGGCCGACATGATCCGCGAAGGCGCGGTGGTGATTGATGTCGGCGTCAACCGCATCGCGGATTCCTCCAAAAAAGCGGGTTTCCGTCTCGTCGGTGATGTGGATTATGAGGGGGTCCGCCAGAAGGCGAGCCTGATCACGCCCGTGCCGGGCGGGGTGGGGCCCATGACCATCACCATGCTGTTGTATAACACGGTTGTTTCGGCCAAGCGGCGCGCGAACCGGGAAAGGGGTTAGTTCATGGAACGGCAGGACTTCAAGGCGGCCTACAAGACCATCATGGATGACCATTTCACGCCCCGGATGGAAATCAAGTTTTCCGGCGCGGGCGCGGAGCGCACGCTTGTTTACGAAAAAGCCTCCTGGGTGATTGACGGCGTCAACAAGGGCCTTCGCTATGGTGAAAACCCCGGCCAGGAAGCCGCCTTGTACAAGCTGGTGAACGGCAGCCTGCGGCTTGGCGACGTTGTCACAATCCAGCCGGGCCGGTACCTGGCTTCGGATGCCGAGCTGTTGCAGTCGGGCAAACATCCGGGCAAGACCAACCTGACCGATGTGGACAATGCGCTCAACATCCTGCGTTATCTCATGGATACGCCCTGCTGCGTGATCGTGAAGCACAACAACCCTTCGGGTGTGGCCAAGGCCGCGACCTTGGCGGAGGCCTTTCATCGCGCCCATATGGCCGATCGCGTGGCGGCTTTCGGCGGGGCCATTGTGCTTAACCGCGGGGTGGACCGGGATACGGCCGGTCTGATCCTTGAAAACTATGCGGAGGTCGTGGCCGCCCCCGCCTATGCCGAAGGCGTGATGGAGATGTTCAGCCGCAAGAAAAACCTGCGCGTCATGCGCATCGGCAATATCGCGGGCCTCGCGGCTTTCGCGGGCCAGACGGTTCTGGATTTCAAGGCGCTGATGGACGGCGGCCTTGTGGCGCAGACCTCGTTCGTCTCGCGCGTCCGCACGCCGGCCGATTTTCTTCCGGCCGTGGCCGCCTGGAAGGGGAAGGAATACAAGGTCAACCGCCCGCCGACCCCCAAGGAGTGCGACGACCTGCTGTTCGGGTGGCTCATCGAGTGCGGGGTGAGCAGCAATTCGGTGATTTTCGTCAAGGACGGCGTCACCGTCGGCATCGGCACCGGCGAGCAGGACCGTGTGGGCGTGGCCGAGATCGCGCGCGACAAGGCGTATCGCAAGCTGGCGGACCGGCTCAGCTGGGAACAGTTCAAGCTTCCCTACAACACGTTGACCGACGCCGACCGCAAGGCCGAGATTGATGCGGAGGTGGCCCGGCGCAAGGGGGGCCTGCCTGGCTGCGCGATGGTCTCGGATGCCTTTTTCCCGTTCCGCGACGGCATCGATGTGGGGCTGCGCGAGGGGGTTTCCGCGGTGGTCCAGCCCGGCGGGTCGGACCGCGATTTCGAAAGCATCGAAGCCTGCAACGAGGCGGGTGCGGCAATGGTATTTACGGGTCAGCGTTGTTTCAAACATTGAGGAGATCATGAAAAAAGCCAAAGTCGGATTCATTGTTTACGGTGTGCACAAGGACGGGCTCAAGGATCCCATGGGGGTTCCGTTTATCGACGACGCGCTCGTCGCGGCCGCGAAAAAGGCGCTCCTGAACGCCGGCGTCGAACTCGTTGAGCATCGCCTCGTGGTGGCCTCCAAGGAGGAGGCGCGCGCCTGTTTCGGAGCGTTCAAAAAACGCGACGATGTGGACGCGCTCGTCCTGTTCTCCGGAACATGGGTCTGGGCCGCGCACATGGTCGGCGCGATCCGGGATTACGCGATGACGGGCAAGGGGCTCGTGCTGTGGACCCATCCGGGCTCGCAGGGTTGGCGTCCCGTGGGCGGACTGGTTCTGCACGGCGGTCTCAAGGAGCTGGGCATTCCGCACCGGTTTGTTTATGGCGGGGCTGACGATCCGGCGGAAGTGGCGAAGATTGTCAGCTACTGCCGGGCCTCCCAGGAGCGAAACCTCCTGAACCAGAGCACGATCGGCACCTTTGGCGGGCGCGGCATGGGTCAGACCTGCGGCGCGGCCGACCCCTCCCAGTGGATGAAGACGTTCGGCATCGACATCGATTCGCGCGACACCACGGAGTTGATCCGCACGGCGGAAGCGATCACGGCGAAAGAGCTGATCGAGGCGCGACGGAAAATCCAACCGCATTTTGCCGTGCCCATCCCCAAGGGGCGCGTGGCGGACCGTTCCATCCGCATCTATCTGGCGATCCGGAAAATCCTGAAACAGGAGAATTGGGATTTCTACACCATCCAATCGTTCCCGGGGTTGGGCGACGATTACACCGCCACCTGCTTTGCGCAAAGCATGATCCTGAACGACGGGATCGGCACGTCCACACTGTGCGATTTCAACACGGCGATGACGGTGAAGCTGCTGACCGACCTGGGCGACTCGCGGGTCTATTACGGCGACTTGCAACACGTGGACAAGAAGCGCAAGGAAATCAAAATCATCGGCGACGGCGCCTGCCCGCCTTCGCTGGCCTGCCGGCTGGGCCCGGCCACGTTCGCCGAACACGGCATTCCGACGGAAGGGGGAGCGGGCGGCATTTCCGTGAGCCTGCTGTGCAAACCGGGTGATGGTGTCCTGGCCCGCTTCGGACGGACCGACGGCCGTTTCGAGCTGGTGGCGTGCCGGTGCACGGTGTTCAATCCGGCGGCCGAGGAGCTGAAAAAACGGCGCCTGGAGTGCGGGATTCCCTTCTGGCCGCACGCGTTCGTGACCCCGCACGCCGACATGGATGCCCTGGTGGAAGCGTGGAACAACGAATACGCCTGCCTGGGGTACGGGTCGCATGTTTATGAAGAACTGGCCGCCTTTTGCGAGCAAACCGGTGTGAAATTCGTGGGGCTCTAGACGCTGACGCTTGTTCTGGCAGGGAGTTTGCATGGCTGACGCGGAGTCCAAGACAAATATTTTGATTGTGGACGACATTCCCTCCAATCTGCAGCTGCTGGTCAAGCTGTTGCAGATGGAGGGGTACCGCGTCCGCCCGGCGCGTAGCGGCGCGGCGGCCTTTGCCATTCTTGAGGATGTCCAGCCGGATGTGATTCTGCTGGATATCAACATGCCGGAGATGGATGGGTTCGAGGTGTGCCGCCGGCTGAAAGCCGATCCGCGGTTTCGCGATATTCCCGTGGTGTTCCTCAGCGCTTTGCACGACACCTATGACAAGGTCAAGGCGTTCGAAGTGGGCGGAATGGACTACATCACAAAGCCGGTGCAGATGGAGGAGATGCGCGTCCGCATCGAAACGCACCTTCGCATGGCCCGGATGCGGGCGGAACTGCAGGAGGCCAACGCGAAGCTCCGGGAGGGCGAGAAGCAGCACGAAATGCTGACGCACCTGATTGCGCACGACATGCGCACGCCGTTGTTCGGCATCCTGGGCATGGCGGAGTTGATCACCCTCAATCCCGAAGTCCAGCACGACCCCGAAACCCGGGATGGAGTTGCGAATATCCAGGATTCGGCCCGCATCCTCGTCACGCTGATCTCCGACATGCTCGACGTTTACAAGAGCGATTGCGGAAGCGACTTGGTGCGTCCGGCGAACGTTCTTTTTTCCGAGATTCCGGCGGAGGCCATACGGTTGCTGGGCGGGATCGCCAAGCGCCGGCCTTTCGAAGTCCGCATTCCGGCCCAACCTTACCAGGTGTTTTGCGACCGGGGTCTGACGGTGCGGTTGCTGGTAAATCTGCTGGTGAATGCGTTTCGGTTCACCCCGGAAGGAACCCGGATATCCCTGACGGCCGCCGAGGAGAAGGGCTTTTTAAAAGTGGAGGTGTCGGATGAGGGCGCCGGTATCGCCCCTGAAGATCAGGGCCGCCTGTTCCAAAAGTTCGGCCAGCTGGAAGCGAAAGAGAAGGGCGTGCGCTATTCCACCGGCCTGGGCCTGGTTTTTTGCCGCATGGTGGCGGAGGCGCAGGGCGGGCAGATTGGCCTTGCCAGCGCGCCCGGGCAAGGCAGCACCTTCTGGTTCACGCTGCCCCTTGCCAAAGGCCCGGAGCGTCCCTAAGGCGTGTTATCCGGAAATTCCGCCACCACCTGGATGGCGATGCCGCCCCGGCGGTTGAACGAGCCCGTCACGCGGGCCCGGCGCGGCCGGATGGCCGCGAGCAGATCGTCCAAAATGCGGTTGGTCACGGCCTCGTGGAAGGCGCCGTGATTGCGATACGAAAAAAGGTACAATTTCAGCGCCTTGCTTTCCACGCAAAGCTGGTCCGGGACGTAGGCAATGGTCAGCTGGCCGAAGTCCGGCTGCCCGGTGATGGGGCATAGGGCGGTGAATTCCGGACAATCGAGTGTGATCCAGTAATTCCGGCCGGGCTTGGGATTGGGGAACGCCTCCAGGACGGCCTCATCGGGGTTGTCCGGATACACGGTTTTGCTTTTTCCCAGCAACGTCAGGGCGGCCTGTTTTTTCTTTCTCATTTGCCGTGTGTCCTTATTTTTCCGTCATGACCCAGACGCCCTCCCAGCGGTCGGGCGGGCGGTGCGTCAAGTCGAGGCATTTGCGCCGATAGGCGTCGGAAACGGGGTCGTCGGGGGCGGCCGGCTCGAAAAAGGCGAGGGCATCCGCGAAATCGCCCTTTTCAAACAGCGCCAGGCCCCGTTCGAACGAGTCGAATACGGCCGCGCCCGCCTCCCAGGTTGAGCGGGGGACGGGTTGGTACACGCTGACGGGTTCCTTGCGGCCCACCACGCCGACACGGGCGATTTTGCGGAAGGCGAATTCTTCGCCCGCCTGATCGCGGGTGAATTGCGACACGAGGATGGGGGTGCCAAACTGCTTGTTGATGCCTTCGAGGCGCGCGGCCAGGTTGCCCGCATCGCCCAGGAAGGTGTAGTTGAACCGCTGGGTGGAGCCCATGTTGCCGATGACCACGGGGCCGGTATTGAGGCCGATTCTCGCATGAAGTTCATGCCCGTACTCTGCTTTCAGCCGTGGGCGCATTTCGCGGAGTTTCTCCTGGTAACGCACCGCTGCGCGCACGGCCCGCGCGGCATGGTCGGGCATGTCCAGCGGCGCGTTCCAAAAGGCGATGATGGCGTCGCCCTCGTATTTGTCGATTGTGCCGCCTTCCTCGTAGATGATGGTGGTCATCTCAGTCAGGTAACGGTTGAGCAGGGCGGTGAGGGCCTGGGGATCGAGTGTTTCGGAAATGCCGGTGAACCCGCGGATGTCCGAGAAGAGGATGGACAGGGGTTTCTTCTCCCCGCCCAAGGTCAGTTTTTCGGGGTTTTGCACCAGTTGTTCGATGACGACCGGGCTCAGGTACTGGCTGAAGGCGCCTTTGATGAATTTTTTCTGCCTCCCTTCGGCGGCGTAATTGGTCACGAGCGCCGCCACGAGGGACAGCGCGACCGCTGTTTCGGGCGCGGCGAACGGCATCCAGTAACCGGGGGCGTAGAGGCCGCACGCCAGCGCCGCCGGCAAAGCGAGAAACAGAACAAAGAACAGGGCGCTGAGGGCGGCGGTGCGGCATAACCGGATCGCGGCGCCGGCCAGGAGGCACAGCAGAAGGGTGATGGCCAGCGTGACAGGCTTTGGGATCTCGGCCATGAAATCCCCGTTTAACAGGTTGTCGAGCGCGGTGGCATGCACCTCCACCCCGGGGTAATACCGGTCCATAGGCGTAGGGCGCAGATCGTATAAACCATGGGCCGTGAAGCCGAAAAAGACATATTTGTCTTTAAAAAAGGCGGGGTCGACCAAAGGTTTTCCGCCCTCCCGCAACTGCAGTTCCGACTGGATGATCGCCTTTGCGTTAAAGGTCATGTGAGTTTGGGACTTGCCGCGAAAACACAGGATGGAGAGCCCCTGCCGGTCGAGCGGAACGGTCTTTGTTCCCAATTTAAGAACTTCCTCCGAGAGGACGGGATCCGCCGGTTTCGGGTCCAGTAGCGCCGCCGCAAGGCCCAGGCTGGGGACGAAGCGCTCATTTAGGCAGGTGAAAAGGGAGGTGCGCCGGATGATGCCGTCGGGATCGGAGGAAGCCCGAACATGGCCGAGGAGGGCGGCATTGGTTGCCGCCTCGGGAATGGGGAAGGTGGCGCTTTTGGAACGGCGGTTTGTCGGGAAGGCGGATGAATCGGGCACTCCGGGAGGAAAAGGAGAGGGGTAAAGGGCGGGCCAGGAGGTCGAGTTGCCGGAGGGGAAAAAAGCCTGGATCAGCCGTCCATTGCGCCGGGCCGCGTCTCCGAAGGCGCCATCATCGGCCACCCCATACGACGAGGGTTCCGAGAGCACCACGTCAAACGCCACGCTGCGGGCGCCGGCGCGCCGGCAGAAATCCAGCAGGGGGGCGTACATCTCCCGCATCCACGGCCAGCTTTGCCCCAGCTCGTTCTTACCCCAGTCCAGGGAGGCCTGGTCGAGAAAGATGAGGCGGATGGAATCCGTGGCCGGCGAGGGTTTGGCGAACCATTGCACGCGCATGTCCCACGTTTTGGCCTCGAGCCGCTGAAAACCGGTCCACAAGGCGGCCACCGGCAGAAAGGCGAGCAGCCCGATGAGCGCGCCCTGCAGCAAGCGCCGGAGAGAGGATGGATTGGAAAAATCGCCCATGGTCAGCTGCGGTGGTACGGGGGTGGCGGGGTTTCGGTTCCGGGTAGGGGCGGCGGGGCCGACCCTGTGGGAAGCGGCAAGGCTCCACGCATGCCCATGATCAGCCCGCCCATGCCGGTCACCGTAAACCAGAACCAGATGGCATCGGCCAGGAAGGCGGGCAAAAAGGAGGAGAGATAGAAGAGGGCCAGACCCAGCAGCATCAGGTGGGGCGTGGGCAGCGGGATGGGCTGCCGGATGCGGCGGCCGGTCAGCAGGCGGGCGACCGACAGCGCGGCGATGAAGCGGCCGAGGTAGAGGGCGAGCCCGTAAAGGCCGCCCATCACCAGGGCCAACGGGATGCCGAGAATCGTGGCAAACATGAAAACAATGACCAGCGGGGCGACCAGGAGCGCCACCATGCCCACGATGAGCGTGCGCCAGGGATAGTTTTCCATCCACAGCGTTGAACGGGCCACGGTGCGCGGTGCCACCAGAAAGAAAAACAGGCCGGCCAAAAGGGCCCCGATGAAGGCGATCAGGGTGGAGGCTGCCTTGAAAATCGAGAAGGCTTCCTGATCCAGCGGGGGCCGCGTAATACGGGCGCCGTCAATGACGGCCCGGCTGTCGGGGTTGACTGTGCCCATTGTTTCGCAGGTCAGGTCCCCGTGAATCCGGGCTCTGGACAGAATGCCGATTTCATCCGCCCGGATGAACACGGAGCCCTGCACCTCGCCGTCGATGTCCACCTTTCGCGCGGTGATGCGCAGGTTGCCGTCGATGGCTCCGCGAAGGATGAAATAGTCGGCCATGATGCGGACGGAGCCGCCCACGATCGCGTTTGTGTCGAGACTGGCGGTGGTGGCGGCGGCCAAGACGTTGCCGCCAACGCGGCTGTTGAGCCGGAATAGGTGGGAGGCGGCGCGCAGATGGCGCTCCACCGGGCCGTTGATTTCCAGCGTTTGGCCGGCCGCCCACAGGTCGCCGCTCAAGGCTCCGTTGATCGCCACGAGGCCCGATCCGGTGGTCGTCAGGCCCTGACGCGAGGCGCCCGCGAAGAGGAACAGGTCATCCTGCGCATCGCCGTCGATGGTGATGTTGCGGGCCAGAATCCATTGTTCGTCGGGGAGCGTATGGCCGGCCGGAAGCCGGAATTCGTCCCTTTGAACAAAAGGAAAGGCGGTGGGATCGCTTTTTTGGGGGGCGGCAAAAGCCGTGATCGCGCAGAGCGTCAGGACGGAAATAATGGGTAACTTGAAGATCATCCATTCATCATGCCAGATGAGAGCGGCTTTGTAAATTGCGCCTTTTCGGGATGTGCGCCTTTTCGTGACAATCGCCGGATCGGGCGCTAGAATGCGGGCATGGGAGGCGCCATGGATCTGAAAGGAAAAAAGATTTTGGTCACGGGCGGCGCGGTTCGCATCGGGCGATGCCTGTGCGAAAAGCTGGCGCAGGCCGGCGCGCAGGTCATCGTGCATTGCCACCACTCTGTCAAGGAAGCGCGCGAGCTGGCCGACACCCTCGAGAGCGGCGGACACACCGCCTATGTGATCCGGAAGGATTTGTCCTCCGAGGATGCCTGCGAATCCGTGATCGAGCAGGCGGTGGAAACCGCCGGCGGGCTGGATGGCCTGATCAACAATGCTTCCGTTTTCCACCGGCGCGGTCTGGCGGATACGGATGTCGCCCATCTGATGGGCGTCATGCGCCCCAATCTCTTCGCGCCCCTCCACCTGATCCGCGCATTCAGCCGGCGCGCGAAAACGGGGCGGATCGTCAATCTGTTGGACCGCCGCATCAAGAGCCTGGAGGCGGGCGCTCTGGCCTATCAATTATCGAAGCGCGCGCTTGCCGACCTCACCCGCCTTGCGGCCGTGGAACTGGCGCCGGGTTTCACCGTGAACGGGGTGGCCCCGGGTCCGGTCCTGCCCCCGCGGGGGGAAGGCATCCAGCCGAATGACAAAGGCGGACGGATCCTGACGCCGAACCGGCCGACCCCGGACGAGGTGGCCGAGGCGGTTCTTTTCCTGCTGCGGGCCGATTCGGTGACGGGGCAGATTCTTTACGTGGACGGGGGCCAGCATCTGCTGGGAAACGGAGTTTAGGATGGACACCCTTTTTTTGCGCGATATGACGGTGTTCGCCATCGTCGGCGTCAATCCCGAGGAACGGGTCAACCGTCAGCCGGTCGTATTGAACGTGGAGTTGTCGTGCGATCTGTCGGCTTCGTGCCGTTCCGACCGGCTTGAGGACACGATCAATTACAAGAGCCTGCAGGACCGGATTTTGAAAGAGGTGGAGGCCAGTTCCTATTTCCTGATCGAGCGCCTGGCCCAACGGGTGGCGGAACTGTGCCTGGAAGATCCGCGCGTGCACGAAACGGTTGTGACGCTTGACAAACCGGAGGCCTTGCGGGCAACCCGTTCGGCGGCCGTGCGCCTTGTGAGGAAACGGTAAAAGCGCCACCCGGTCAGGGGGTCAGAAACCGGCTGACGGCGGCCGCATCCAGCAGGCCGCTGCCATAGCGGGTATCCCAAGTCGTTCCTTTATTTTCGACGGCCTTATTCAGCGCCCCAAGCGCCTGGGCGGTTGTTGCTCCGGGATGAAGCTGAAAATATTGGCCCAGGACATTGGCGGTATAGGCCGTTGAGACCGAGGTGCCCACGGCAACGCGACGGGCCTCGCCCGGTTCGGCGGGCAGGGGGGCATAGCCCGGGGCGGTCAAGTCGACGAACGGCCCGTAATTGGACCAGGAGGCCGGTTTTCCGTCCGGTTTCGAACCGCCCACCGCCAATATGCCCGGGAATGCCGCGGGATAAACGGGATTGCCGGAGGGCTCGTTTCCGGCCGCCGCCACCACCACGATGCCTTTGGCGGTGGCTTTTTCCAGCTGATCCTTGAGGTAGGCGCTGTCCATATCCGACCCCCAACTCAGGCTGATGACCCGGACATTCTGGTCGATGGCGGCTTGAAGGCTGCGCATCAGGGTATCGCCGGCCACCAGGGAATCCTGGCCTGTCAGGCGGACGGACAACACGGGCAGCAGGCCGTTCTTGCTTTGCGACGAGGCGTCCGTAGGTTGCAGGCGTCCCGCCGCCAGCAATGCCATCTGGGTGCCGTGCCCCTGCAGATCAACGGGATCGCCCGATTGGCCGAGCCCGTCCAGCCATGAAACGAGCGGATCGTCCATGTTGAAACCGGTATCCAAAACAGCGACCAGGGGGCGCGCGTCGGGCGGGACCGTTCCGGCAACCGCTCCTGGCGTGGGAAAAGATACCGCACCGGCCGGTTGCTCGACTCCAGCGGGAAGCCGGTAGATGTAATTCGGCTCCGCGGAGGCGATTTCTTTCTGCCGGGCCAGTTCCCCGGCCAAAGCGGGGATGTCGGTCTCGGGGGGGAAGGCGATCTTATAAATGCCCAGGGCCGGCAGGCTGTCGACCACGCGGCCGCCATAACGCGCGATGAGCGCGAGAAAGTCAGCCGGCGAGATGCCGGCTGCGGCGCGCAACAGCAATTCGCCGGCCGCATATTCCCGGCGGATGATCCGCGGGCTGGCGGGCGCTTGCAGGGGCTGGATGGCGTCTTTGTGGCCGGGGCGATAGACCTGCAGTTCCTCCAGAATCGGAATGGGGCCGAGCGGGCCGGGCACCTGTCGCCAAAGGGCCACGTAATCGCAGTCGGCCATGAGCCGGCGCAGCACGGAGTCGACCTTCTCGCGGCGGGCATCGACAGTGATTGTGCCGGACACCTCGGGATCGAGCTTCACGCGAACTCCGTTGCGGACGAAGGCGTTCAGCACGGAAGCGATCGGTTCCCGCTCGGCCTTCAGAGTCAAGCGCTCGCCCTCGATGCGCAACTCCGCCGCGGGCAGGTGCGAGGCTCCGGAGAAGAGGAGCGCGAAAAAAAGAAGAATCGGGAGTGTGGCCTTTATATTCTTCATGAGATTAGTATAGCGGAAGGAACGGCGCTTGACTATCCCGCATAATGGCGGTAAGGGATTGGACCATGCAAAACCTCAGGATTCATTTTGTGGGTGTGGCGGGTGTGGGAATGAGCGGCCTGGCGCGCGCCTGCGTGGCGCTCGGCTCGACCGTGACGGGATCCGACCGCTTTTTTGATTCCAATCAGAACCGGGACGTGCTGGACAAGCTGGCGGCTTGCGGGGTGAGGCTGCTTCCGCAGGACGGCTCGGGGGTGACGGCGGAGACGGACCGCGTGGTGGTCAGCACGGCCATTGAAGAGGACAACCCCGACATCCGGGCGGCCCGGGTCCTGGGCCTCAAGCCGACGCATCGCGCGGCCATGCTGGCGGAGGCGGTCGGGGAGAGCCCGTGCATTGCGATTGCGGGCACGTCCGGCAAAACCACGGTGACCGGCATGGTGGGCGTGATGCTGGAAGGATTGGGCGCGGACCCCATGGTGGTGGACGGGGGCGCGGTTTTGAACTGGGCGACGGAGAAAGAAATTGGGAACGTGCGCGTGGGCCGCGGGCCGTGGGTCATCGAGGCCGATGAAAGCGACAAGTCCCTCATGCGGTTCCATCCCGACTGGGCCATTGTCACGAATATTTCGAGCGATCATTTTCCCGAAGCGGAAGCGCGGGCGCTGTTCGCGGATTTTGGCCGCCAGGTGAAGAAGGGCGTGATCGGTCCGCTGCCGACACTCCCGGACGGCGCGTCGTTCCAGCCGCAATTGAGTCGCGGGGGGTCGTCCTTTCAATGGGGGCCGATACCGGTTGTGGTGCCGGTTCCGGGTCGGCATAATGCCGAAAACGCCTTTCAGTCCCTGGCGCTGGCCGCGGCCATGGGCTTTGACCCGGGGCGGGCGGCCGCCGCGCTGGCGGGCTTCAAGGGGATCGGACGCCGGCTGCAGACTGTCGGGACGGCGGGGGGCATTACGGTGGTCGACGATTACGCGCACAACCCCGCCAAAATTGAAGCCGCCTGGATCACGCTGGCCCCGCAATTCAAGCGTATTTTGGGCGTGTGGCGGCCCCACGGGTTTGGGCCCCTGGCGGCTGTGGCGAGCGACTTGGTCGAGCTGTTTCCCCGGTTGTGCCAGGGTGGGAGCCGGCTTTACCTGCTGCCGGTCTATTATGCGGGCGGGACGGCCAAGGCCAGCGTGAGTTCGGACGATCTGGCGGCCCGCCTGATCCGGGCGGGAGTTCCCGTGGAGGTATGCGGGAGCTACGAGGCGCTGGAACGGGCCCTGATCCAGGAGGGACGGGAAGGCGATGCGGTGCTGGTGATGGGCGCGCGCGATCCCGAGCTGCCGGGTTTCTGCGCGCGGTTGGTGCGCCGACTAGGGTAGGCTATTTTTCCCCGCCCAGCACTTCGGCGATGTTGTACGCATGGTCGCGCATGCGGCGGAAGGCCGTCAGCATGTCCGTAAAGACCAGGCTCATCAAGGGATTCTTGGCCGACACGGCGAATTGTTCGAGATGCTGCTGGCGGTAATCCTTCATGATCCGCAGCGCCTTGATCGCCTCGGGCTGGAAGGCGGGCATGAAGGTGGGATCCGGATAGCCGTTTTCCTTGAGGACCCGGTTGATTTCCACAATCAGGAGGGAGACGTGTTTGCGCATTTCCTGGAGGAAACGGCGCTCCTCGACCGGCAGTTCCAGGTGATTCTGCACCAGCTTGATGTTCATTTTGGCGACATTCATGATGTAGTCGCTGACGGATTCGTATTCGTGGGCCATGCGCAACTGGCGCCGGCCTTCCTCCATGACATCGCCGGTCACGGAGTCGGAGAGCAGGCGGCTGAGAAACACGGTCACTTCGCGCTGGACGTTGTCGAGCGTTGTTTCCCGCTTGAAGATATCGTCTTCCGCCTTTTCATTCCGTTCCGGATACGGCAGGTTCAGGATGGTGTCGAGCGAGTGCAGCATGTTCGTCACGTGATCGGCCATGGCGGCGATTTCCTTGTAGGACTGTTCGATGCCCAGAGCCGGGTGGGCCAGGAACCGGACATTGAGGTACTCAAGCTTGTAGGCTTCGTGTTTTTTGCGGTCCGGCACCATTTTGGTGACCAGGGAGGCGAAGGGCTTCACGAAGGGGAGGAAAAGGAGCATGTTAACCACATTGAAAATGGTGTGAACGGTGGCGACGCGGGTCAGGTCCACAACGATTTTGTTCTCGGGCTGGCCCTCTGGAATGAGCCAGCGGATGAAGTCGAGATAGTGAAAGAAGATGGGCAGGATCCAGATCACGCCGAGGACGTTGAAAAGGATGTGGGCCATGGCCGCCCGTTTGGCGTGGGCGTTCGTGCCGAGGGAGGCGAGGTAGGCCGTGATCGTGGTGCCGATATTGACGCCCATGGCGAGGGCCGCGGCCGTGGGGAAGTCGATGATGCCCGCCTTGACCATGCCCATCGCGATGCCGAGAGAGGCGGAGGAAGATTGGATGATGGCGGTAAAGATCAGACCCACGAGGGTGCATTTGAGCATGCCGCTAAAATCCTTGGCGGAGAAGGCGGCGATCAGCTTGAGGGCGGTCGGGTTGCTCCGCAGCGGCACCATGCCGTCGCTCATGAGCACCAATCCGTAAAAGATCATGCCAATGCCCATGAGGAACATGCCCCAGTAGCGAACCCGGTCGCGTCCCGCGAACATGAAAAACAGCGAGGCGACGCCCAGCAAGGGCAGTCCGTATTGGGCGACGCTGAGGGTGAGAATCCACCCCGTGATCGTGGTGCCGATGTTGGCTCCAATGATCACGCCGATGGCCTGCATCAGGGTCATGAAGCCGCTGTTGACGAAGCCCACGACCATGACGGTGGTGATGGAACTCGACTGGATGATGCAGGTGACCAGGCAGCCGATGAAAACGCCCGAAATCCGGTTGTCGGTGACCGAGCTGATCAATCGGCGAAGTTTGGCGCCGGCAATGGCTTGCATGCCTTCGGACATGAATTTCATGCCCAGCAGGAAAATGCCAAGCCCTCCGATGAGGCTCATCACGATTTCGGTGTAGCAATTCATGCGGCTCCTTGCATTTGGATAAGAGAATAAAGAAAGCCGTGTTTGTTATCAATCAAACAATCACGGCAGACGCGCTTTTTCGGACTGTGTCAGGTAGAGCAGCCCTCCGAACAGACTCCAGAGCAGCCCGCTGACATAAGGGAGCAGGGAAAGCAAAAAGGCGGTGGCGGGCGGGATGCCGATGGCGCCGAAGAGGAGGACGGCCCCTCCCTCGCGCACGCCCAGTCCGCCAGGCGTCAGCGGAAGCGCCCCCAGCGCGCCGATCAGCGGGAAAAAGATAAAGGCCTGAAAGAGCGAGAGGCCGGACCGCAGGGCGCAGGCGAAAACAAAGCAGGACAGCAGCGACAGACCGTGCACGCCCATGGAAAGGGCGAAGGATTGCGCCAGCACCCGGGGCTGGGATTTGAAGTGGTAGACGGCCCCGTAAATCCGCTCCACATGGGCGGTGATCGGGGCGAGCCGCCCCGAAGTCCACCGTTTCCAGAACGGGCGTTCAAGCCAGTTGCGCGACCAGAGCAGGGCCAGTCCCCCGGCCAGCAGGAGCAGGAGTGCGAGCATGAGAAGAGCGGCTTTGTCGAGCGAGGGTTGTGTCTGGACAAAACGGATGCGCCAGGTCATGACGCCCAATGCGAGGAACAGGAGGGCCGAGAGACCGATGAGGCGGTCGAGAAATACAAGCGTGGCGGCCTCGGTCTTTCGGTGGTGCGATTCGCGGGCCGCGTAGTAGGCTTTGACCATGTCGCCACCGGTCGAGCCCAGGAGAAACGCGTTAAAAAACTGGCCGATGAAGAAGAGCGTGAAACAGCGGCGCCAGCTCAGGCCGATATGATGAGAGTGCATGAGGATGCGCCAGCGCGTGATGCCCAGCAGAAAGGCGCCCAGCAGCAGAATGTGTCCGGCTGCGAGCAACAGGGGCCAGTGGGGATGCCAGGCGCGAAAATCCAGTCCCTGCGGCTCTTTCCAGAGGCGAAGGAAAATCCACCCCATCAGCAGGGCGGCAACGACCAGTCTGCCGATTGGCCATGCATTTTTCGCCAGCGTTCGCATGAGCTCCTCGGGTTTGTCAGCCAGCCAGCATATCGCGCAGGGTGTCCTCGAGCGTTAGGTCCGGCTTCCAGCCGGTATCCTCAACCAGTTTGCCCGTATCAAGCGGCGCGCTGAAATCGGCGGGCCGGAATCGGGCCGGATCGACTTCCACAGCCGGCCGGACGCCGGACAGGCGGGAAAGGGTTTCGATCAGGGTCCGGATTGAAACCTGCCGGCCCGAGGCGATGTTGTAGGCCTGGCCGGGGCGGCCCTTTTCCAGCAGCAGCCGGTAAGCCCGCACGACATCGCGCACATCGAGAAACTCGCGGGCGCTGTCCAGATTGCCAACCTTCAGCACGGCGGGTTTTGTGCCCGCCAGCATGGCGCGGAATTGGGCGGCAAAGCTGCCCACGCTGAAGCTTTCACCCTGGCCGGGGCCGGTGTGGTTGTGGGGGCGCGCCGTGATGAACGGCAGGCCGAATTCCTGCGCGTAGTGGCGAGTCATGCGGTCCGCCGCTTCCTTGGTGATGGCGTAGAGGCTGTCGGGGGCCAGGGGCGCTTCTTCCCGAATCGGCGCGCCCGGGTTTTGAGAACCGTAAATGCGAGCCGAACTGACGGTCAGCAACCGGGCGGCGGGAGCCTCCCGGCGGAAGGCCTCCAGAACGTGGATGGTTCCCTGAACATTAACCGCCACCATGAGGGGGCCGCGCGCGGCGGCCTCCGCGGGCGCGGCAAGGGCGGCCAGGTGTATCCCCGCGTCGGGCTTCAGACGACGCACGGTTTCATCAAGCAGGC
Organism: Kiritimatiellia bacterium; assembly: GCA_046484345.1. Taxonomy (GTDB): domain Bacteria; phylum Verrucomicrobiota; class Kiritimatiellia; order CAIKKV01; family CAIKKV01; genus CAIKKV01. The sequence continues at coordinate 20,858 of JAWOJA010000097.1, forward strand.
GGGGCTGCAGGATGTCACCTTGCACGACGGGACAGAAGGGCTCCGCGGGAGGGGTCTCCAGGCCGAAACCGAAGGGTTCGTGTCCGGCCCGGATCAGTTCCCGTACGAGATATTGGCCCACAAAACCGCAAGCGCCCGTGATGAAAACCCGCATGCGTTATCTCCGTGCCGCTTGGAGCCGGGCCATGTCCGCGTCCACCATCATGCGGACCAGCCCCTTGAAGTCCACTCCGGGCTTCCAACCCAGCTGGAGGCGGGCCTTTTCGGGGTTGCCGATCAGGTGGTCCACTTCGGCCGGCCGCATGAAGCGCGGATCCTGCCGGACATAGGGGGCCCAGTCCAGCCCCACGTGGTTGAAGGCCACTTCGCAGAATTCGCGCACGGAGTGGGATTCGCCGGTGGCGACGACGAAGTCCTCGGGCTTTTCCTGCTGCAGCATCATCCACATGGCGCGCACGTAATCGCCGGCGAAGCCCCAGTCGCGGCAGGATTCGATGTTGCCAAGGGGCAGATCCTTGGCGAGGCCCAGCTTGATCCGGGCGACGGCATCGGTGATTTTGCGGGTGACGAATTCCAGCCCGCGCCGGGGGCTTTCGTGGTTGAAGAGGATGCCCGAGACGGCGAAGAGGTTATAGCTTTCCCGGTAGTTCACGGTGATGTAGTGGCCGTAGACTTTGGCCACCGCATAGGGACTGCGGGGATAGAAGGGTGTCTGTTCGGTCTGGGGAACCTCCCGGACTTTGCCATACATTTCGCTGCTCGAAGCCTGGTAAAAGCGGGCCTTGGGGCAGACGAGGCGGATGGAGTCGAGCACGCGGGTGACGCCGATGCCGGTAAACTCGCCGGTCAGCGTGGGCTGGCTCCAAGAGGTGGGGACAAAGGACATGGCCGCGAGGTTGTAGACTTCGTCGGGCTGCACGGTTTCCAGAATGTGGATCAGGGACCATTGGTCAAGAAGATCGCCCTGGACCAGCTCAATGCGGTCCCGCAGGTGCTGGATACGCTCGAAGTTTTCCGTGCTGGAGCGCCGGACCATGCCGTAGACGGAATAGCCCTTCTCGAGCAGGAGCTCGGCGAGATAGGAACCGTCTTGGCCGGTAACGCCTGTGATCAACGCTTTTTTAGCCATAATTGTTTTATCCTCTCGGTGCTTGTGCCTGTTTACGGAGACGGGCACTCCCAAGCGGCGCGCAACTGGCTCAAGCCGGACTTGAGCGAATCGACAGGGATGCCCGGACGAACTTCGACAACTCGGAGCATAGCCTGTTCGGCCCACTTGCGAAAGGATTTAAAATCGAGAACGCCCATTCCGGGGGCAAGGTGGTCGGTCATGCCGGCATCGACGTCGTGAATGTGCAGGCCTGCCAGGCGTCCCTGCATTTTTTCCAACCATTTTTGGGGATTTGAAAACCCCAGCTTTTCGCGGAAATAGCCATGCCCGATGTCGTACCAGCCCGCCAGCCGGGGGGTGGGGAATCGGTTTAGGATGGCGCCCAGCTCGGATTCGGAAGGGACGGATTCCCAGGTGGGCAGATTTTCGAGGGCCAGCGTCACGCCCGAGGCTTCCAATTCGGGCAGAAGTTCCTCAAGGCTTTTGGAAAGGGCATCGAGGTGGGGCTGGACGGACTTGATGCGGCCGATTTCCAGGCGGGCCCTCATGCGCCCGATCCGCCACCGGTTCCACCAGCGCGCCGCTTTTCGGGACTGCATCAGGTCGAGGAGGGGATAGGAATAATGGCGCATCTCGACGTTGCCGGCATGAACCACCACGGCGCGGGCGCCGAGTTCGGCCGCGAACTGGAGCGTGTCACGGATCAGGCGGACCGCGATGACGCGCTCGGTTTCATCCGGATCGGCCAAGGTGTAAAATTCGGGGTTCCCCGAAGGAAGGCCCAGGGGGATGGGGCAGGGGGCGTGCACGCTGCCGACATGGAGGGCGCCGGAGCGGATGCGGGCAATCAGGCCGGGGAGAAGGTCGGCCCGTAAATCGTAGCCCAATTCCACATGATCGAAACCCGCCGCCAAAATCTCGTCGGCCATGGATTCGCCGGCGGCATGGCGGGAAGCATTCCATCGGGTGGAGAGGGCAATAATCATAAGAACCTGCAAAAAAAACGCCGGGATCTTGGGATCCCGGCGTACAGTCTTACGGCTATGACCTAGCGACCCTGCATCCGGGCTCGAATGCGGGCGCGGGCCTTTTCGCGACGACGCTGTTCGCTGGGCTTCTCGAAGTAGCGATGATTGCGAATCTCTCGCATCAGGCCTTCTTTATCAAGCACCTTTTTGAGGCGCTTGAGTGCCCGATCCACGGTTTCACCTTTTTTAATTCTAACTTGAATCACGCTGGAAATCACGCTCCCTTCCTGAGTCGACCGGGTGTTGGTTCTGGTCCGGCCTACTCATCAACGGACGGCAAATATACGCGAGACAGCCCTGTTTCGTCAATACCATTCGATTGAAAATTAGTGGGAAATTTTGGGGAAGCATCCCGGTCCCATTTGCAGGTCTCGATTGCGTGTCGCGGCATCTGTCTGGTAGACTGCGCATAGAAAAAAGGAGCACCGGTCATGTTGAAAGGAATATCCCCTTTATTATCCCCCGAACTGCTCGCCGTTTTGTGCCGTATGGGGCATGGCGACGAAATCGTGCTGGCAGACGCCCATTTTCCGGGGCACACGGTGAATGACGCCGTGATTCGCGCCGACGGCCTGGATATTGCCAGGCTACTGGGTGCCATTTTGCCCGTATTCGAGCTCGACACGTACGTGGACACGCCGCTGGTCATGATGGCGGCCATGGCGGGCGACAAGCTGGACCCGGCGGTGGAGACTGCCTACCGGGTGGCGATCGACCGCCATGCGCCGAAGGCTCCGGCGATCGGGCGCGTCGACCGGTTCGCCTTTTACGACCGTGCGCGGAAGGCCTTTGCCGTGGTGATGACGGGCGAGGTGCGCAAATACGGCAACATCCTGCTCACGAAGGGCGTCACGCCCGTTTAGGCAGGCGGACCATAGCGCTGAAGGCCGCCATCAGCAGCGCGATAACGGCCGTGGCCGCAAACACCGACGGATGGCCGTAGCGGATCCAGAGAAACCCGCCCAGGGTGGGGACGGACATGGAGACGGCATGGTTGATGCTGATGCCCAGAGAAAGCGTCGGCGCCATGTGTTCCTTTTTTTGTAGGATTTTCGACAGGTAGGTGTCGCGCGCCATGTTCACGCCAAAGAGCAGATTGTCGCCCACGAAACAGGCGTACAGCAGGTAAAGGCCCAGTTTCCCGTGCGCATAGCCGTAGCCGAGGCAGACCAGCAACAGCAACACGGAATCCGCCAGCAGCACGCGGCGCTCGCCCCAGCGGTCGATGGCCCGGCCCAGCCAGGGCTGGAAGAAGACGCCCAGGATGGCGGCCGCGATCCAGAGCTGGGCGAAGATCCAGACCGGCTGGTGGAAGATGCGGATCAGGACCCAGGGGCCAAAGGTGATGAAAATCTGCTTGCGGGCGCCGAAGAGCAGGGAGAGCGTGTAGTAGAGCCAGTATTGGCGGCGCCACACGAACTTCGGCCTCTGTAGGTGGGCGTTGGGCATCCGCATGGCGAACAGGAAGCCGGACGCCGCGAAGGCGGCCAGCGCGCCGATGACGAAGATGACGGGATAGCTGACTTTGAGGAACCGCATGCTGATCCAGACGATCGCGCAACCCGCGATGCTGGCGGCGAGGGCGGTGGAGGCGATCTGGCCCAGGCGCCGGCCGCGCTGGCCCGCGGTGGAAAGGTCCATGGTAATGGAGGTGCGGATCGGCATCAGCAAGTGGGCGCCGGTGCTCCAGATCGTGATGACCGCCAGCAGGGCGCCCCAGCTCGGCCCGATGAGGGCCAGGCCCAGCATGCCCGCTCCGACCGCGAGGGCCGAAAAGCCCGCGATGAGCGTTTCGGGCAGGAAAAAAAGGATGCCCGCGAAGAGGGCGGTCAGGAAGCCGGGCAGTTCGCGGGGGAACTCCAGCATTCCGCGCGCATCGGCTTCGAGCTTGAAAACGTCGCTCACGTAGTTGTTGAACGTCGTTTCCATCATGCCTCCGCTGGCGCCCAGCAGGGCCATGCCGGCGAGGAAGAGGATGAGATTGCGCTCCAGTCCGCGAATACGATGAAGGAAAGTCATGATCATGAAGGCGCACACTATAGAAGCGGGCGCGCCCCATGGCCAGCTTTTAAAAGACGAACACGGGCCCCAGCAGGACCGAGGTGTCGTCGGTGGTGGCGTGCTCCATGTAGTCAAAACGGAGGGCCATGCCCCAGTGGCGGGTGAATCCGGTCGTCAGGCGAACGTGAACGTTGTTGAAATCGTCATCTAACTCCTGGCTGTCCTGGTAGTAATACTTCATGTTCAACCCCACCATGCGCCACCGCCAGTCCACGGATAGGCCGTAGAGATACGAATCATTGTCCGCGTCCCCATGACGCGTATCAATCCGTTCCCAAGCATAACCGAGGTAGGGATTGAAGGCGAGGCCCCACGGCTTGATCCGCAGCACGGGCCCGGCCTTGACCATCGGCACGTTCACCTCAATCTCCTCGTTCGGCGGGTCGATCTTGTGGTACAGGTGGCCCGCGCCCATGTTCCAGGTGACCGAATCAGCCGGGTCGCCATACAGGTTGACATGGAAGAAGTTGCCCATCACCTCGGTGTCGTCGGCGGCTTCGGTGAAAAATAGGAAATCGTTCACGACGAACCGGGGGCTCGCCACCATGGCGAACAAACCGTATTCGGGAGCATTTTCAGTCGCGGTGTGGATCTGGCCCGTCCGGTCTCTTTGTTTCAGCTCGTCACGGTTGTACCCAAAAAGAGGACTCACGAGCCACATCACGCCCGGATCGTCCGCGGGCGGGCGATCCTCCTGGGCGGACGCCGGGGGGGTGGCCGGCAACAGGGCGAGCGCTGTCAGCAGCAAGGCGCGTAAAGAGGGCGTGGGCGTTTGCTTAACCATCATGGCGTGACCTTTCTTTTTTTGGAGGGAACGTCTTGATCCTCGTCACATGCAGGGTGACGGCGCCGGCAATGCCGAACAGGACCAGCTTCACCCACCAGAGTGAAATGGCGATTATCGCCGTGTATCCGATCGTCAGCCATAGCAGGGCGAGGGTGGCAACCTTATGTCGGCGCGAAATGCCCCGGCCTTCCCGGTAGTTCCGGATGTATTCCCCACACCAGCGGTTGGTGGTGAGGCAGACGTAGAACTTCTTTGAGCTTCGCGCATAGCAGAAGGCGGCCAGAAGCAGGAATGGGGTTGTGGGCAGGAGCGGCAGGAACATGCCGACTACCCCCGTCGCCACGCATGCGGTTCCGAGGCTTGTCAATGCAATCCGATTGATTGAATTCATTTTTTCAGGTCGCCGTGTAGGTCTTCATCAAGTGTAGGTCGATCGGTACCGGAAGCTATGGGGTGCACACCCCAGGATGGAATGGCGCTTACTGAAGCCCCATTTAGGACGGTTTTCGATGCCTCGTTTTCCGGGGCATCCGTGCGCCGTTTTGACACACCCGGCACTTTCGTCAACAGCGCCGTGCGATACGCGGTCTTCAAGTCCCGCAAAACGGCCGCCGAATAAGTTGACTTGCCCGAAGATGGGCGCATTGCAGAACTGTAGGTGGTTTTTAGCGGGTGCATGAGTTGAACGTGGCGTTGTCCGGCGGTGGTATATGTGGGTGTTGCGTTTCGGCGTCCATGCGTGGCGTCCTTGAACCGATTGGCAGCCAGATTTCATATCCATTACGGGTGGCCACAAATCCGCGTTCAGTTATCACCGGTCGACCCGATTGGGTTGTCGCGCGCTGGTCCAGACGAAACAGCGTTGCCGTGTAAACCCAATGCCAGTGGCCGGGATAAGGAACCTCGCCCGGCAGTACCAGGTCTGCGGCCGCCCGGGGTGCCGATGCGCCGATCCCGGTAAGGATGGGCTATCGTTTAAAATCACCTACAGTTCTGCAATGCGCCCGGTCGGTAATCGGTCGGTTATCGGGGGTTGATTAGCGGCTAACCATTCCAAGGCGGACGCGTCGCCGCAGGCGGGAACGGGGATGCTGAGAGGCCACGAGGGACACCGGACCGAAGAGGAAGTCCTCAAGGTTAAGGGCCGGATTGTCGGCCACGGCATCGAGCACGCGAACGAAGGTGTCGACCGCATGCTCGGTGCGCTTGGCAAGCGTTCCCAGGATCGTCATCAGGATTCCGCGGGTGTGCAAGCCCTTTTCGGGACTGCGAGCCGAAGCCGATCTTGTAATCAATCCCCGATAACTGAGCGATTGCACATGTCGCCGGGCATCCGGAATTCGAAAGCGTGGCGCTCATCGCGCCGATCAAACCCATGCGCCGGTCGGCCGCCTTGAGCAAAATGAAGCCGCCGTCTGCGCCCGGTTTTTTGTTCCCGGTTTTTTGTTCGAAAAAAAGCTTGCAAAAGCAAACTTTGTTGATCTAATATGACCGATCGGAAAGCGCTTTTGTGTTATTGCAACCAACCGCAACTTGGAAAAACCTGAAGGATTTTTGCTCTTCTGTTTTAGGCACAAATCGGTTTTGTGAATAATCCGGGTTGGTGTTCCGGCGTTGTTATGTGTGGTTTGTTACAAAGAGGGAGAGGCGGAGGATGCTCGTGGAACCGCTTGTGATCGACGATGCGAACACGGCGGCAGGGAGAACGAGGCAAGGACAGGCAACTATTGTTTCCGCAGATAGAAGGGGGGCCGGTATGAAGTTCAGGTGCAGTTTCTTGTGGCTGATCGTGTTCGTTCCCTGGATGGTTTTTGGGGAGCCGTGGCTGACGCTCGAACAGTTCGGCGGACAGGCGTATTACAAGCGGTTCGACGGCGACCTGACCTATACGCCTCAGTCCGTCGATCCTTCCATCACGAACGGGGCGGGCCTCCCGCCGGGAAGCTATACGAAAATAGCCTACACCGGCTCCGGGCAGGTTTTCGACCAACAGGACCTGAACAAGTCGTTCTGCGGCCTGTTCGTTCACCGGAATCCCGCCAACGCCGACACGAACCTCGTGGATCTGTTCTATCCCAACATCGTCGGCAGCCGTTACGCGAAGGTCGTGCGGGTTATCGATGGGCGAAACATCCTCGTTGACTTCGAATTCAACGGGGGGAGCACGGGAGCGCCCCAGGCCGCGAGTCAGCGAAAAGGCTATATCTTCTTCGACAACAGCGCCGCCTGGGACCTCATGATGGCGGCCTATATGAGTCCGGGGAACACCAACACGGAGATTCGGCTCCTGCCGTATACCGTGACGAACGGGGTTCGGAGCGCGTATGTGGTTCTCCAGCACGGGTTGGTCAACATGGGCGACAAGGCGTTGAAAATCTGGACCGGTTCCGGAATGAAGGCGTGGGTCAAGCTGGGCGTGGAGGATTATTTCCAGTGGGGCGGAATCGGGAACAAAGCCTACAAGCAAGAGTCCTATCTGTTTAAAATCAATGTCTTTGACAGAAACATCGTCATTCACAATATCGTCTGGATTCCGCCGCACCGGACCGTTCCCGAGACAAGCAGCTTCACCCGGTCGTTTTTCGGCGGGTCTTCGATCATCGGTCCCTGCGAGCGGATCCTGGCCGTTCTCGGCAATACCGCGCTCGACGAGAAGCGGGAGATTTCCGCTGGAGGCGGGCTGACGGAAGAGTTGTTCCAGTGCGTTGGGCTGGGTTTCGTCTACAGCGGGGGGAAATACGCCGGCGACGGCGTGGCGTCCGATATCACGGCCTATCAATATATCTTCATCAAGGACTTCGAGCATGCCGGAGTCGCATTCGTCGATCTGAAGGCAAATTCAGGCGCGGGCAATTACCTGGTCATGCAGAATGTGTCCACCGATTTTCAGGATCAGAAGAAATGGCGGCCCACCTCCGCCCTGGTCGACGTCCGCATGACGACCGACAAGACCGGCTTCGACACCGGCCTCGTCGCCAGGACCTACTATCCCGAAGAGGTCTTCGAGATCGTGAGCGGGCATTCGTTCCACCAGGTGGACAACTCCTATCATCTGGAGGGCTGGGGAAACCGGGCCAACATCATTCAGATCGGCCGGTTCGCCTTCACCATCGGCAACCACGGGACATGGAAGGATATTTACGAACGCGTCCATTCAGAAGGCCAGACGAAATTCCAATGGAACGTTCCGGCGGGCGCCTACAAGTTCAGGCTCGGGCGGAAGCACATGCTTGTTCAACGGATTCCGCGGAACGGGAGCCGGTATTGGGCCAGTCGGGATTATATGGTGACGGGCGACAGCATCCCCCGGATCGTGAGCACGGTCTCCAGCAACCGGATCCGCGGCTTCGTCAATTGGAGCGTAATTCTCGGAAAGACGGTGGCCCAGATCGATCCGGCGACCGACATCCCCGCCAATGCGAAGCCCATTCAGTTGCAGGCCGGCGACCGGTTCGTTCTCGTGGGCCGGGGCAGCCAGGTTTACACGGTGCTGGATAATGACCGCGGGCCGTGGTCCCAATTCAACACCGAGTACACGGGGTACGAGACGTACAATTACAGCCGGCACACGCTGGACCGGAATCTTCCCGGGGATCTGCCGCTGGCCTTCGAGATCGAGATGGTTGAATCGACGAGCGAGCACCTTCTGGACGGGGCGGTCAGGCCGGCCTATCTCGTGTATAAGTATAACATGGGTTGGAATTCCACCACCACCACCCAGTTTGGCGCCTCCTCGGTGCTGCAGAGCGACGGGCTCGGCCATCTTTCCTACAATCATCGGCAGTTTGCGCTTTGGGCGGACAATGTGAGCCATGTGGGGGTATACCGCCAGTCGAGCGTGTCGTCCGGAACGCAGTATCCCGTCGTGGATCCCGATTCCGGCACAACATCATCCGTCAACCGGCTGGGTTGGTATTCGCCCGGCTATGTGCTGATTAATTCGAGCGGATTCCAGGGGCAGTTTACTGAGGGGATGAACGATTTTTACAATCGGGATCTCATTGAGCGGGGCTTGGGGATGACCGTTCCGGACGAGTTGAAGGCCAAGCTGCGGTTGTACAATTGCTCGAACGTCACCACCTCGGGCGTGGTCGGCGGCGGACAGTTCGTCGAGCTTTATGCCTCCGCCCAGTCGGCGCCCGACATGCCGGCGCCGTGCCGGGCATTGTTGAACGACCTGTCGAGCGAGTGCGGTATCGACCCGCCAACCATTACGGTCCAACCCGTGAACAAGGCCGTGAACGGGGGGCAGCCGGCGACCTTCAGCGTCACCGCTTCCGGCACGGAACCGCTCTACTACCAGTGGCAGAAGAACACCGTCGACATCAGCGGCGCCATCGGCACGAACTATACGATTGCCGCCGCGGCCCAGACCGACGAAGGCAGTTTCCGCTGTATCGTCACCAATGTGGCCGGTACGGCAACCTCTTCCGCCGCAACCTTGACGGTGACGGTGTACGGCCCGCCAACCATTGTGGTACAACCCGTGAATAAGGCCGCGTACCTGGGTCAGCCGGCGACCTTCAGCGTCATCGCTTCCGGCACGCCCCCGCTCTACTACCAGTGGCAGAAGAACACCGTCAACATTAGCGGCGCCATCGCCGCGAACTATACGATTGCGGCCGCGGCCCAGACCGACGAAGGCAGTTTCCGCTGTATCGTCACCAATGTGCTCGGTACGGCAACCTCTTCCGCCGCAACCTTGACGGTGAACGACCCGCCCCCCCCGAATACGTACTGGTGGGTGGGACCGGACGACGGGGACTGGATGGAAGGGAACAACTGGATTTCTTCGGCCGGGCCGGGTGTTCCTTCCGAATTTAACGATCCCTACATCGGCGGCGCCGGCATCGCCAAGGTGTCGTCGGGCCCCACGCCGGTCAGCCGGACCTTGAGAATCGGGCTCGCCGCCGGCGACGATTCCCGTTTACTTTGAGTTTATGTAAATTGTTTTGTGGCCAAGCCGCACGACCTATTAGTACCGGTAAGCTGAACACATTACTGTGCGTACACATCCGGCCTATCAACCTCGTCATCTTCGAGGGGTCTTCAGGCAACATAAAGTTGCGGGATATCTAATCTTGGGGTAGGCTTCCCGCTTAGATGCTTTCAGCGGTTATCCTTTCCGAACTTAGCTACCCAGCTATGCCGCTGGCGCGACAACTGGAACACCAGTGGTTCGTCAGGACACCGAATAAATTTCACCGGTTCGTCCAACTCGGAGAACCAGGTTTCCGTATGAAGCAATTCATTTCCAGTCCACCAGTTTATCAGAATCCAGATACCATCTGTACCCTCATGAACGATCAGAAAGGCTATACCAACATGATCTTCAGC
>JAWOJA010000025.1:0-6255 GCA_046484345.1 Kiritimatiellia bacterium
TGGTTGAGCGGTACCGCGTTCGGCTGCACGCCTATGCGCTGATGGCGAACCATTTCCACCGGCTGGTGGAGACCCCGCACGGAAACTTGAGCCGGGCGATGCGGTGGTTGAACGTCAGTTACGGCATGTGGCATAACCGGCGGTGGAAGGAAAGCGGGCCGGTGGTTCAGGGGCGGTATCACGCGGTGCCGGTTGACAGCGAAGGGGCCGGGCGCTGGAAGCGAGCCGGTATATTCACCTGAACCCGGTCCGGTTGACGCGGCCGGGGTTCGAGGATGTCCGGCGCGCGGTGGAGGAGGTCAAGGGCGAGAAATGGGAGGCCTTCCGGGATCGGCAGGGGGACTGGGGGCGGATGTGGTGCTGTGGTTGGCCCAGCGTCACACGGGGCTGACGCTACCCGAGATCGCAAAGGCGGCGGGCGTGGCGGATCACCGGGCTGCGGGCAAAGCCGTTGAGCGGATGGAAAAACGCATGAGGGAAGAGCGAGAACTCAAGCAGATTGCCGCTCAAGTGAAAAAAAGTTTTGTCGGAAGTCGGGACTTGACCCCTTGTGCAGGGAGGAGTCCCAAAAATCCCACTATTCTTCTTCCATTTGCGGACGGCAACTGGTATGATAATTGGCGTTTTTGCTGTAAAAAGGAATCCTCATGACTAAGTATCTCATGCTCGTGCTCAGCGCCGTGCTGGTCAACAATTTCGTGTTGAGCCGGTTCCTCGGGATTTGTCCCTTTCTGGGCGTTTCGAAGCAGATTTCCACCGCCCTCGGCATGAGCGGTGCCGTTATTTTCGTCATGACCATCGCCTCGGCCGTCACCTGGACCCTCCAGCACATGATCCTGGAGCCCCTGGGCGTGGGCTATCTCCAAACGCTGCTCTTCATCCTGGTCATCGCGGCTTTCGTGCAATTCGTGGAACTGGTGCTCAAAAAATCGGCCCCGGCCCTCCACAAAGCCCTCGGCATCTACCTGCCCCTCATCACCACCAACTGCGCCGTGCTCGGCGTGGCGGTGCTCAATATCAAGATGAACTTGGACTTTTTCGGCAGCGTGCTCTTCGGATTCGGCGGGGCCGTCGGCTTCGGCCTGGCGCTCGTCATTTTCGCCGGAATCCGCGAAAAACTCGACCGGGCCAACCCGCCGCGCCCCTTCCAGGGCACGGCCCTGGCCCTGGTTACCGCCGGATTGTTGAGTCTTTCTTTCATGGGTTTCGCAAATCTGGTAAAATAAGCAATTATGGAAAACGCCATCCTCACCCCTGTTCTGGTCCTCACCCTTGCCGGCTTCCTCTGCGGGCTCCTGCTCGCCGTGGCCGCCAAATTCCTACACGTGTTCGAAGATCCGCGAATTGAAAAAGTGACCGGCCTGCTGCCCGGCGCCAACTGCGGCGGCTGCGGCTACGCGGGCTGCGCCGACTATGCAAAGGCAATCGTGGAGAAAAACGCGCCCACCAACCTGTGCCGCCCCTGCCAGGAGGCGTCCGCCAAAATGATCGCCACGCTAATGGGTGTCGCCTCCAAGGCAGCCGAGAAAATGGCGGCCCTCGTGCTGTGTAATGGCGGCAATGTGGGCTCGCGGCGCGCTTCGCTCTATAACGGACTGGCCGAGTGCGTCTCCGCAGATATGGTTTCCGGCAGCGGCAAGATCTGCCGCTACGGCTGCCTAGGATACGGCAACTGCGCCCGCATCTGCCCGGTCAACGCCATTCGCATGACCGACAGCTTCCTTGCGGTGGTGGATCCCGACAAGTGCATCAGCTGCGGCCTCTGCGTCAAGGCCTGCCCGCGCAACCTGATCCGCCTGGTCCCCGAATCCCACACGGTTCATATTCTATGCCGCAACCGCGACCGCGGCATCCTCACCCGCAAAGCCTGCGATGTGGGCTGCATCGCCTGCCAGAAATGCGTTAAAGCCTGTAGCGGCAAGGGGATCCACATGGAAGGCAACCTGGCGGTGGTCGATTACACCGAACCGCTCGCCGACGAGATCATCAAGGTCTGCCCGCAGCACACCATCAACAAGCGCGGAACGGTTTCCGCCCTCTCCCGGGCCCCCGCAGCGCCCGCGCCCGCCACGCAGGAGGTGGCTCCTTAATGAAAGCAAAGAAACCCCCGTTCCGGTTCCCCGGCGCCATTCACCCCCATTATCACAAGGATAGCACCGCCGCCCTCCCTCTGGAGGTCATGCCGGCCCCCGCCGTGGTTGCGATCCCCATGTCCCAGCACCTCGGGGCCCCCTCGAAACCCATCGTGGCGAAGGGCGATGTCGTGGGCCTCGGCCAGCCCATCGCCGAACCCGCCGCCGCCGTCTCCGCCTGGGCCCATGCCTCCGTCTCGGGCGTGGTCAAGAACATCACCGAAGGCATCTCCGCCGGCGGCAAGCCCACCACGGTCATTGAAATCGAGAACGACGGCCAGGACCGGCTCGCCTCGAACCTGACCCCCGGGCTCGACTGGCAGGCGACCGAGCCCAAGGCCCTCATTGCCATCGTGGCCTCTGCCGGCATCGTGGGCATGGGGGGAGCCGGCTTCCCGACCCATATCAAAATCAATCCGCCGCCCGGCAAAAAAGTCGAAACCCTCATCCTGAACGGCGCCGAATGCGAACCCTTCCTGACCGCCGACCAGCGGCTGATGGTGGAACAGGCGGACGCGATCTGGCAGGGTATCCGGATCCTGCGCCATATCCTGGGGGGCCCCCGCATCCGCGTGGCCATCGAGGATAACAAGCCCGAAGCGATCCGGGCCATGGAAATGGCCCTCGCCCAGGCCGATGGCGATGTGGAAATCATCGCCCTGGAGACCGCCTACCCCATGGGGGCGGAAAAACAGCTGGTCTACTCCATCCTCGGCCGCGAAATTCCCGCCGGCGGTCTGCCCTCCGATGTCGGCGCCCTGGTCGAAAACGTCGCCACCGCCGCCGCCATCCACGAGGCGATCAACCTGGGGCGCCCCCTGACCCAACGGGTGGTCACGGTCACGGGCCCGCTCATCAAACGGCCCGCCAACCTGCTCGCGCGGATCGGGACCAAGTTCACGGACCTCATCGCCCACTGCGGGGGGTTCACGGGCGACGCCGGCAAGCTCATCTGCGGGGGCCCCATGATGGGCGTTGCGCAGGTTTCCGCCGACGTGCCGGTTGGCAAGACCACCTCCGGCATCCTCGCCCTGCCCCGGCAATCGGTCGCCCTTTACGAAAACTCGCCCTGCATCTCCTGCAACCGCTGCGTGCGCGCCTGCCCCATGTCGCTGCTGCCCTGCACCCTCACCATGGCGGTGGAGGCCGACCAGATCCCGACTGTGGACCGGTTGAACGTGCTCGACTGCATCGAGTGCGGCTGCTGCGCCTTTGTCTGTCCCGCCCGCCGGCCGATGGTTCAACTGCTGCGCCAAGGCAAGGCCCGCGTGCAATTGGCCCGACGCCAGGAACAAGAGCGCCAAAAAGCCCAAGGCAAACAAGGATAATTCCCATGGCTGAAGAGACCGCCCCCCTGTGGATGCTCAGTTCCTCCCCGCATACCCATGCCGGCACCTCCGTGCGCGGCATCATGCGCGATGTGCTCATCGCCTTGATTCCGACCCTCCTGATGTCAATCTGGGTCTTCGAGTTCGAGGCTGTCCGCCTCGTCTGCGTCTGCTCCTCCGCCTGCCTGCTCGCGGAATACGGCGCGCGCAAGCTGATGGGCCGCAATGCGGGCATCGACGATCTCAGCGCGCTGGTCACCGGCGTGTTGCTGGCCTTCAACCTGCCGCCGCTCCTTCCCTCGTGGATGGCCGCCGTAGGCTCGGTCTTCGCCATCGTCATCGTGAAACAGGTCTTCGGCGGCATCGGCTACAACATCTTCAACCCCGCCCTCGCGGCCCGCGTCTTCCTGCTCATCTCCTTCCCCGTGGCCATGACCACCTGGGCCCTGCCCGACGCCATCACCACGGCCACCCCGCTGGGCGCCTGGAAAACCGCCCTGGCCAACGGCGCCGCCCCGGCCGATTTCTGCCAGACCTACCCGCTGGCCCACCTCTTCGTGGGCAAGCAGCTCGGTAGCATCGGTGAAGTGTCGGAGCTCGCCATTCTCCTCGGCGGTCTCTACCTGCTGGCCCGGCGCATCATCTTCTGGGAAATTCCCGTTTTCTACATCGCCACCGTCGCCGTCTTCACCGCCATCCTCCACGCCGTCGATCCGGTCAGCAACCTGAGCCCCCTCTACCACCTCGCCACCGGCGGCCTCTTCCTGGGCGCCTTCTTCATGGCCACGGATATGGTGACCTCGCCCGTGACGCGGCGCGGGCAGATGGTCTACGGCCTCTGCTGCGGCCTGCTCACCGTCGTCATCCGCCGCTGGGGCGGCTACCCCGAGGGCGTCAGCTTCGCCATTCTCATCATGAACGCCTTCAGTCCGCTCGTCGAGAAACTCACCGAGCCCCGGGCCTACGGGCACCTCAAGAAAGCCGCCTGACCCATGAAAGAACTCACCAAGCTGATCTTTGTTCTGACGCTCGTCTCGCTCATCTCGGGCCTGCTCCTGGCCGTCACCTTCCAGTACACCAAGGAGCCGATCCGCCAGACCGAGGAGCGGCAGCTCTTCGAGTCGCTCCGCCAGGTGCTCCCGCCCGATGTCGGCGATCCCGAAGCCGTCGTCTTCTCGAACGCCGCGGGGGTCGTGACCTTCTATGTCGTCCGCAAGGACGGCGCCTTCGCCGGCGTCGCCTTCTCCGCCGTCTCGCCCAACGGCTACGCCGGCCCCGTGGAGGCCCTCATCGGCCTGAAGCCCGACGGCACCATCCAGGGCATCGAAATCAAGCAGAACGAAACGCCCGGGCTGGGCTCCAAGATCACCGCCCCGGCCTTCAAGGGCCAGTTCACCGGCAAGCCGCTCGCGGGCGCGTGGAAGGTCCGCAAGGACGGCGGCACCATCGACGCCGTCTCCGGCGCCACCATCTCCTCGCGGGCCCTTTGCGATGCGGTCGTCCGCGGCCAGGCCCTCTACCAGGAATACCAACAGGCCCTTCTCGAAAAAGCGGCGGCCCCCGCCGGCCTTGCCCAATAAAAGGAACACCATGAGCTTCTTCACCGAATTGATCCGCGGCCTCTGGAAGGAAAACCCCACTTTCCGCATCGTGCTGGGCATGTGCCCCACCCTGGCGGTAACCACCTCGCTGCAGAACGGCCTGGGCATGGGCGTGGCCACGCTCTTCGTGCTGATCGGCTCCAACGTCCTGATTTCGCTCGTCCGAAGTGTCATCCCCGACAAGGTCCGCATCCCCTGCTACATCGTGATCGTGGCCACCCTGGTGACCATCGTGGACCTGCTCATGAAGGCCTACACGCCCGCGCTCAGCAAGAGCCTCGGCATCTTCATCCCCCTCATCGTGGTCAACTGCATCATCCTCGGCCGCGCCGAGGCCTATGCCTCGAAGAACCCCCCGATGCTGTCGCTGGCCGACGGACTGGGCATGGGACTGGGCTTCACACTCTCACTCGCCATAATCGCCTCTGTCCGGGAGATCCTGGGCAACGGCTCGCTTACGGTCTGGGGCGACCTCGCCTGGAACCTCAAGGACTACACGGCGATCATGCTGGTCACCCTGCCCCCGGGCGGCTTCATCACGCTGGGCCTCCTGCTCGCGGCCATGAACAAATATGAACTGCGCCTGGCAGAAAAAGAGGGTCGCGCCTTCGTTCCCGCCCATACGGCCAACTGCCGTCAATGCGTGATCGGCTGCTGGAACCCGCCCGCCGGCGAGTCCAAACCCTCATGAACCTCCCTCCCGATCCCAACGGGCGGCCCCTGCGCAACCACGCCCTTGGCATCTGGCAAACCGCTGTACAGGCCGTCCAGCCGGCCGTAGTCATACGTGATCGCCCTCTTTTCCGGCGGCGCCTCGGCCCTCCTGCCCCTGCCCGTGGAAGGCGTGTCCCTTAAAGAAAAACGCGACACCACCGCCCTGCTCAGCAAGGCGGGCGCCACAATCAACGAACTCAACGCCGTGCGCAAGCACCTTTCGCAAATCAAGGGCGGCCGCCTCGCGCGCGGGCCGCTGGATCAGCCTCATCATCAGCGATGTGATCGGCAACCCGCTCGACGTCATCGCCTCGGGCCCCGCCGTGGCCGAGCTTCGGTCCTGCGCCACCTCGAACGCGGAACGCAGGGCCTGGAGCCGGAAACACCCAAGAGCATGTCCTCGAACGTGGCCAACCGGATTGTGGCGGACAACGCACGGGCTCTTCAGGCGGCCGCCAAGACCGCTGCCGATTTGGGCTA
>JAWOJA010000083.1:0-19571 GCA_046484345.1 Kiritimatiellia bacterium
AAAATCCCTTCGCCTGAGAACCGCACACCCGGAGGCTCCCCGCATGGCGAAACAGAAGCGATACGCGCTCGGGTTGACCGCCGACGCCGGCCGCCCGGTGGAGGGAGCGCCGCGGCCTTCCTCCGACACGCCCACGCACCTTCGTTTATACAAGGCCTTCGCGAACATCGGCGGCATCACCCACACGCACAGCGCGTATGCCACGATGTTCTGCCTGGCGGGCCGACCCATTCCCTGCCTCGGCACGACGCACGCCGACACGTTTCACGGAGAAGTGCCGTTGCCCCGGATTCTGACCGCGAAGGAAATCGAGTCGGATTACGAGGGCAACACCGGCGGCGTGATTGCGGAGCGCTTCAAAGGACTGGATGCCGCCGCCGTGCCCGCCGTACTGGTGGCCGGCCATGCGCCGTTTGCCTGGGGAAAGACCCCCCCTGGATTCGGTGCATCACAGCCTGATCCTGGAGGAAGTGGCCCGCATGGCGCTGGGGACCTTCCAGATCAACCCCCAGGCCGCGCCGCCTCCGGATTACGTGATTCAAAAACATTATATGCGCAAGCACGGTCCAAACGCCACCCATGGGCAGCCGAACCGGCACTCCTCTATTTTTCAACCCTTTTCACGTCCAATAAATTAAAATTGTATCTGTCGTGGTAAACATCCGCTGGGCTTGCGCCGATACCCAAACGGGCGGCTTGTTGCATCATCCACGCCGAGGAATCCCACGCGTTCGGGAGGCGCTGGCGTATATCCACTCCCGCCGCATTGAGCACGCCGTTATTGATTTCGGAACAAACAAGACCGTCTCCCACAACCCTGTATTTCACATCGCGCTGCATGCGGATTGCTTCACCCAGGACAGCCTCTTGCTGTTTTTCATCAAGCGGCTTCTTAAGCTGTGCAATGCGCATTTCCCGGTCCGAATAACGTTTGACCACTTCATCCTCAGTGATCACTTGAACGCCCCCCACCAGCGGGTCGGCCAAGGCCGTCACATAACCAGACCAGTCGTCCGACAGTTGACCGTCCAGATAAAGCCGCTTGCCTTTGACTTCCTTGATGAATTGGACCGTGTGCGAAGCGGGCGCGCCGCCTTCGGGCGACAAACTCGCGTCTGCCGCCTGTATGCCAGCACCGCTTTTACCAGTGGGGCCGACCAGAAGGATATCGCCCGGATTCATGGGCGAGAGATCCGGTTTGATTGAATCTATTTCAGGAACATGGCCGGCTTTCAGCTTTGGCGCGGGCAACCAGCTTGATTCGACCGGCGAAGCCTCTTTGGGCCTGAGACTTTCCCCCGCGCCAATGAGGGATCCGGGCGCATGTCCTTCGCCCCCCGCATCATAGGGATTTCGCAGGAGCTGAACGGTTCCGCCTGAAAGCGAGTCGACCTGGGCCTGAGCCTGACGCCCGGGAGAGTCGTTCGCCCCAGCAGACGGCAGGTCCTTCGCACCAGTCCGGCCGCTAAGGCGTCTTAATTCCTTTTCCACGTCCTTCCCCACTATCGCCTGATTGCTTTTGTTCATCGACTCGATCATCCCGACAACTTGCTTCATCTGCTTTGTCCACTCCGCGGCGCGGGTCGCAACTCCATCCGATGACAGGGACGGCACCCCGTGGAACAGCGGTGCGCGTTGAATGGAAGCGAATTGGCCGGGGGTCCCAGTCGGCGGCTGACTTATGCGCGTGGTATTCCACTTGTAGTAGTCCGACCTGGCCTGGTTCAAGGCCGCTCGGGCCTGATTCAAATAGCCAGCGGCGCCGGGGGTCCCCGCCGCTTTGCTCTGGACGTCGTCAAGCATGCGATAACTCTCTTGAAACAGGCTCTCCACGTTTTCCGCCGGTGCCCGAAAAGGCAATCCTAGCAGTACGCAACATGCAACGGCCATGAATTCCCGTGTTCTCTTCCTATTCATACCGCAGCGCCTCCAGCATTTTCAGAAGGAAAGGGAGCGCAGATTCTCTTCCTGCTGATACTCCAGTTCGGCCAGTTTATTCAATAGGTCTTCCACGTTCTTGGCCTTGGGACTGGCCACCAGATAAAGCTTGATGGCCTCCGTGGCTTCGGCATACCGCAACCGAACGCCATAGGCCGCGGCTGAGTTCAGGTAAATGGGGGCGGCCCAGGGGGAATAGAGGGTCGCCCAACGATATTCAGAAATGGCACGATCGAGGTCTATCGTTTCCTTTGCCGCTTTCAAAGCGGCATTTCCTCGCAGATAGTGCCTCTGTGCCTCCGGCGTTAGGGGTGGCGGCGCCTCCATCTCCGCGGTCAACTGCAGAATCCGCTGATGCACCTGCCGTTTTTTGGGGCTGGCGGCCATGAGTTGAAAAGCGTTGGACAGTTGCCTGACGGCAACACCGAGGTCCTTCCGTCCAACGGCGGCGTCCGCTTCGGCCAGCGCTTTCTCGCAGGCAGCGGCATTCTTTTTCTCAAGCCGGCGCAGAACCGCGGAGGCAAGGCTGTACCGCGGGCGCAACAACAGTGCACGGTTCAGCGCTTCCATCGCCTCGACATCCTGTCCGCCTTTTTCGTAAACCAGTCCCAGCCGGAAGAGGTCCATCGGCGCCTCCATCCCGAACGGATCCTTAGCCAGCCTGAACTCACTCTCCTTTCTGGCCTCGCCGTAACGGCCGACGGCGGCCAGCACGACAGGCCCAAAGGTGGGCATGATGCTGCCCATCGGCAAATTGTCCAGAAGTTGGGCCGTCTGACGATAGGCCTTCAAGGCTTCGTCGGGCGAGCCCAACTCGTCATTGGCCCTGGCTGCCAGATAACCGGCATAAATTTGATTGTCGTCAGACTTGCCGTTCGCCACCTTCTGAACGCTTTGAAGCGCTTCAGCAAAACGCGACTGACACAGTTGAGCGGCGGCCAGATCGAGACGCATGCCGTCCGAGCCTTGTGTTTCGAGCAATTTCACGATCAGTTCTTCCGCTTCAGCGTACCGGTCCTGCCCCATATAGGCACGCGCCAATTCGAGAGCCGGTTCCACACCGTCCGGATCCGCCGCGATGAGACTCTTATGCTCGTTAACGGCAGCGAGAAAGGCTTTGTCCGCTTCCTTGTCGAGTCCCAGCGCGCGGAAGGACTCGGACAAACGGATGAAACACGACGGGGCCGGAGAGGCGGATCCCAGCGCCAGATAACGGTTCATCGTCGTTATGGCTTTCTGGTAACTGGCCTGGCGGAAATAGGCTTCGGCCACCCACCAGAGCGCCTCCACACGGGAGGGATCGAGCGAAAGCGAATTGTCCAGCGAGAGGATCGCCTGGGCATAGATTCCCTTCCCGTATTGCGCCGCGCCGAGGTTGAAGTAGATGCCGGCCACCTCCCGTTTCGGCTTCAATTGTGATTCCAGCATGGTCTTGGGAATATCAACCCCCGTCGCCGCCGTGATAGCCATCTGGTCGCCCGCGCTCATGATGTTGTTGACCGTTGGCAAAACCGCCATCATCTGCGGATCAGCGCCGGGCAAACTGGCCATCGACCCCATCAGGCCCAGCAGGAGCTGACTCGTGGCCGCCGAGTTCTGCGCGGCCTGCTGGCGCTGCTGCTGCTGCAGGATCGCTTCGCGCTGGGCATCCATCGATTGCTGCTGCTTCTTCTCGGATTCAACCGTCGTGGTGACCGGATGCAGGGCAAGCGCCTGCTCGAAAGCGGCAATGGCTTCGTCGTACATTTTGGCTTTACTATAGACGAGGCCGAGCTCGTTGTAACAGCGCCAGTTCAACGGATCGGCCGCCGCCTTCATTTTGGCCGTCTGTATGGCCGAAAGGCCCGGAGGCGGTTGTGGCAAAACGGCTGCCGCCGGTCTCTGCACGGCTCCGGGAGACTTTGCGAAAGAGGCCGTAGCGCCGTCGGGGTTTGTCTTTATGAGGTTCGTTTTCGTTTTTATGTGGCCTCCGGGCCGCGTGACCGTAACGGGAGGAGGCGCTGCGCAACCGGCGGCCATCAGGCTCGCGACCACAAGTCCGGCCATTAATTTGCAATGGATGCTTTTCATGTCTTCTCCGCTTTGCCTATACACTGCAGTTCCGTTTTGCGTGTGATCCAGTCCTAAGCTCAATTCGCCGGCGTCGAATAACGACTTGCGGCGGCGGTAGTTTCGATAATTTGATCTCTGGCCTCATTGATCGCCAGCACCACAGCCTCCAGACACGAGTCAACAGTCATTTGGTATGTTGTTGTTGGCGGCTGGCTAATGTTCCACAGGCCTATGGTTTGTCTCTTATCCGACTTGCCGGGAATGGGCAGCAGTCCCAACGGTGTGAATACGGTTATCCACGAGACATCTCTCCGTTGAAACTGAATCGAACAAAGCGGCGTGGCTAATCCTTCATCGGAAACGAGGGATGTCGTGACATCGAAGTCGCCGATTATTCTGACCGGCAGCGGCAGCACTCCGCCCAGGACACACAATGTGCCAAGCTCCATCGCAACCATCGCGCGAATCGACGAGTTTACCTGCGCTTTGATCGAAACGTCGATGGGGCGAGCCGCGGGCTGAAGGGAAAAGATTTCCGGATACCGCTCGACTCCAATCCTCATGATTTCCGTTTTCCACTGATCCGGTGTCCAAGTGAAGCCATCGTTTTCCTCTGTGCCGGGTGCGTTTGTTGAAGCAAAAGGCGCCATCATTCCGGCTTCACTCGTTGTATCATCAAAACCGACGGACACCACGTTGAACCGCATATTCTTGATGGGCTTCGGCCGCTCTGCTTGTGGTTTCAGGTTTGTGGTCAAGCGAGACGAGATGCAACCGCAGGCGCCGAGTCCGGCCATCAAAACGAACAGAAGCCCGCAACACTTCACCGATGCTGTCAAAGATAGTTTCAAGGCACCCCCCTGTGCTCATGCCCCATTCCAAACTTCACGGCATCTTGGTGTACCGGGTACAGGTCGGAATACCAAGCCGCGTTAATTGCTCGGATTATGGAAGACGGCAGAATTAAGTCAAGTACGGTTTTCGAGCTATTCCACAAGAGTCACACGCTGGCTGCTAAATCGGGTCCATTTCATAAAGTGTCTTATCGCGCACGGGTTCGGCGCGCCGGCGGCTCTTGCCCTTGCCGCCGCCGGGAGCAAGCGGATTCTCGGTTTCCAGGCGGTCGCCCAGTTCAGCCTCGACGGATTCGGGGTCCTCGCCCGCCTCCAGCCGCCGGACGGCTTCCTCCATCCCCTCGCCCATGTTCATGCCGGTGGCCGCGCTGAATTTGCGCATCAGTTGGGCGGCTTGGCGCGGGTCCGATTCATCGAGGCCGGCCGCCTCCTGGGCCAGCGAATCCATGGCTTTCTCCAGGCGGGGTTCGTCCATCGGCAGTTCCCCCTCGCCGCCCCCGTCGGAGTCGCCTTTGTGCCTCCCCACGGAGGCGAAGGAAGAAACCTCCCGGGACAGGTTTTTGGCGTGGCACCGGGGGCAGGCCGGCCGGCTGACGGTGTCGATGCGCTTGGAAAAGAAGCTGAAAATCCGGTTGCAGGAGCGGCAATAAAATTCATAAATCGGCATAAGACGGATCCCTCCTCAATGGAAACTTTTCTTGAAAGGCTTCGCCCGTTTCTTCTTCAGCGTGGCAGGCAGATCCATGCCCGCCGCCTCCATCAACTCGGTCAGTTGGTCGCGCAACATGCCGGCCCGCTCGAATTCAAGGGACTCCGCGGCCTGAACCATCTCGCGCTTGAGATCCTCCGCGACCTGGTGGACATCATAACTTTCCCCGGCCTCGCGTAAAACGTTTTCCTCAATTTTACCCGCTTTTTGCTCAATCATCAGTGTCTCTTCAATTTCCTTGATGACAGTACGGGGCGTGATGCCGTTCAGGCGATTGTATTCCAACTGGAAAATCCGCCGCTTCTCCGTGACATCAATCATCCGTTTCATGGAGTTCGTAATCCGGTCGGCATAGAGGATCACCTTGCCGTTGACGTTGCGCGCCGCCCGGCCCGCCGTCTGGATCAGCGAGGTGTCCGAGCGGAGAAACCCCTCCTTGTCGGCATCCAAAACCGCCACCAGCGCAACCTCGGGAAGGTCGAGTCCCTCGCGCAACAGGTTGACCCCCACGAGGCAGTCGAATTCATTGCGCCGCAGATGGCGCAGGATCTGCACGCGATCCAGGGCCGTGATGTCGGAATGCAGGTACTGAACCCGCAGGCCCGATTCGTTCAGGTAGCGGGTTAGGTCCTCGGCCGTTTTCTTGGTCAGGGTCGTGACCAGCACGCGCTCGTGACGCTCGGCATGGGCCTTCACCTCCTCCATCAGGTCATCGATCTGGCCCGTGAGCGGGCGGACGATGACGGGCGGATCGAGAAGGCCGGTCGGACGGATAAGCTGCTGCACCGGTTCGGGGCACATCTGGAACTCGAAGGGTCCGGGCGTGGCGGAAACGAAAAGCACGCGATTGACCTTGTTCAGGAATTCGTCGAAATTAAACGGCCGGTTGTCGCGGGCCGAGGGCAGCCGGAAGCCATGTTCGATCAGCATATTTTTGCGGGCCTGGTCGCCGTTGTACATGGCCCGCAGCTGGGGAATCGTCACGTGCGACTCGTCGACAATGGTCAGGAAGTCGTCCCGGAAATAGTGCATCAGCGTGGCGGGCGGATCGCCGGCCTTCCGGTCGCTCAGGTGGCGGGAGTAGTTTTCGATGCCGGAGCAATAGCCCACCGTTTTGAGCGTTTCGAGGTCGTGGAGGGTGCGTTGCTTGATGCGCTGCGCCTCCAGAAGCTTGTTCTCCAATTCGAAGAAACGGATGCGATCGTCCAGCTCATCGCGGATCCGCACCATGGCCCGTTCGATCTTGTCCTGCGGCATCACGAAATGGTTGGCGGGCGAAATTAACACCACCGGAAACGCGTGGATGACCTTGCCGGTCAGCGGTTCGATCTCCGCGATGGTCTCCACCGTATCGCCGAAGAAAACGATCCGAAACCCGGTTTCATGGTAGGCGGGAAAAACGTCGAGCACATCGCCGTGACAGCGGAAGGTGCCGGGCTCGACCGCGTAGTCGTTGCGGGCATACTGGATATCCACCAGTTTGCGCAACACCTCTTCGCGGTCGGAATTCTGCCCACGCTCCAGGCGCACCACCATGTCCCGGTAATCCTCGGGAGAGCCAAGACCGTAGATGCAGGAGACCGAGGCCACGATGACGACATCCTCGCGGGACATCAAAGAGTTGGTGGCCGCCAGGCGCAGGCGTTCGATCTGCTTGTTGATCGAGGAGTCTTTTTCGATGTAGGTGTCCGTCTGTGGAATGTAGGCTTCGGGCTGGTAGTAATCGTAATAGCTGATGAAAAACTCGACCGCGTTGTCGGGGAAAAAGCCCTTGAGTTCCGCGTAAAGCTGGGCGGCCAGGGTTTTGTTGTGGGAAATGACCAGCGTCGGCTTGTTCACTTTCCCGATGACATTGGCCATGGTGAAGGTCTTGCCCGACCCGGTCACGCCCTCGAGAGTTTGAAACCGGGCACCCTCCCGATAGCGGCGGGCGATGGTTTCAATGGCGGCCGGTTGGTCGCCCATGGGCTCGAAGGGGGAAACAAGTTTGAATAATTGGCTCATGTTTACAGGGCCAGCATGCGGTCGAGGCATAAACGGGCCTCCGCCGCGATTTCGGGCGGAACGCGGATCGTGTTGGCCGATGGCCAGGACTCCAGCACGCCGAGCAGCGTTTCCGGCGTGACCCGGGACATGTCGGGGCAGGTTGAGGGATAAAGCGGATGGATCGTCACGCGACCGGCCTCCTCTTCCGCCAGACGCTGCACGAAATGATTTTCCGTGCCGATGACGATTTCGCTGCCGTCGGGCGCCCGGCGCACATATTCCATGAGCTGGGTTGTGGAGCCATGGAAGTCGCACAGGCGGACAACCTCCCGGCGCGCCTCGGGATGAACGATGATGCGCGCCTCGGGGTGGCGGGCGCGGACGTGATGGACATGCTCCGTGGTGAAAGCGTGATGCACATGGCAGTAGCCCTTCCACGCCACCAGGCGGGTTTTCTGAAGATCGTCGTCGCTCAGGCCGCCAAGCGGCAGCAGCGGATCGTAAACCCGAACCTGCCCATCCGGCAGGCCGAGATCTTGGGCCGTGTTGACGGCCAGGTTCTCATCCGGGAGGAACAGGACTTTTTGATCCTCCTGCAAGGCCCATTGAAGCACCCGTCCGGCATTGCTCGAGGTGCACGCGCTGCCGCCGCGCCGGCCACAGAAAGCTTTGATGGCCGCCGAGCTGTTGACGTAAACGACCGGCTTCCAGCATTTCCAGACCGAATCCAGCCGCGCGGCGCAGGTATCGGCTTGGGATGGTGTTGCCATGTCCGCCATGGGGCAGCCAGCCTGGAGCTCGGGCATATACACGGTCTGGGCGGGGGCTTTGAGAATGTCGGCCGTTTCGGCCATGAAACGGACTCCGCAGAAAACGATTTTTTCGGCCTCATGCCTGGCGGCCGTGCGGCGGGAAAGCTCCAGCGAATCGCCCGTCGTGTCGGCATGACGCAACACGGCGTTCTCCTGATAATAATGGGCGGGAATGAAAAGACGATGGCCACATTCCCGGCGCAACAGCTCAATGGCTCGGTCCACGGTATTCATCTTTGAATTCCTTCGGGCGCATTATAAGCGGAAATCCAAAAAAAAGAAATGATGACTTGCATCCATGGCGGCGACCCTCTATATTAGGTGGCTCGAAACGCGTACCTGTAGCTCAATTGGATAGAGCATCAGACTACGAATCTGAGGGTTGCAGGTTCGATTCCTGCCAGGTACGCCATTATCCGACACGCTTTTCTCCCCCTGTCTCCGCCTTAATGGCCCCCGCGTTGAATGTTGAAGCCGAGAGCGCGATGCGCCTGCTCGGCGGCCTTGATCATCTCCGCTGTGGGCGCACGCAACGGGGCGCGCGGTTCGCCCATGGCGAATCCCCGGACACTCAGGAAATACCGACCCATGCAAAGCGCCTTGGTCATATAGATTCCCCGCCAGTAACCCATGTAATGCCGGTGCAGGGCCGCCGCTTTCTTCAGGTCGCCCCGGCGGGTCGCCTCGTAAATGGCGATGACTATTTCAGGGACGACGTTGTAGGATGAACCGATCGCCCCGTCGATGCCGGGAATGGAAAGAGCCGGCGCGAGGCATTCGTCGGCGCCGTGCAGGATCTCCCACTGCGGGGGGCCTTCCATCAGCAGCGCCTGGTGCACGGAAAAATCCTGGACGAAAGCCTTAATGCCGCCCATCTGCGGAATCTGTGAAAAGGCCTTGATGAGGCCTGTTGTTCCGTATTTTGCCACACCAGAGGCGAAAAGGTACGGGTAGAAAGGCTTGTTCGTGGCCGTGGCGATCGTGGAAAGATGGGCGACCTCGTCCTCCATCGTATAACCGTAATACTGCGGCGCCAGGCTGCTGATGGCGACCACGCCTTTCTGGTCGGCCGCATGCTTGGCCAGCTCGACGGCGTCCCGTGTGGCCATGGTTCCGACATGCACCATCAGGGACGCCTGCCGGCCCACGGCGACGGAGACGGTCTCGACGATCCGGCGGCGTTCATCGGACGTCATCAACAATCCCTCGCCGGTCGAGCCGCAAAGGTAAAACCCCTTCACGCCTTTGTCGACCAGCCACTCCGCCAAACGGGCGGTCTCGGTATAGTTGACCTCGCCATTTTTTTTATAGGCCGTGTACAAGGCGGGCGTGATGCCGTGGAAAAGCTTGCGGGACTTCGACGATTTCTGTTTTATCATGTGTTACTCCTTACCATAGTGATTTGTTTTTTGGAAGCTCGAATGGCTGAAACAAGTCTTCTCAAATGGAAATTATTGCGGATAAATGGCAATTTCCACCCACGTCAGGGATAGCGGTTTTTTCGCCTCAACTTCTACCACGTTATGTCCCGGCCGCAGATCCTTGACAGATAACGGAAAACGCCAAACCGGCTCATCGGGACAGGGTTTCTGAAGTTCCACATCTTCCCCTTGCCCGCATAGCTCTCCGTTGATCCGCACGTTGACATCATGGCCCGAGGCGCCGCAGGCGGGATCGAGGGCAAGCGCCACGAACGCCTTGCCGGAAGCCGGTTGCGGACCAATGGGAAGACGGAAAGCACACGCGTGACCGGCACGAACTTTTGCAGGGAGGGCGACGGCTGGCGGTTCTCCCTCGGCCCAGGTATCGGCATACGTCAACACGTGCCGCCGCGGTTGACGCGCCATCGCCGCCGGATCACCCAACTCCCGCAACAACCGCGGATAGTCCTCTGACCGATCCATCGTCGTCTCGGAGTCCATGTAATTGTAAAGATAAATCCGGTCCGAGCCGTCATGCAGGAGTGCGAGGGCGGCGCTCCGTGCCGTCTCGAGGGAATTGGACTGCCGTTGCCATCCGGGATAAGGCTTCAACAGCAACTCCAGGCCGGCGCACAACTCAACGCCGCTTCCGGCCAGCAGCGAACGCCATAATCGGGCCGGCATGTCCGGTTCGATCGTTGCCCAGAAAGGGGTGATCACAAGCCAGTCAATCAACCCGCGGCGGGACCAGGTCACGGCGTCCATGCCAAGCCCCAATGCTGTCTGTGGCCGTGAAGGCACACGGGCTCCGAGTCGAATTCGGTGTCCGCGGGTTTTCTCAAAGCCGTCCAACAGTCGTCGCACACGCTCTGTGAAGGCCGTCAGGATATCCGACCCCTCCCCTTCATGGCCGGGCCGGAAGTGAAAACCAAAACGCATCCAGTCCAACTCCAAACCGTCAAAATCATAACGCTGAGCGAGTTCTTCGATCAGACGGAAGTGATGCTCGCGAACTTCCTGGCGACCATAATCAAAAGCGCGGTCGGTCCAAGCCGTGAAACGGTAAGGGACGCGGCGAAACTCCGGATGTTCGCGCCAGAAATCGCTGTGCATGTAGCTTCGGGGGTCGCCCACATCGTGCACATCGTTCATGCGCATGGAGAGCCAAGGGGAGATGCCGTGCCGCCGGGCCCCGTCAATCCAGCGGGCGTAAACGTCAATGCCAGACTGATCGAGAGCCCAGGCCGTTTGAATCCAATTGCGGGCGAGCGGACGTTTTTCCGGCAAAAGGCTGGCCAGTAACGGCTGATCGTCGGCCCCCTGCGGATCGTAGCCCTTCCAGATCGGATCCCAAATCCGGCTTCCATAACTCGTTCGCATTGCATTGGGGGACAGCAACAGATGCGACACCTGCGTTCGGGCATATTGATCCACCCAGGCATCCACCGTCTCCATTGTCATTTTTTGATGAGCGCGGGAAGTAAAAAAGTGGCTGTTGTCTTCGTTGAGCGCAATGCCATTCATCTCGGTGCTCCTTTTGATCCTGGAAGTAGCTGAGTGGGTTTGACTAATCGGTGATGGCAAATCGCACGTCGCATTGGGCGCCATCGATGCGGAAATCCAGATCCCGATCGACGATCTTCACCCCGCGGGCTTCTTCGTGAGGCCCCGCGATAAGGAATGAGCCCGGATTCTGGCTGTGAAATCGTGAATCGCGCCTCACCCCGGGTGGCGGCCAGCCGTGTTCCGAGGCAATGGTTTTGACCAACCCCAACACCCGGCATGTGGAAAACGAGTTTCGCCAACGGGAATGGGGCGAAGGGATACCCGCCCTCTTCCAAAACGTGTTTCCAATTGGCCGACTGGGCGGCGGTCTTCTTTTCAACGCACCAGCCCAAATCGCTGGTCAAATCCCTGAAAACGCCTTTTTGTTCGAGCCGGGATCCGTTTTCCCACGCGCCAACCCGGCCCAGGGCGTTCCGCCCCACGTGAGCGTTCTCCAGTCCTGACTCCAGCACCTTGACGCGATCGACGAACAGACAAGCGGGCTTCCGGGAGAAGCACTCTGCCGCATACCAGCGGAAAAGCCCGTCCTTCCGGGTTGCCAGCAAGCCTCCCAGGCCCCGCCCGGTGAAAAGGGCGTAGGCGGCGTGCTCAAAAACAAAGGGTTCGTAGGACCGGGAGTTTTCGGACTGCTTGCTTCTCTTCAAAAGGTCGCAGTCGGAAACCGATCCGGTATAAGCAAGCCAGTCCTTGGAGCAGGGGAGATTGAATCGGCTGAAATAATCGGCGGCATACAAAAGCGTAACCGCTTTGAAGGTGGGGTGATTATGACGCGTGCGATTTCCCGCCTTCATCGGCCAACACTTCATGGCATATTCTTGAACAGCCCGGCTGCGGGAAAGCAACGGGTTGGTCAGGATAAGGCGGTCATCCTCGTCGAACAGGGGAAGATGTTCGAACCGGGCATAGTGCAGGATCAGAAAGCCCAGGCGGAAATCCAGGTCCGACGGATAGCTGGCCCCTCCGGGCGTCTTGAGATAATAATCGGCCAACCGGAAGAGCAACTCGCGAAACAGCTCCCGTGCGCGCGGGTCCACCAGCGCTTTCTTAAAACCTGCGATGCCCGCAAATTTTTGAGCGTCGCTATAGACCATGTCCAGGTCGACGGCGGTCGGCTTGCGCCAGACCCAGCCTTCCGCCTCGAGATGCTGGCGAATGACATAACCGTGTTTTTTACGTGCGTCTTCCAGGGACATGGAAAAAACTCCGTTTTCAGGAAGACAGAAGTCGTGAAACCCAACTGCTCTTCCATAAAACGTCATTTGTAGAGTTTGCGGGGTGTGCCGTCAAGAAAGACCTTTTAAAAGAATCAGGGGCCCTGCGGAAGTTAAAACAGACCGAAGCGAAACAGCCAATCAGGGGGTGCCTCATTTTCGGCGGCTGATTTCCCAAGCACTTAGCGGTTGCATTCCGCCCCCCATTCGGGGTTATGATAACGCATCGCGCACATGCTGGAGGCACCCAATGAAAAAATCAATTCCGACGGGAATGGTGCTGGTGTTTCTTTTTGCCGCCATTGCCCCCGCCGAAACGGCATCGCGGGCCAGCCTGATCGCCGACGTTGAAACCATCCAGCCCGGACGCCCTTTTTCGCTGGGCGTCCTGATCAACTTGGAAAAAGGCTGGCATACTTATTGGATCAATCCGGGCGATTCCGGCATGCCGCCCGACCTGGACTGGCAACTGCCGGGAGGCTGCACCGCCGGACCTCTTCAATACCCGATCCCGCAAGTCATCGACGAGGAATCCCTGCAGACGTATGGCTATACCAGCCAGGTGCTTTTCATCCGGAAGGTGACCCCGCCCGCTATCTTGACCGGAACGACCTCGGTTTTTTCCGTCAAGGCCGCCTGGCTGATCTGCTCGGATGCCTGCGTGCCCCAGCGCGCCGAACTGACGCTCGCCCTTCCGAACGGAGCCGGTGAATCCGACACCCCCTCCCGTTGGGGGCCTGCATTCAACAGCACGAGGCGTGAACTACCGTTTGCCGATCCGGCCTGGTCCTTTCAGGCAACCGCCCGGGAAGGCGGGCTCACCCTGTCCATCCTCCCGCCTGCGGGCGAGCCGGCGGACACGCTTGCCCGTTCCCGTTTCATCCCCATGGAATCCGGGGTCCTGGCGGTCCGATCAACCGAGCGGCAACGAACCGCCGCCGGGTACTCGCTCGCCATGAAAAAACAATTCCCGACCGCGCGACTGCCGGACCGGTTGCAGGGACTGCTCCTCCTGCCCCCGGTTGCCGAAAATGACAACGGGAAACGCGCCATCCCCGTGGATGTGCCGATCGTGGAGGACATCACCACCCAAGCAAAGGAAAACGGACCATGAACAAATTGATGCTGACAGGTTTGATGATGCTGGCGGGCTTGAGCGCAATCGGGGCCGAACCGGCCGTTGGCAACGCGGCACCCGATTTCGTGCTTCCCGACATCAACGGCGCGACGATCCGGTTGGCCGACTTCAAGGGCAAAACCATTGTGCTGGAGTGGACGAACTACGAGTGCCCGTTCGTTAAAAAACATTACGATGGCGGCAACATGCAGGAACTGCAGAAAACCTACACCGGCAAAGGCGTGACCTGGCTGACAATCAGCTCCTCCGCCGACGGCAAGCAGGGTTTTTTTGACGCCGAAACCTGGAAGAAAATGGCGGCCGCAAAAAAGGCGGCCTCCACGGCGATCCTCCTGGACCGGGACGGCGCAGTCGGGCACCTTTATGGGGCCAAGACAACCCCGCATATGTTCGTCATCGACGACAAGGGCATCCTGGTCTATAAGGGGGCGATTGACGACAAGGCCTCCGTGGAAGCGGCCACGCTGAAGGATGCCAAGCATTACGTCACCTTGGCCCTGGACGCCGTGCTGGCGGGGAAAGCCGTTGAAACGCCCGAAACAGCCCCCTACGGCTGTTCGGTCAAATATTAATACTCCGGACGTTACCCCCCGCGCAGTTCCCGCACGGATTCGATGACGGCCTTGGCCAGGAAGCGCAACTCGGCTTTCGTCAGGGGGTAGAGCGGCAGGTGCGTGAACCCATGGTTGAAGACCTGTTCGGTTTTCGGGCAGGTTTGCGCGATCTTGTCCCCGTTGTAACCAAGTTCCTTCAGAATGTGGAACCGGTACATCGGGCCGAAATGTGGGATCTCCGTGACCCCCTTTTCCTTCAGCTTGCGGCGGACCGCCTGAATATCCGCGCCCACGATCTTCGGGTCGATGCGAAGGGGGTAAAGGTGATGACTGCTGCGCGTGACCGCCGTATCGGCCGGCGGAAGAAGAATGCCCGGCACCTTGCGGAATGCCGCGGTGAGGAACTCCGCGTTCCGGCGACGGGTTTCGATGATGCGGTTGAGGCGCTTGAACTGGAGGCAGAACCCGAGTCCCTGGATTTCCGAAACCGAGTGGTTGTTGGGAACCTGTGGCCGCCCGAAGCGGTCCCGCAGGGCGGTGATGTCGTAAAGCCAGTTCGGAATGGCCCGGGTAAAATCGAGCCCCAGGAAACGGGCTTTGGCGAACTGCTCACCGCCGGACAGGTTCGTGACCAGCAGGCCGCCCTCGCCGAAAGAGTTAATGTTCTTCACCTCGTGGAAGGAATAGCCGCCGAAGTGGCCGATGGTGCCGAGGAGCCGGCCCTTGTAGGTGGCGCCCAAAGCGTGCGCCGCATCTTCCATCACGTAAATGTCCCGCTTGGCCGCGACCTTCATGATCGCGTCCATGTCACACGCATAACCGCCCACATGCACGGGAACGATGACACGGGTGCGGGGGGTGATCTTCCGCGCCACGTCGGCGGGATCCATGCCGAGGGTCTTCGGATCGACGTCGGCAAACACCACCTTGGCCCCGATCATGAGCGGATAGGCCATCGTGGCCACGAACGTGATCGACGGGACGATAACCTCGTCGCCCGGCCGCAGGCCCGCCAGCTTGTAACCGACTTCCATGCCGGCGGTCCACGTGTTGAGCAGGCAGGCGTGTTTGACATTGAGCTTGTCGCGGGCTTCCTGCTCCGCCTTTTTTACCCAGTTGCCCAGCGTCAGCTTGGCGGCGCCCGTGCTCTCACGCGCCAGGCCGGCCAATGCGCGGGTCGCCTTCTTCACGGCGGTGTTGTAAGCGCGCGGGTCCGAACCCGGGGGTAGCAGGAATTTGACCACTTCCAGCACGTCGGCTCCGCTGAACCGTTCGCCCACCGTGTGCCACGGAACCTTGGCGGCGCCGACGCTGTAACGAAATTCGATTAAATCCGCTTTTTTGGCAGCCTGCCGGGTGGTTCTGCTTCCGCTGGTCTTTGCGCTCATGGCGATAATCTCCGCTGGTTCGCTCGGTCCCTTTCAGGAACCCTTGATATAAGTTGTCGGTAAATATAAACAAAATTTACATTGATCGGCCAGGAAAGGAAATCCAAATTATTCGTTTTTCCTCAGCGAATGGGGGTTCCCCTCGCCCGCGTTCGTCGTGCCATCGCAATGCATCTGTTATTCCCTGGTGAAATCCCGGATGTCCCCGCTGTCCTTCCGACAACGATCCAGCACATCCATGACGACCAGTGTCTCCTCCGGCTTGACCGTGGGCGGCGTGCCGGTCCGGATGCTGAGCGCGAAGTCGGCAAACACGTCAATTCCCCGGGACGGATCGGGGGCGATCTTCTCCTCGATGAACGCAATGGGGTCGGACGGATATTGACGGTTGGCGCTGGCCAGTTTTTCGTTCAACTCCTTGGGCGGAAGCTGGGCGGGTTCAAACCAGCGTACATCGAAATGACCTGCGCTCACACCGCGACTGTACATGATTCCGCCGTGCGTTCCCCACACCAGCAACTTGTACGGGTTCAGGGCGGAAGCCATGCTGATTTCGACTTCCCCCACAACACCTTGCCGGGTTTCGAGGACGATCTTGGCGACATCTTCGGCATCGCCCAGCGTCGCAACCCGCTGCAAATCACAGAAGACGCGTTTAACCTCGAATCCCACGAGCCCGAGAATTTGATCGACCCCGTGCGCGCCATAGTTGCTAAGCATGCCCCCGCCGAACTTGAGCAGGCTCTGCCAATCGTTGCGCCGCGCATAATTGAACATCCCGCACCGGACCCAGTACACACGCCCGATCTTTCCCGATTGCACGATTTGGCGAAGGTGCTGGAAATAGGCGGCGAGCCGATGAGGTTGATACACGGTTAGCATCCGACCGGCCGATGCCGCCGCCTGGACGATGTCGCGGGCCTCTTCGCGGTTGAGCGCCATAGGCTTTTCCAGAAGAACATGCAGCCCCTTGTCGAATGCCTGCAGCGCCATTTCCCGATGGAGGTGCGTGGGCGTGGCGATGACCACAGCCTCGAGATCGGCATTCGCGATCATTTCCGCAAAATCCGCGTAGGCCTTGCACCCCAACTCCAACTCCGCCTGCGTCCGGCGTTCGGACTCGACGTCCGTCACGGCAACCAGTTCATAGTCCGCATGCTTGGCCAGGTTTTTGGCATGAAACCCCCAACCGATCCGCCCCAACCCCGCAACGCCAACCCTGATCTTTTTCATTCGCTCTGTCCCTTTAATAGCTTTGGTGCTCGCTTGTCTTTTCGATTTCCCTCAAATAAACAACCGCCTTGCGGATGGCCTCGTGATTGTTCCCCACCCAATCTTCACTTGCTGCGTCTTCGGCTTCACCTCGCCTCCGCGAAAATGGTTAAATCGCAATGTTAGAATCGTTTGCTTACGCTTTCAATCACATAATGTCCTATTGTAATCGGTCCGTTATCGGGGGTTGATTAGCGGCTAACCATTCCAAGGCGGCCTCTGCGCATCGCCCGGACCGCCTGCGAGCTCCGTTCGTTCGCGCTTCAGGCCTGCACGAGCACAGGATCAGGGGCGTGAGGAGGAATGGACAGCCCCCTTGGAAAGGTCGAACTGGCGGGCGATGTGACCCAAGGTCAACCCGTCCTTGTAGTGCCAGAGAGCCGCCCGGGCCAGTAGGCGGTTCGAACAGGTCGAGTGAGGCAACACTCCGCGCACCCAAGAGCGCACGGTCCGGCGGCATTTCGGACAATGTCCCGCCGGGATCCGCACCAACCGCTTGACCGCTCGGCCAGGCATTCCCTGAAATAACACGGGGCTGAGGGAAGGGGCCTTCCACCCCTCATTCCGCAATCCCCTGTTCCTTGCGACGGCGGCGGCGGGTGACCCGCCCGATCAAGAACCATGCCAGTTTTTGGCCGGTTGAACGGTTTTTTGATGCGTTTGCCCTGCATTACACGTCCTACTGATTGACAATGGCCACCGAACCACAGACAATAATCGGTTATGGGTAAGCGCCTAATTTTTCTCGGGTGGGATCGCCCGGTTGTCGAATCCGTCGCGGAATGGCTCTTGCCCGCCATCCCCTCGGATCCGCCCGATTTTTCCCGAACGCTCATCCTGGTACCCACCCGACAGGCCGGGCGCCGCCTGCGCCAGAACCTCGCCCGCCGTTGCGCCCAGGGCGGAACAGGGCTCCTGGGTCTTCAGGTGGCCACGCCGGCCGCCCTCCTCGAAGGCAATGCCGATCAGCCCGACGCCTCCCCGTTGTTGCTCGAATCCCTCTGGGCAGCGGTTCTCCAGCGGGCAAAACTCGACGCCTTTCCCGCGCTGCTCCCCGTCAAGCTGACGGAACGCTCCTTCCGGTGGTGTCTGCAAACCGGCGCTCTGATCCAGAGTCTGCGTGAACAGTTGGCCGAAGCGAACCTGACTATCGCCGATGTTCCCCCCCGGGCGGGCAACCGGCTGGCCGAACCCGAACGCTGGCAGGATCTGGTCCGCCTCGAAGCCGCCTTTCTGGCAGCCCTCACCGCAACGGGCTTTGGCGATCCCTGCACCCGAAAGCGCGGCCTTTCGGCCCGGGCGGCCCTTTCGGAAGGAGTGGATGCCATCGTCCTGGCCGGGGTGCCGGATCCCCCGGACCTCGTGATCCCGCTCCTGGAACGAATCGCCGAAACCATCCCGGTAACCGTGCTCGTGCATGCGCCGGCCGCGCATGCGCCGCTTTTTGATGATTGGGGCCGCCCCCTACCCGAGACGTGGCTTCCGCGACACGTGGCGATTCCCGACGAGGAGCGAACCCTTATCCTGGCCGCCAACCCGGACGATCAGGCCCGCCGGGTCATGCATGAACTCGACGCCGCCGCGTCCCTCTACGGCGCCGGCGACGTGGCCATCGGCGTGCCGGATCCCGAGGTGGCCCCCGTCTTGGCCCGCTTCCTGGCCGATCGCCACCTCGTGGCGTTCGATCCGGCCGAACCCTTTCTATCCCGCCATCCCACCTGCCGTCTTCTGGTTCTCCTTCAGGCACTCGCCGGAGTGCCATCCTACCGGGCCGCCGCCGATCTGCTCCGGCACGGGGATGTTCTTCAGAGCCTGAACACGCGTTACGGAATCTCCCCTGTCGAATTGCTGGGCGAACTGGATTTGTTTCAAACCAAATTCCTTCCACAAGGTTTGGACGACTTCACCGCAACGCGCCTGCGCGGCCTGGGCGACGTTCCCGATCAGCGCGGCGATGCATTCCCCATATTAGAACGGGCAATCGACTGCCTCCGGGAATGGCGGACCCTGCTCCTTTCGGGCTCTTCCGCCGCCGAGGCCGTGCGGCAGACCCTGCGGGTGATTTACCGGCAGAAGAAACTTGCCGACGAAGCCGCCCGGGATCGCGAATTCACCGCTGCGGCCGCCGAGATCAACGCCGCCCTTTCCGACCTCGATGCCGCGCTGCTCCTCGTCCCGCTGGAACGGACGGAAGCCCTGGAATTGCTGAACGAGAACCTCGCCGGGCGAACGCTCGCCCGCGAGCGGGATCATGCCGATCTGGACTTGGAAGGCTGGCTGGAGCTGCCGTGGAACCCGGCGCCCTTTTTGCTGGTGACGGGCCTGAACGAAGGACGCGTCCCCGACAGCCGGATGGGCGACCTGTTTTTGCCGGACTCCTTGCGCGCCCACCTGGGGATGCGTCATGACGGCCGGCGTTTTGCCCGCGACCTTTTCCTGCTCGAGTCGCTCGTCGAATCGCGCCGCCCGGGAGCCTTGCGCCTGATATGCGGCAAAACGAGCGCGGCAGGCGATCCGCTGAAACCGTCGCGCCTGCTCTTCCAGTGCTCCGACGAAGCGCTGCCGGCCCGGGCCGCCCGCCTCTTCAAGGAAATCTCCAACCCCGATTCGCTTCCGCCCGCCTCCGTCAGCTTCCAACTCCAACCGGTCGTGCCCGGCCGCCCGCCCGTC
>JAWOJA010000085.1:0-19615 GCA_046484345.1 Kiritimatiellia bacterium
GTTCCACCACGTTGCCGCGGTCGAGCAGGAACGAGGGATCGAAGGCGGCCTTGCAGCGCCGGATTTCTGCGGCCGCGGCCGGGCCGTAGCACTTGAGGAAGTCCGCAAAGCGTTCGGGCGGCACGACGGTGTCGGTCATGATCGTGAAGGTGCCCCGCCGCTGGACCAGCTCGACCGCATGGGCGGGCATGGAGTGGCGGGCATCCATGAACAGGGCGCGGTCGCGTTCGTTGTCCAGCAGCATGATGCCGTCGGGATTGATCCCGCAATCCGCCTCCTCGAGCAGGGCCAGCCACTCCTCGGCCGCATCGGCGGCCTCGCGGTCGGGCAGGGGACCTGGATGTAGACGGCCACGGGGTCATCCCCCATGAAACAGCTTCGATTCATGATTCATGAAGCGCCGGCAGTGGACGCCGAAATATTCCAGCGCCGGGGGTCACCAGGTCGCCCGGCAACCGGCCGGCCAGGAACTGCCGGAGCTTCAGGGCGCTGGCTTCGCCGGGCAGGGACAGGAACAGGTCCAGCCGGTCTTTCGGGGCGGGCAGGAGGGTGAGCACGGCGGCGGTCACGACGCCAAAGAGGCCTTCCGAGCCGATGATCAGGCCGAGGAAATCCATGGCGCCATCGGGTGCGGACCGTGGCGGCTGCCGCGTCGATCGCGGGGTCGGGGGCGAGCATGCGGCTGAGGGAGAGCAGCACGCCGCCTTCGGCGGTGGCGCTGCCGGTCAGGTTGGAGCGGCCGCCCGAGACGGTGACGGGAAGGCCCGCGCGGCTGTAGGCGTGCAGGAAGAGGGCACATTCGGCGGTGGATTGGGGACGTGCCAGGGCTTCCGCGCGGGCGGGAAGGTTGGAGCTGTCGTGGAGGTAGCCGGCCAGGATGTCGGCGTCCAGCGTCAGTTCGAGGCCGATGGTTTTGAGGAAGTCGGCCAGGAGGGCGGGGTGAATCGGATGGGGCTGGGAATCCGCGAACGTGTCGATTCGGGCATAAACGCCGGACGGCGCGGCATAGTCGGCAACAATCTCGTGCATGGGAATCCCCTGAGTGGAAGGGGCACAAGGCACCCATCATGACCGGTCAAGGCTTTGTGCGGCCGCATGACCGCGCTTGCACGGCCGGGGGTGGCATGGTAAAACTATTGAATGAAGAGTTCCGATACATGGACCCTCTCATTTCTTGAATTGATCCGGCGCGCCTCCACGGATTTGCCGCAGGACGTGGAGCGCCGGCTTCGCGCCCTGCGCGATGCGGAAGAGCCCGAAAGCCGGGCCAAATGGGCGCTCGAAACGATCCTCGACAATATCGTCTTGGCGCGGGTTCACACGCAGCCGATCTGCCAGGACACCGGCACGCCGTTGTTTTTTCTGCGTGTTCCCGCCGGCTCCGACCACCTGATGCTGGAGGAGGCCATTCGCGCCGCCGTGGTGCAGGCCACGCGCAACGGCTGGCTGCGGCAGAACGCCGTTGATTCCGTCACCGGCCGCGCCTATGCGGACAACATTGCGCCCGGGCTGCCTTCCATCCATATCGAGCAGGCGCGCATCGGGAGTGTGGAAGCGCGGCTGGTGCTCAAGGGCGGCGGGTGCGAGAACATGGGCGTGCAGTACAGTCTGCCCGACACCACGCTGGGTGCGGGGCGCGACCTGGAAGGAGTCCGCCGCTGCATCCTCGACGCGCTCGTGCGGGCCCAGGGCAAGGGCTGCGCGCCCGGCTACCTGGGCGTCTGCATCGGCGGAGACCGCTCGGACGGCATGCTGGAGGCCAAGCGGCAGTTTTTGCGCGGCCTTGAGGACCGGGCGGAAGACAACGAGCTGGCCGCACTGGAAAGCCGTATTTTGAACGAGGCGAAGGAGCTCGGCATCGGCCCGATGGGGTATGGCGGGCGCGGCACGATCATGGGCGTCAAGATCGCCGCCCTGGCCCGGCTGCCGGCCTCCTATTTTGTCTCGATTTCCTACATGTGCTGGGCCTGCCGGCGCCATGGCTTTTCGCTAGGGCCCGAGGGCACGATTGCGAGGTGGTTCCCGTGAAAACGCATCGCCTGGAATATCCCTTCACCGCCGAGCAGGCCGCCTCGCTTCGGGCGGGCGACCGCGTTTCGCTTACCGGCCTGATTTACACGGGCCGCGACCGCCTGCACAAGCACCTGTTCGAGGGCGGGGATTGTCCCGTGCCGCTGGCCAATGCGGCGATCTACCACTGCGGTCCGGTCATGGTGAGGGACAAGGCCGAGTGGCGCGCGGCGGCGGCCGGGCCCACCACCTCCATTCGCGAGGAGCCCTACATGGCCCGCATTTTGCGCCAGCACGGCGTGCGGGTGGTGATCGGCAAAGGCGGCATGGGGCCGGCCACGGTCCGGGCCTGCGCGGAGCAGGGCGCCGTTTACCTGGAAGCCGTCGGGGGGGCCGCGCAGGTGCTCGCCGCGTGCATCGTAAAGGTGCGGGGCGTTCATTTTCTGAAGGAGTTCGGCCAGGCCGAGGCCCTGTGGGAGCTGGAGGTGCGTGATTTTCCCGCCCTTGTGAGCATCGATGCGAAGGGCGTGAACCTGCACGACGACATCGAGCACGCCTCACGGGAAGCCTGGACGAGACTGGTTCTGAACGGCGGCGGAGGACGGGCATGAAGGTTGTTTTCATGGGTTCCCCGGAATGCGCCTGCCCCTCCCTCGCGGCCCTTCTTTCCATTCCGGGTACAAAGGTTGTCGCCGTCGTCGCCCAGCCCGACCGCCCGAAGGGGCGCGGCCTGCACCTGCTGCCCTGCGCGGTCAAGGCCTTCGCCCTGGAGCGGGGGCTGCCGGTGATCACCCCGTTCAAGGTCAATTTGCCCGAAACGGTGGAGGCGCTGGACCGGTTGCGGCCCGACGTGATCGTGGTGACCGCCTTTGGCCAGATCCTGCGTAAAGCCCTATTGGAGATGGCGCCGCTTGGTTGTGTGAACGTGCACGCCTCGTTGCTGCCGAAATACCGCGGCGCGGCGCCGGCGCAGTGGGCGATTGCCCGGGGGGAGAGCGTCACCGGCGTCACCACCATGCTGATGAACGAAGGGCTCGACACGGGCGACATGCTGTTGAAACGCGAGATCCCGATCAGTCCGGAGGATACGGGCGCCTCGTTGCTCATGAAGCTGGGGCTGGCGGGTGCGGAGCTGCTCGCGCCGACGCTGGAGGGGCTGCGCAGCGGAACCCTTCGGGGCGAGCCCCAGGACGAGCGGCTCGCGACTCATGCGCCGAAGCTGAACAAGGCGTCCGGCTGTCTTGATTGGACGAAGCCGGCGGCGGAGCTGGAGCGGCGGGTGCGCGCGTTCAATCCCTGGCCCTGTTGCGTATGTGAAGCGCCGGCCGGTTCGGGCCACGCCCTGCGCGTGCTGCGGGCGCGGGTCGAGCCGGGGACCGGGGAGCCGGGCCTTCTGTTGCGGCTGGATGGGGAGGGCCCTCTGGTTGCGACGGGCGCGGCGGCCTTGCGGCTGCTCGACGTGCAGCCGGCGGGAAAAAAAGCCATGAGCGGGGCGGACTATGCGCGGGGCAGTCATGTGAAACCGGGCGGCCGGTTCGGGTCGATGGCGGCTTCCGAAGGAGGCGGGCATGGCGGCTGTTAATGACCTGCGTTCTTCTGTTTGCCTTTGATGCCGCGTTTTTTGGTGGCTTCCCGTTTCAACAGGTCAAGAGACTCGCCAGAGCCTGGACCGAGAGAAGGGCGGGTCGGCCGGTGCCGACCGGATCAGGGCCTGCTCCGCGGCCACCGGGTGACCCGCCCGATCAAGAACCATGCCAGTTTTTGGCCGGTTGAACGGTTTTTTGATGCGTTTGCCCTGAGCCGAAGCGCGTTGGGGATAGACTTTCAAAGAATCTTCCCCTATATTTTGTCGTCGCAAAAAGGTCTGTTTCTGTATGAGTGAAACACGAGGGAAGGCAATATGACGGACAGTCCCCGACAAACGCCCCTGTGCGCC
Organism: Kiritimatiellia bacterium; assembly: GCA_046484345.1. Taxonomy (GTDB): domain Bacteria; phylum Verrucomicrobiota; class Kiritimatiellia; order CAIKKV01; family CAIKKV01; genus CAIKKV01. The sequence goes on from JAWOJA010000085.1 coordinate 3,947, forward strand.
TCGCACCAGGCGTTGGGCGCCCGGATGATCGATTTCAGCGGCTGGCTGATGCCGGTGCAATACGACGGCATTCTGGCCGAGCACCACCGCACCCGCACCGATGTCACGATGTTCGACACCTGCCATATGGGGCGATTCCAGGTGTCCGGGCCCGGCGCGCTGGACGCCCTGTCGGCTGTTCTGACCGCCGACCTGCGCACCGTGCGGGACGGGCAATGCCGCTACGGCTTTTTGCTCAACGACGAGGGCGGCATTCTGGACGACACCATTGCGTACCGGTTCAACGCGGAGCGCTGGATGATCGTCGTCAATGCCGGCACGCGGGACAAGGATCGCGCCTGGTTCCAGGCCCGCCTTCCGGCATCGGTCCGGTTTGAGGACGCCTCCGACAGCCTGGCCAAGATCGACGTGCAGGGGCCCAACGCGCTGGCCCGCGTGTCGGCCGTGCTGGGCGCGGATCTCACGGCGCTGGGCTATTTCCGCTTCACGACCGCTTCGTTCGCGGGCCGGGAGGTCATCGTCAGCCGCACCGGGTATACGGGCGAAAAAGGGGTCGAGCTTTACATCGACGCCGACCGCATCGCGCCGTTGTGGGAGGCCTTCCTGAAGGCCGGGGTGAAACCGGCCGGCCTGGGCGCGCGCGACACCCTGCGGCTGGAAGCCGGCCTGCCCTTGTACGGGCACGAGCTTTCGGAAGACGTGACGCCGGTGGAAGCCGGGATGGAACGGTATGCGTCCAAAGCGGACGCGTTTATCGGAAAGGCCCGCGTGAGGCAGCTCCTGGCGCAGGGGCCGCGGAAGCGCCTCTGCGGGTTCCGGATTGAGGGACGGCAAACCGCGCGGGCGGGCAGCCGGGTGCTGGCGGACGGCGTCGAGATCGGGCAGGTCACCAGCGGCTCCTTTTCGCCGACCCTGCAGGTCGCCATCGGGTTCGCCTATGTGGAGCCGGCGCGGGCGCGCCCGGGCAGCAAGGTGACCGTGGACATCGGGCGGGCGCAGTTGGAGGCGGAGCTGGTGCGGATTCCATTTTACAAAGCCGCAAAATAAAGGGGAAACGATGAACGCCGACGGACTCTATTTTTCCAAGGATCACGAATGGGCCCGGGTGCTGCCGGGCGGCGAGGTGGAAGTGGGCATTTCCAGCCATGCGCAGGAGGCGCTGGGCGACATCACCTTCATCGATTTACCCAAAATCGGTAAGGCTTTCAAGGCGCGCGAGGCGCTGGCCGTGGTGGAATCGGTCAAGGCCGCCAGCGATGTCTATGCCCCTCTTTCGGGGACAGTTTCCGCCGTTAACACGGTTCTGGCGGATGAGCCGGAGAAGGTCAACCAGGATCCCTACGGCGCGGGCTGGCTGTGCCGGCTGACGGGATGCGACAGCAGCGGGCTGAAGGACCTGATGAACGCCGAGCAGTACGCGCAGCTCGTGGCGGGGCGCTGAGATGCCGTACGTTGCCAACACCGATACCGACCGGCAGGCGATGCTCAAGGCCATCGGCCTTTCGACGATGGACGAGCTGTTCGCCGACATTCCGGCCGACTTGCGGCTCCCGCGGCTCAACGTTCCGGACGGCCGGAGCGAAGCGGACGTCTACTCCCGGCTGCACGCGCTTTCCCACCGCAACGCCCACGGGCTGACCTGTTTTGTCGGGGGCGGTTTTTACGACCACTTCATCCCCGCCTGCGTGGACGAGCTCTCGTCGCGGTCCGAGTTTTACACGGCCTACACGCCGTACCAGCCCGAGGCCTCGCAGGGCACGCTCCAGGCCATCTTTGAGTTCCAGAGCGCGATCTGCAGGCTGACGGACATGGAGGTGGCCAACGCCTCGCTCTACGACGGCGGCACGGCGTTGTACGAGGCGGCCATGATGGCGATCCGCGTCACGGGCCGTAAAAAGATCATCCTCGACACCGGCGTCAACCCGATTTACCGCAACATGCTCAACTGCTACACGGGCAACCTGTCGGTGGACTTCGAGAAGATCGAGGTGGTTTGCGGCCAAAGCGACCGCAACCGCATCGAGGCGGCGCTGGACGAGAACACGGCGGCCATTATTCTGCAGAATCCGAATTTCTTCGGCGCGGTGGACGATTTTACCGACATCATCGAGATGGCGCACCGCAAAGGGTGCCTGGCCATTGTCTCCACCTATCCGATTGCCCTGGGGCTCCTGAAGACTCCGGGCCAGATGGGCGCGGATATTGTCACCGGGGAGGGGCAAAGCCTGGGACTGCACTTGTCGTTTGGCGGACCCTACCTGGGGTTCATGGCCACGCGGATGGCGCATGTGCGCAAGATGCCGGGGCGTTTGGTTGGGGCCACGGCGGATGCCCAGGGGCGGCGCGGCTTTGTGCTGACGCTGCAGGCCCGGGAGCAGCATATCCGGCGCGAGAAGGCCATGTCCAACATCTGTTCCAACGAGGCCTTGTGCGCGTTGCGGGCGTTGATCTACCTTTCCTGGATTGGCAAGCAGGGGCTTGGCGACCTGGCCCGTCTTTGCGCCAAGAAAGCCGAGTATGCCAAGTCGCGCTTCAGCGCCATTCCCGGCGTGGAGGTCAAGAAGTCGGCGCCGACTTTCAACGAGTTCACCCTGGAGCTGCCCTGTGATGCCGGCAACGTGGTGAGCCGCCTGATTGACAAGGGCTTCGCGGCCGGCTATCCGCTGGGTCGTTACTACAAGGGCATGGACAACTACCTGCTCGTGGCCGTGACCGAGAAGCGGACGCGTGAGGAGATCGGTTGCCTGGCCGAAGCATTGGAGGCCGTGCTATGAGCAAGCTGATCTATGAAAAGTCCGTGCCCGGCCGCCGGGCGGCCAATCTTCCCAAGCTGACCGCCGCGGAAGAGGCGTGCCACCTGCGGATTCCGGGCAAGTATTTCCGAGGGTCCGCCGCCGAGCTGCCCGAGCTTTCCGAGATGGAAGTGGTGCGGCATTTCACGAACCTGTCGCGCATGAATTTCAGCGTGGATGGCAACATGTATCCCCTGGGCTCGTGCACGATGAAGTACAACCCCAAGATTGGCGAACGGATTGCCGGGCTCGACGGGTTTTCCTCCCTGCATCCGCTGCTGCCCCAGTTGCGCGGCGGCGGGATGCTGACCCAGGGCGCGCTGGAGGTGCTTCACGAAACGGAGCGGCTCCTGAGCGAGGTGGTGGGCATGGACGCCTTCAGCCTGCAGCCTTCTGCCGGTGCGCATGGCGAATTGACGGGGATGATGTTGGTTGCGGCGTATCACAAGGACAAGGGGAACCGCAAGACCAAGGTGATCATTCCGGATGCCGCTCACGGGACCAATCCCTCCAGCGCGGCCATCGCGGGGTTCACCGTGGTCAGTGTGCCGGGCCGGGCCGATGGGTGCGTGGATATGGAGCGGTTCCAGGCCGCTCTGGGTGATGATGTGGCGGCGGTGATGCTGACCTGTCCCAATACGATCGGTCTCTTCGAGAAGGACATCCATAAGATCGCCGAGCTGGCGCACCAGCACGATGCGCTGCTCTATTATGACGGGGCCAACCTGAACGCCCTGCTCGGGCGCTGCCGGCCCGGCGATCTCGGCTTCGATGTCGTCCACGTGAATCTGCACAAGACCTTTGGCACCCCGCACGGGGGCGGGGGCCCGGGGTCCGGTCCGGTTGGCGTTAAGAAGAGCCTGATTCCCTACCTGCCGACCAGCATTGTCATCAAGCGAAGCGACGGGACGTATGCGCTGGAGTACGAGCGGGAGAAGACGATCGGGTTTATTGCGCCATTTTACGGCAACTTCGGCATCATCCTGCGCGCCTATGCCTACATGCTCCTGCTGGGGGGAGACGGCATGCGCCGGGTGAGTGAAAATGCCGTCCTCAACGCCAACTACATGCAGGAGCGGCTCCGGGGCCGCTACGAGCTGCCGTACCCGCGCCGGTGCATGCATGAATGCGTGTTCAGCGCGTCGCGGCAGGCCGAAAAGGGCGTGCATGCGATTGATATCGCCAAGGCCCTGATCGAACGGGGCATCCATCCGCCGACGGTGTATTTCCCGCTGGTGGTGAAGGAAGCCATGATGATCGAGCCGACGGAGACGGAATCGCGCGAGCAGATGGATGAGTTTATCGCCGCCATGCTCGAGATTGCCGATCTGGCGGACCAGTCCCCCGAGCAGTTCGCCGCCATGCCCCGCAACACGCCCGTCAGCCGGCTGGACGAGACGAAGGCCGCCAAGGACATGCGGTTCAAGGCGTAAGGGCAAGGGGCCGGCTCAGCCCGGCGTTTTCAGGTGCTGCCAGAGGATTTTGGCGCCGATGGCGATCAGCGCCACGCCGGCGACGCATTCCATGACCCGCTCGTTGACGTGGCGGGAGTGGCGGCCGATGTAAACGCCGGTGAGCGAGATGAAGAACGTGATGAGGCCGATCAGGACGGACGGCCACAGGATGGCCATGTGGCCAAGCCCCATCGTCACGCCCACGGCCAGCGCATCGAGACTGGTGGCGATGGCCAGGATCAGCAGCACGGAGCTGTTCAGCGGATCCTTTTCCTCTTCGACTTCGTTGATCTTAAAGGACTCCCAGATCATTTTGATGCCCAAAGCGGTCAGGATGATGAAGATGGCCCAGTGGTCGTAGGTCGCAATGTATTGGCGCAGGCCCATGCCCGTGAGCCCGCCGATCACCGGCATGAGCGCCTGGAAGAGGCCGAAGGCAAAAGCGATTTTCAACGCATGGTGCAGGCGCAGGTTGCGGATGGCCATGCCGCTGGCCACGGCAATGGCGAAGGCGTCCAGGGAGAGGGCGATGGCAACCATGACGATGGCCCAGAAACTCATGACGTGTCCTTTGTTCGGTTTGGCGAGCCATTGAGGATGCCAAAATGTTCCCGGCGCGACAAGTCAAATGCGTCGGAAGTGGTTTGGTGAAAGTGTGGACAAAGCAGACGGGGAGAACTAGGATAGCCCTCTATTGATCAAGGGGGCGTCATGCAGTCGTTTTTACCGGTGGTGGTGTTTGTGCTGGGGGTGGGAGCGGGCGGCTGGCTGGCCTGGTGGGCGCGGAGCCGCCTCGCCAAAACGCAGCTGGCGGGCCAGGAGGCCGAAGCCGCCGCGCGCCTGGAGTTTCAACAGGCCCTGCACGCCCAGTCCCTCGAGGCCATGACCAACCAGTTCAAGGCCCTCAGCGCGGATGTTCTGCGCGAAAGCCGCCAGGAATTCCTCAGCCAGGCCGAACTCACCTTCTCCCGTTACCAGCTGGCCGCCGGCAGCGAGCTCGACAAGCGCAAGGAGGCCGTGCAGGCCTTCCTGAAGCCCCTGGAGGAGCAGCTCAAGACCTACCAGGCCCGGCTTCAGCAAAGCGAGACCGTCCAGGCCAGCTCCCTCGGCGAGGTTCGCAAGCAGCTCGAAACGCTCACCCTGCACAGCCAGTCCCTGGCCTATGAAACGCAGCAGTTCCGGATGGTGTTGAAATCCAGCCAGGCCCGCGGTAAATGGGGCGAGGAAACCCTGCGCCGCGTGGTCGAAGCCGCCGGCATGAGCGTGCATTGCGATTTTCACGAACAGACCAGCGCCGAGGATACCCGGCCCGACCTGATCGTCCGGCTCCCGGGCGACCGCGTCATCGTGGTCGACGCCAAGGTGCCGGATTTCGACGTGGCCGCCGTTCAGGGATCGGATCCCATGATCCGGCCCCAGCTGCTCGCGGAGCACGCCCGGAAGCTCAGGACCACCATCCGCCAGCTCGCGGCCCGGAGTTATCCGGCCCGCTTTCCCCATGCCCTCGATTACGTGGTGCTGTTCCTGCCGGCCGAATCGCTCTTCAGCGCGGCCCTGGAAGGCGATCCCGACCTGATCGTGTGGGCCGCCGAGCAGCGGGTCATGCTGGCCACGCCCGCCTCGCTGATCGCCCTGCTGCGGGCTGTGTCCCTAACATGGCAACAATACGCGCAGACGGCCAATGCGGAAAAGATCGCCGCCGAGGCGCTGGACCTCTACGCCCGGCTGGAGAAATTCATGGAGCATGTGGCCAAGATCGGCGCGGCCCTCAACAAGGCCTCGGACGCTTACCGGGATGCCGCCGGCAGTTACGAAAAGCGCATCCGCCCCTCGGGCGACCGGTTGACCAAGTTGCTGGGGAAAAAAGAGAGCCTGCCGGAGCTGAAGGCCGGCGGCTCCGTCACGTCCGTCGTGCTCCCGGAAGCCAGTGCCGGCCTTCCCGAATCGGAGGAATAAGTCCATGCACAAGCGTCATGTGTGGGTGGCGGCCGCGGCCATCAGTCTTCTGCTGGCGGCTGTTTTGTTCTGGGTCGAGTTCCGGCTGCAGCGGGGCCGCACCGGCTCCGAGATTCTCCTGCTTCGCCAAACGCCCGCTCCCGGGAGCATTCTGCGCCACCGCGACCCGCTGGCCTGGACCTATTCCGATGCCATGGATTACACGCCGGGCAGCACGGTGGCATCGGGCGTGGTCGCCCTCATCCCCCCGGTGGCGGGGCGCGCGGAGTGGACGCACCCCAACGTGCTGACTTTCACACCCGATTCGGCCTGGCCTGAAGATCGGGACATCCGGGCGCGTGTGGCGCCGCCCCCATCGCTGGCGGGCCGCCGGATCGCGCCCGCCGAATTCCTCTTTCACGGCTGTCCGCCGCTCATCGATTCGGTTGGGCGGGTGGGGGAGGACCTGACGGGCCGCACGCTGGCCCTGAAAGTCAAGCTGTCCAGGCCCATCGATCCGGAGGCGTTCCGGCAGGCCTTTGTTTTGTCCACCGCAAGCGGACGGGTTGACTATGCCGTGTCCGAAGCCGTTTCAAACCGCGAGTATGCGGTTCGGACCGGCCGCATCGGCGAGCCCTCCGTCCAAGCCGTCTATGTTGCGCGGCCCGGCCACGAAATGCCCCCGGTCCGGCTGTGGGAGGGAACCTTTGCGGTCATTGATCCCATGGATGTTCAGTCTGTCATCCATGAAGAGGAACGCGACGGCATGGCGCTGAAGGTAACCTTCTCACAGCCCCCGGCCGCGGATTGGAAGGCGTTTGTTCAGTTGGCGCCGGAGGCGGAGTGGACGGGGGAATCCGGCACCGGGTCCACCGCCCGTATTCGGGGGTTGAAATCCGGCGAATCATACAAGCTGACGTTTAAAGAGGGGCTGTTGGGGCGGAACGGGTGCGGCTTGGCCCGTGAGATGACAGTTCCCCTGACGATCCCGGACATGAAGACGCGCCTGGTGTTTCAGGACCGCGGGCACTACCTCTCCTCCGGGGGTTCGCGCAAGGTGATCGTGGAATCGGTCAATGTGAAGAGCGCCAAATTGGAAGTCTGGCGGATGTATTCCAACAACCTGCCGGAATTGGCCCGCTCCATGGGCGTTTACCAGGACATGGAGGCCTATTGGAGCAACCCCGTCGATTCCTACGGTGACCGGGTCACCAACCGCGTCTACAAAATCGACGCTCCCAAAAATACCACCACAAAGACGGTTGTGGATCTGGCGGACGTGGCGGCCGGATGTGATGAAGGCGTCTTTTTCCTCTCCATCGGCGATGAGGCCGAGTCGCACCGCTGGACGCATAAGATGGTGATTATGACCGACCTGGGCCTTTCCGTCATCCGGCACGAGAAGGAGGTTCTGGTCTGGGCGGTTTCCCTGCGCAAGGGCGCGCCGGTGCCGGGCGTGGCGGTGTCGGTCTATTCCGCGAAGAACCAGCTTGTGGGAACGGCCGTGACGGATGCCTCGGGATTGGCCCGGCTAGAAAAAGAAAGCCTGCCGCAACTGAATCTGGTGACGGCCATCAAGGATCGATCCTTCGCCATGTTGAAGCTGGGGGAGTCGCTTGTCCAGGGGCCCGTGGATACAGGTTGCCCGCCGTACCTGACAGCCCCCTATGAGGCCTTTCTCTATGCCGACCGCGGCATCTACCGCCCCGGCGAGATGGCGCACGTGAAGGCCGTGGTCCGGGGTCCGCTGCTCGCCTGTCCCGCGTCTTTCCCCGTCCAGTTGAAAGTGCGCCGCCCGGACGGCGCCCTGTTTGCAACCCTGACTGCCCTGCTCACCGAAGAAGGCACGGCGGAATTCGACCTCCCGTTCCGGATCGAGTCCATGACCGGCCGGTACGCGTTGGAACTCGAAGCGGGCGGCGAAGGCCGCAAGGCCGGCGAGCTGACATTGCAGGTGGAGGATTTTGTTCCGCCCACGCTAACCGTCAAGCTCCAGAAAACCGAAGGGCGCGAAGGGCTCCTGCGCCCAATTCCCGTTCAGGTGGAAGCGCGCCATCTTTTTGGGAGTCCGGCCGCGGGCCGGCGGGTGACGTTGCGGGCCCGTGTGGGATCGGCGCCTTTTCAATCCCAGCTTTTCCCGGATTTCATTTTTGGAGATTCGCGCAAACCCGAGGTGTGGCGCACCTTTGATTTCGGGGAAAAGAAACTGGATGACGCGGGCAAGGCGGATTTCGAGATGCCTTTCCCGTCCGATTTGAATCCGGCGGCCGTGCTTTCCTGTTCGGCGGCCGCCACCGTGTTTGAGGACAGCGGGCGGGCCTGTCCGGCTGTAATCACATTCCCGATCGATCCCAAGCCCTGGTACATCGGGCTGAAGCCCATGCAAGCCGAGTGGAAAGAGGGTGAAAACGTCCAGTTCAGGGTTGTGACCGTTCAGCCGGACGGCGCCGCGATTTCCGGTCTGGAACTGACCTGGACCCTTTCGCGCATCACGTGGAACTGGCGCGAAGAGCGAAGTGAGTCGGAGGGGTTCCGGTACCGCGTCGAACGGCAGCTTGAGCCGATCCGCGAAGGGACGCTGGTCAGCGGCGCCGAACCGATCGAGCTCGGCTGGGAAAAGGCTGTCGGAGGCGAATATGAATGGGAGGTGCGTGGCGCCACGAACGACATTTGCGCCTCCGCCTTGGTCAGCGTGGGCGGCTACCAGGGCTGGGAGGGCGGCTCGGGAGTCCGCCAGCCGGACCGTGTCTCGATCCGCTTCGACCGCGAGCGTTACCAGCCGGGCCAGGAAGCGGTCATGACCTTGCAGGCGCCGTTCCCGGGCCAGGTTTTGCTGACCCTGGAAAATGACCGGATCCGCACCAACCAGATCATCAACCTCACCAGCAACGCGGTGGATGTCCGGCTCCCCGTGGAACCGGAATACTGGCCCAACATCTTTGTCCGCGCCCAACTCGTGCGATCGCAAGACACGAATGCGACGGCGACGGGCCAGGTCCTGTTGCGCGCGACGGGTGCGGCCTCGCTCGCGGTCATCCGCCCCGAGGCGGAGTACCGCGTGGCGGTGAAGCTGCCCGAGCGGACCAAGCCGGCGACGACCCTGCTGGCGGAGGTTTCCGTGCGCGACGCCTCGGACAAGCCTGTAGCCTGTGAAGTGACCGTGGCGGCGGTGGACGAGGGGATCCTGCAACTGACCGGCTACCAGACGCCGAGCCCGCTGAAGTTTTTCGGGGCCCGGCGTTCATTGGATGCCTGGCTGCACGACGTTTATGCCTGGATTCTGCCGGATCCCGAGGACCGGGTGAAGGATCGGTTGCACACGGGCGGGGATGCGATGGGCGAGGAGATGGCCGGCCGTCTCAACCCGATCCGGGCTCGCCGGTTTGTGCCCACGGCCCTGTGGTCGGGCACTCTGCGCACGGATGAAAACGGGCTGGTCCGTGTCATGCTGCCGGTCCCGGAATTTTCGGGTACGCTCCGGGTCACGGCCGTGGCGGCTGGCAAGGGCGGGTTTGGAAGCGAGGCCCGGCCGGTGCGGGTCCGCCGGGATTGGGTGGTGCAGGCTGGTCTGCCCCGCGCGGCGGCGCCGGGGGATCGCTTTGACTTGAGCTGCAGCGTTTTCAACGAAAGCGGAGCGGACGGCGAGCTGCAGATTGAGTTCACGCCATCCGGTACTCTGGGGTTGGATTCGCCCCTGGCTCTCACCAATACCCTCACCCGCACCCTTGCGCTGGGTCCGGCGAAAAGCAAAGCGGTTGCTTTTTCCCTGAAGGCGTTGGAGCCGGGGGTTGGCCGGGTGCGGCTGGTGATGCGGGCGAACGGGGAGCGGTGGGAGGAGCGGATCGAACTGCCGGTGCGGCCGGCCTGGCCGCGGGTGTTCCTGTCGGGCGACGGCGTGGTGTATCCCGCCCGGAGCGCGGCGCTGGGGCTGCCGGACAACTGGTTTCCCAATACAGGTACTGGCCGCCTCGTCTGCTCCGGCCAACCGGGCCTGGAGGGGCTGGGCGCGCTGGATTTCCTGGACGACTATCCCTACGGCTGCCTGGAGCAGACGGTGTCGCGCGCCTTCCCCTGGCTGGTGGCCGCGGAGCTGCTGGCGGGCGCGGGGCGGGGCTTTATCGACCGCGGAAGCATGGCCGCCCGGGTGGGCGACGGGGTGGGGCGCGTGGCGGCCATGCAGACGCCGGAGGGGGGATTTTCCCAGTGGCCCGCCTCGGCCCAGGTTTATGACTGGGGCTCCGCCTATGCCCTGCATTTCCTGGGCGAAGCGAAGGCCGCCGGCTACGCCGTGCCGGCTGAGGCGCTGGAGCGCGGCTGCGGCTACCTGGAGCAGAAGCTGGGGCACACCCTCAAGCAACTCGGCCGGACTGACGGTCCCCCTCTGGCCGTGGCCGCGGCCCATGCCCTGGCCGTGTGCGGCAGGCCCGACCAGGCCGCGCTTTCACGGCTGGCGCAGGAGGAGGCGCGCTGGGATTACGACACCCGCACGCGGCTGATTCTGGCCTTCCTGGCCGCCGGCCGCCGGGCCGAGGCGATGGTCCTGCTGGAAAAACTGGGCAACCAGCCGGAAAGCATGGCCCGCGACCGGGGCGGGGCCCTTCGGTCGTCCGTCCGCTCCAACGCGCTGTTGCTGGAAGCCTGGCTGCAGGCGAACCCCGAATCCCCGGCCATTCCCCCTCTGGTCAAACGGCTCATCGCCTCGCGCCGCGACGGGCGCTGGGGAACCACCCAGGAAAACGCCTGGGCGCTTCTGGCGCTCGGCCATTATGCCCGTCAGCACAAACCGGGGTCCGCCTCCGTCAGCGCCGTGCTCTCGGGGACGGCGCAGGATTCGTGGACGGTGACGGATTCGACCCCCTTCACTTTCCAGGATGCCCGGAAGATGGGCAACCTGGCCCTTCGCAACACGGGCGACACTCTTCTCTATTACGCCTGGACGGCCTCGGGCATTCCCGCCGGCGCCACCATCAAGGAGGAGGACAAGGGGCTCCGGATCCGCCGGACTTTCCGGAACCTCACCCGGCATGACGGACCGGCCACGAATGAAAACGCGATCAAGCAGGGGGACCTGCTGGTGGTGACGCTGGAAGTGGACGGCATGGCCGAGCCGCTGGATAACCTGGTGATCGAAGAGCTGTTGCCGGGCGGATTTGAAATCGAGAATCCCAACCTGCCGGGCGACTATGCCGCCTTTGTCCCCCGGGATGAAAAGCGTCTTCCCGTCCGGTATCAGACGCTGCGGGACGACCGCCTCATCGCCTTCACCGGCGTGGTCTCGAACGGCCAGCGCCTCAGCTACCTGGTCCGGGTCGTGACGCCCGGCGCCTATGTGTGGCCGCCGGCCACGGCGAGCGGCATGTACGATCCGGCCATTCGCAGCCTGAACGGGAGCGGGCGGGTCGTCATTGAACCCTAGTTTCCCCATGCGCCATAGCCTGTCAGCCCGGGGAGCCCGGCGGCTCCGGACGTTCCTGACCGCCGCGGCCGCGGCCCTGGCCCTGGGTTTCCTGGGCCTGCAGGCCGCCCTTTTGCTTGTCCCTTTTAATGAAACGCTTTACCGGACCCCTCCGCCGGCCTTGCGCATCACGGACCGCGAGGGGCGGACCTTGCGCGTGGCCTGTGCGGCGGACGAGCGCGTCGCATTTCCCGCGAACGGGCGGGGGGCGGGATGGCGGCGGTTGGGACAGGCGGTGGTGGCCATCGAGGACAAGCGGTTTTACCGGCATCGCGGGGTTGACGGCTGGGCGGTGTTGCGGGCGCTGGTCCAGAACATCGCGCGCGCGCGGGTCCACTCGGGCGCCTCCACGATCAGCACGCAGGTCGTGCGGCTGATGGAATCGCGGGGGCCCCGCGGGTTTCGTTTGAAATTGGGGGAGGCCTTCCGGGCGCTTCAGCTCGAACGCCGTTTTTCGAAAGCGGAGATTTTGTCCATTTATTTGAACAACGCCCCGTTTGGCGGGAACCGGGTGGGGGTCCGGGCCGCGAGCCTGACCTATTTCAACCGCGAGCCGGAGGCTCTTTCCCTGGCCGAGGCGGCGCTGCTGGCGGGGCTGCCCAACGCGCCCTCGGCGCTTCGGCCGGACCGCCATCCGGCCCGGGCGGAAAAGAGGCGCGCCGCCGTCCTGAACCGCCTGCGCGCCTGCGGTTCCATCGACGAGCCGCAACTTCAAGCGGCCTTGCGCGAGCCGGTCCGCTGCCGGACAGGGGGGCGGTCCTTCGAGGCCCCCCATTTTTGCGATTGGCTGGCGCGCCGCCTGCCGCCGGGGGGCGGCGAGTGGAAGTCCACGCTGGACTCGCGCCTGCAAGCCTTGGCGGAGGCGTGTGTTGACAGACAGGCCGAAAAGTGGCGGAAAAAGCAGGTGTGGGGCGGGGCGGTGGTGGTGCTGGAGGTCGCCACGGGAGCCATCCGCGCCATGGTCGGGTCCCCGGATTATGACGACCGCGCCCACGCCGGGCAGGTGAACGGGGCGGCGGCGCCGCGCTCGCCGGGCAGCGCGCTGAAACCCTTTCTGTATGCGGCCGCCTTTGACCGCGGGTCGGCTGTTCCTGAAACCGTGTTACCGGATGCGCCCATCCGGTTTGCGGGGTATGAGCCGGTGAACTTTGACAAGGTCTGGCGCGGCACGGTCACGTGCCGCCAGGCGCTGGACCAGTCGTTGAATGTGCCCGCCCTGTGGCTGTTGCGGAGCTACGGGCTTTCGTCCTTCCTCGATTATCTGGAGAAAGCCGGCTTGAATGCCCGCGAGCCCGGCCTGCCCGCGCCGGGGCTGGGCGTGATTATCGGGGACTGCCGCGTGCGGCTGGCGGACCTGGCCAACGCTTATGCGGCGCTGGCCCGGCTGGGCGTGTGGAAGCCGCTGCGCGGCCTGGAAGACAGGCCGGTGGAGGCGGGAGAGCGCCTCGCCTCCCCGGAAGCCTGCTGGCTGGTGGCGGACATCCTGAGCCAGGACAGCCGGCAGATGGCATTTTTTGGAAATTGCGGGGATGTGGTCCTGCCGAAGGTGGCGTGGAAAACCGGAACATCGTCTGGTTTTCGGGACGCCTGGTGCGTGGCGTGGAGTCCCGACTACGTGGTGGCGGTCTGGGTGGGCAATCCCGATGGGCGCGGCTCGGCGGGGCTGACCGGGCAGTCGGCGGCGGTGCCGCTGGCGGCCGAGTTGTTTCGGAATCTTGTGCCGGCCGGCCGGGGCGGCTGGTACGCTCCGCCGCCGGGGCTGGTCCGCCGGGCGTATTGTCCGGCCAGCGGCCAGCCGCCCAACACGGATTGTCCGGTCGGCATGACGGGCTGGGCGGTGGCGGGGGTGTCGGATCCGGCCCCCTGCGGGGTGCACCGGCGTGTGCCTTTTTCCATTCTAAACGGACGGAGGCTATCCCTGGAGGAGGCTGGCGCGGAGCCGGCGGAGTGGCGGGTCATTGAGGCGCGGCCGGGAGAGGCGCAGGAGTGGCTGAGGCGGACGGGCGGTTCGGGCCTGGTGGCGTCGGGAAGCGTGCAGTCGGAGCTGGCCATTGCCCAGCCGGTGCAGGGGCGGACCTATCGACGGCCGGCGGGGCGGCATGGCGCGCACGAGGGGCTCCCGTTGCGGGTGCGTCAGGCGGAGGGCGGAACGGTCTATTGGTTCGTCAATGGCGTGTTTTTCAAGTCGGCTGGGGCGGGACAAACGGTGTTGCTTCCCTGGCCGGAATCGGGCGCGTTGACCGTGAGTTGCGCGGATGCGCAGGGGCGGGGCGACCGCGTTGACGTGACAGTGGAATAAAAACGGCCGGCATCGGTGAAGATGCCGGCCGTTTGGATGGGTCTTGAACGGATTAGGACTTGGCCAGGCGGGCCTTGAGCGAATCCAGTTCCGCCGTGAGGGCGTGGGGGAGCTTCGAGCCGTAGGTCTTGTAGGACTCCTCGACGCTCGCGATTTCCTTCAGCCAGCCTTCCTTGTCCACGGCCAGCAGCTGCTTCATATCGTCCGCGGTCACCTTGGTGCCGGTCAGGTCGATCGCGTCCGCCGTGGGCAGGATGCCGATGGGCGTCTCGACGCACTTGCCGGCGCCCTCGATGCGCTCGCAGATCCACTTCAGGACGCGGCTGTTATCGCCGTAGCCCGGCCAGAGCCACTTGCCTTCGGCCGTCTTGCGGAACCAGTTGACGAAGAAGACCTTCGGCAGCTTGGCGGGGTTGGTGCGCAGGCCCATGGTGAGCCAGTGCAGCAGGTAATCGCCGACATGGTAGCCGCAGAAGGGCAGCATGGCGAACGGATCGCGGCGGAGCACGCCGGCCTTGCCCAGGGCGGCGGCCGTCGTCTCGGAGCCCGCGGCCGAGCCCATGAACACGCCGTGGGTCCAGTTGTAGGCCTGGTTGACCAGCGGAATGGTGCTGGGGCGGCGGCCGCCGAACAGGAAAGCCGAGATCGGCACGCCCTTGGGATCTTCCCATTCCGGGGCGATCACGGGGCACTGGCCGGCGGGCGCGGTGAAGCGGGCGTTCGGGTGGGCCGCCTTGACGGTCTTGCCCTCGGCGTCCTTCGTATCCGGCGTCCAGTCCTGGCCCTTCCAGTCGATGGCATGCTTGGGCGCGGGAACGCCCATGTCTTCCCACCAGATGTCTCCGTCATCGGTCAGCGCGCAGTTCGTGAAGATCGTGTTCTTGGCGCAGGTGCGCAGCGCGTTGGGGTTGCTGTCCATCGACGTGCCCGGGGCGACGCCGAAGAAGCCGAACTCGGGGTTGACGGCAAAGAGACGGCCGTCTTCGCCGATCCGCATCCAGGCGATATCGTCGCCGATGGTTTCGACCTGCCAGCCGGGCAGGGAGGGCTGCATCATGGCCAGGTTGGTCTTGCCGCAGGCGCTCGGGAAGGCGGCGGCGACGTAGTGGGCTTTCTTCTCGGGCGAGGTGAGCTTGAGGATGAGCATGTGCTCGGCCATCCAGCCTTCCTTGCGGGCGAGGGCCGAGGCGATGCGCAGGGCCAGGCACTTTTTGCCGAGAAGGGCGTTGCCGCCGTAGCCGGAGCCGAAGGACCAGATCGCGCCCTCATCGGGGAAATGGGCGATGTACTTCATCGAGGGATCCGGCACGCACGGCCAGGTGGAATCCTTCTGCCCCTTCTTGAGGGGGGCGCCCACGGAGTGCAGGCAGGGGATGAATTCGCCGTGTTCGCCCAGGGCGTCGAGGACCTTCTTGCCCATGCGCGTCATGATGCGCATGTTGACGACGACGTAGGGGGAGTCGGTGATCTCGATGCCGATCTTGGCGACGGGCGAGCCGAGGGGGCCCATGGAGAACGGGATCACGTACAGCGTGCGGCCCTTCATGCAGCCCTTGTAGAGGGCCATCATCTCGGCCTTCATCTGCTCGGGCTCGCGCCAGTTGTTGGTGGGACCGGCTTCTTCGGCGGTTTTGGCGCAGATGAAGGTGCGGTCTTCGACGCGGGCGACGTCGGAGGCGTGGGAGCGGGCGAGGTAGCAGCCCGGGCGTTTCTTGGCGTTCAGCTTGATGAAGA
>JAWOJA010000092.1:0-25015 GCA_046484345.1 Kiritimatiellia bacterium
CCGCGCCGGACACCGGCCCGAAGCAGCCGGTTTGGCGGTCGGCGCTATCCGCCCCTGCCCTCGGGGCGGGAGCGCCTGTCGCCCTCGCGCCCCCGCTCGGGCTCCACCGCCAAAGCGAACTGGCGATGGCGGAGCGGAATGAAAAGGCGCAGCGAGGTTATTCCCGCGATAGTCGCCCGGACTGCAAGCAGGTCTGTATCGGGCTGGTGGTTACCGCGGAAGGGTTGCCGGTGGGCTATGAGGTCTTTGCGGGCAACCGGACGGACGTGACGACGCTTGAGGAAATGGTCACGATGATGGAGGATAAATACGGCAAGCCGAACCGGATCTGGGTGGTGGATCGCGGCATCGTGAGCGAGGCGAATCTGGCATTCCTCCGCCAGAGGGGAGCGCATTATCTCATGGGGACGCCAAAGCATGAGTTGCGCCATCATGAGGAGAAACTGCTCGAGAAGGATGACTGGGAAGAGGTCCAGGACGGCCTGGAGGTCAAGCTGATCGACACGCCTCACGGGCAGGAGCGCTTCGTCGTGTGCTTCCTGGCGCTGGCCCTGCGGCGGACGCTGGAGCAGTGGATGCAGGCCAAAGGACTTGGGTCCTGTGCCCGGCAACTGCTCCTGGAACTGGACAAGCTGAAAAACGATCTCGACGTGCTGAAGAAGAAGGCGGACTCCGTGCGCGCGGGCGCCAGGGGCATCATTTTCGGCCGGAACATCTTCATGTCCAAGCACCCCGACCGCTTGATCGAGGCGCGCAACGACGTGATCAACGACGGCCGGTCGCCCGAGAAAGCCGCCCGCCGTTACCGTCTTTCCTGACGCTTCACGCGCTTCACGATCTTCTTCTTAACGCCCCCTGCTTTGGCTTTAACGGTCCCGCGAGAGGGAGGCGATTTTTTCTTCGCCTTCGCCATGGGCGCGGGCCGGACTGTCTCGCCGGCCTGCGCGGTCTCCGCTTCCAACTCGATCCCAAAAACGCTGGAAACATCGTCGTCCTTCAGCGTCGGCGCGGCATCCGCGCCGCTGCCGGCGGTCAGCGTTTCCACGGCGGACGCCTGACTGACCAGTTCGCGATGATCCGTTCCGCGCAGCGTGAACAGAAGTTCCGGAGTTTCATCCAACCGCGCGCCCACGCCGTAAAGCACCGCCGCCACGTGCTTGCACATATCCGCCCAATCCGGGCAGGAGCAATTCAAATCGATTTCGGTCGGCGCGGGGAACAAACCCGTCCCCTTCCGCGTCATAACGCCCATCACGCGTTCGGAAAGCTTGCCCGACAGCAGCTCCATCAGGGAACCGATGCCGCCGGCGCATTCCTTGCAGAGCATCTGCCATTTCTTTATGTCGACCGGCTTGAAGCCCACCTTGATCATGTACAGCCGGCTGCCGCTCACCATGGCTTCTACGAAACCCGGCTGAATGTCGAGGTGCAGGACTGAGCCGTTGCGCACATAGGAACGGCCGCGCGGCATGCGGTTGGCATAATCGCTGTACGACTCCAAATTGTCGCACCACGCCTTGCCCCAAAACGTGCGGGCGATCGTCTTGCCGTCCAACCGCACCGGCCGCAGCTCCTGTCCGCCTTTTGCCATTTTTTTAGCTGCCGCGGCCGCCTTCGCCTGCCGTTCCGCCACCGGCACATAGGGGGCAAACCCGCCCCACCCCCCGCCATATCTTCCCCGTCCGCTCCGTCGGCTCATCGATCGCATCCTTTCGTCATTCCGTTTCGCCCGCCCGATCAAGATCGAGCGAAACGAACCGGATCAGTTCCTCGTTGCTCATTTCCGTCAGCGCCGTCTCGCCGCCCGCCCCCTCCACCACCTGCCGCGCGAGCGCCGATTTCTCCTCCAGCAAACGGTCGATCTTTTCCTCGAACGTGCCCCGGCAGACGAACTTGTGCACCAGCACATTGCGCTTCTGCCCAATGCGGAACGCCCGGTCCGTGGCCTGGTTTTCTACCGCCGGGTTCCACCAGCGGTCGAAGTGGATCACATGCGAGGCCGCCGTCAGGTTCAACCCCGTGCCGCCCGCCTTGGCGGTGAGCACAAAAAACGGGGGCCCCGCTTCACTTTGAAACAGGTCCACCAGCCGGCGGCGGTCTTTGATCGGGACCGCCCCGTGCAAAATCAAGCCGGGCCGGCCAAACACCGTTGCGAGGCACACAGCCAGCGGCTCGGTCATCTCCTGGAATTGGGTGAAGACCAGCGCCTTCTCCTGCCGCTGGGCAATCTCGGAGGCGATTTCCCGCAACCGGACGAATTTGCCGCTCTCTTCGGGCTCATAGGCCTGGTCCCGCAACCAGTGCGACGGATGATTGCAGATCTGCTTGAGCCGCATGATGAAGGCAAGCACCAGACCGCGGCGTTCCATGCCCTCGCTGTCTTCAACTTTTTTGGCCAGCTCCCGCACGGACTGCTCGTAGAGCGCCGCCTGTTTTTTGGACAGCCCGCAAAACGCTTTGACCTCGGTCTTGTCGGGCAAATCCGCAATAATGCGCTTGTCCGTCTTCATGCGCCTCAGAATGTAAGGCCGGACCAAACCGCGCAAAGCGCCAAGCCGCGCACCGTCGTCGGCGCTCTCCTTGACGAACGACCCGAACCGCTTGGCGGATCCGAGAAGTCCCGGATTCAGGAAATCAAACAACGACCACAGGTCGCCCAGCCGGTTTTCAATGGGCGTGCCCGTGAGCGCGACGCGCCGGGCGGCGCGCAATTCCTTGACCGCCTTGGTCTGGCGGGCCGCCGGATTCTTTATCGCCTGCGCCTCGTCGAGAATGACCATGTCCCATTCCAGTTTCCGCAGGCCCTCCCATCGGGCAATCATACCGTAGGTGGTCATGGCCAAGTCACAACCTTTTGCCGCGCCTGCCGCATCGGCTTGCGCCTTCTTCCATTCCTCCGGGACCATTTCGGAGGGATGCAATAGCCGACAGCGAAGCGCGGGGGTGAACCGTTGAATTTCCGCCCGCCAGTTGGAAAGCAGCGAAGCGGGCGCCACGAGCAGGGACGGCTTGGCGCCGGCCTTTTTTTCCCGTTTTCGGGCCGCCAGCACAGCCAGCATCTGAAGGGTTTTGCCCAGGCCCATATCGTCGGCCAAACAGGCGCCCAGGCCCAATTCGCCCAGAAACCGGAGCCATTCCGCGCCCGTTCTTTGATAGGGCCGAAGCGTCTGGTCCAACTCGCCCCAGCCCCCCGAGCCCCTCAGCCGGGAAGGGTCGCGCAAGACGGCCAGCGTCTCCGCCAGCCAGGCGCCCGCCTCGACGCCCGCCCACTGGGACTCCGCCGTTTCGGAGCCGGCAGCCGCCGCCGTTTCCTTCTCCAGCCCCGCCATCTGGCGCAAGGCCTCGGCCAGGGTCAATTCGCCGCCGGCTTCTTTCTCGGAACGCTTCCACAGCTCCAGCGTCTCGCGCAATTTCGCGGAATCCGCCTCCACCCAGCGGCCGCGGATCATGGCCAGTCCGCCGGATGACTCCATCAGCGCGCTCCACTCCTCCGGCGTCAGCTCCTCGCCATCCAAGGTCGGGCACACCTCGAAATCCAGCAAGGCGTCCACCCCAAGCCCGTTTTTCCGCTTCTCCCCCACCCGCACGCTGACCTTGGGACGCGGCGGGCGTTTTCCGCCCCACAGGTCCGGCAGACGAACGGCCAGGCCGCTCGCCTCCAGCCGGGCCGCTTCCTTCAGAAAGAGAAACGCCTCGGCCGGCCGCCAGGCCAGCGGCTTGAACAGGTTGCCGGTTTCAACCAGGCGCCGGACCATCTCGCTCTTTTCGGCCGCCCGGTCCACCGGCGTCAGCAACTTCAGCAGCGCCTCCTTGTTGCCCTCGCCCGCATATTCCCGCAGCGCCTGGGCCAGGGGTCGGTGGCGAACCTGGCCGCTCTCGGAAAGGCCGGAAGAATAGGTGGCCAAAAAAGCGAACGGATTCGCCTCGTCCTTCCGGTTTTCGGCCAGATGGAAACAGACGCGCCCCACGAGATGCCACTGCGCCCCCAGCCTTCGGATGTAGGCCCCGCCGCCCTCGGGGCAGGCCTTGGCCGCCGCGCGCACGCCCTCATCCAGCGCCGCCCACAGGCCGCGCAACATGTCGGCCGAAAGATACTCGCCGCCAGTCATGGGCGGGGCGCGGTCGGCCCACTGCTGAAGCTCCGCCTCGGCCGGGGCGGGAACCGGCCGGTCGAAATCAATATTTTCGGAACGATGACAGAATTGCGTCAGGTAAAACCGGGCGAACCGGCGCCAGTAGGCGGCCCCGGCGGGCAGTTGCGTGGCGGCTTCCCGGGAGGCCAGGTGAAGCAAGCCGGCCGGGCTACCGCCGGCAAAGGCGGCGGCCACCCGGTCCGCCGCGCCTTCCACGGGCCAGACCTCGGCGCCCGTCTGCGACCAAAGCAAACGGCCGGCGGGTGTGACCGCGAGGGCGGGAAGGAAACCGGTTTCAAGCACCTTACACCGTGTAGGTGTTCGCCGTGGTCTTGCCGCCGCGCCCGGTCCAGTCCACATGGAAGAACTGGCCGCGGGCCTTGTCAACACGCTCGAAGGTGTGCGCGCCGAAATAATCGCGCTGCGCCTGGAGCAGGTTCGCGGGCAGGCGGGCCGAACGGTAGGAATCGTAGTAGTTCAACGCCGTGCCCATGGCCGGAACCGGAATGCCGAGCCCAATTGCCGTCTTGATCACGTTGCGCCACGCTTCCTGCGCGTTGGCCACGACCTTCTTGAAGTAAGGATCGAGCAACAGGTTGGCCAGCTCGGGATTCTTCTCGTAGGCGTCCTTGATCTTGCCCAGGAACTGCGCGCGAATGATGCAACCCTCGCGCCAGATCATGGCGATTTCGCCGTACTTCAGGCCCCACTTGTACTCGGCGGACGCCGCCCGCATGAGCTGGTAGCCTTGCGCGTAGGAGCAGATCTTCGAGGCATACAGCGCATCGCGCAGCTGCAGGATGAACTTCTTCTTGTCGCCCTTGAACTTGGCAGCGGGTCCGGCCAGCTTGGTGCTGGCGGCGACGCGTTCGTCCTTGATGGCCGAGAGGCAACGGGCGAAGACGGCTTCCGCGATCTGCGGAATGCCGATGCCCAGATCGAGACCGGCCTGGGAGGTCCACTTGCCGGTGCCCTTCTGCCCGGCCGTATCAAGAATGATGTCCACGGTCGGCTTGCCCGTTTCCTCGTCCACCTTGGCCAGGATGTCGCGGGTGATCTCGATGAGGTAGGAGTCCAGAACGCCGGTATTCCACTGGGCGAAGACCTTGTTCATCTCCTTGGCGCTCATGCCCAGGCCGCGGGCCATCAGGTCGTAGGCTTCACAGATCAGTTGCATATCGCCGTACTCGATGCCGTTATGCACCATCTTCACGAAATGGCCGGCGCCTTCGTTGCCGACCCACGTGCAGCAGGGCACGCCGTCGGAGGCCTTGGCCGAAATGGCCTTGAGAATGGGGCCGATCGACTTCCAGGCGGCGGGATTGCCGCCGGGCATGATGGCGGGGCCGGTGAGCGCGCCCTCTTCGCCGCCCGAAACGCCCGTGCCCACAAAGAGGATCCCCTTCTCGGCCAGCGTCTTCACGCGGCGCACGGTGTCCGGATAATGGGTGTTGCCGCCGTCGATGAGGATGTCCCCTTTCGAGAGGTGCGGCACGAACAGATCGATGAACTCGTCAACCGCCTTGCCGGCCTTGACCATGAGCATGATCTTGCGGGGCTTCTTGAGGCTGGCGACGAGCTCCCCGACGCTGTGCGCGCCGATGATCTTCTTGCCCTTCGCCCGGCCGTTGATGAAATCGTCCACCTTGCTGACGGTGCGGTTGAAGCACGCCACCGTGAAGCCCTTGCTCTCCATGTTCAAAATCAGGTTCTCGCCCATGACGGCCAGACCCACCAGCCCGATATCCGCTTGCTTCGCCATAACCCGCATCTCCTCGTTTGCTCTTAAACCTTAAACACCGCTGAACGCGTTGAACCCGCCGTCCACCGGAATGACCGCGCCGTTGACGAACCCGGAACCAGATTCCGAAACCAGGAACAACAGCGCGCCGCCCAGATCCTCGGGCGAGCCGAAGCGGCTCATGGGCGTGTGCTTCATGATCGTGTCGCCACGCGGGGTCAGCGAGCCGTCTTCCTTCGTCAGCAACGCGCGGTTCTGGTCGGCCAGGAAGAAACCGGGGGCGATGGCGTTGACGCGGATGCGCACCTTGGACATGTGCACGGCCAGCCACTGCGTGAAGTTGCTGATGGCGGCCTTGGCGGCGCTGTAGGCGGGAATCTTCGTGAGCGGCGTGAAGGCGTTCATCGAGGAGATGTTCACCACCGAACCGCCGCCGACTTCGGCCATGCGCCGGGCGAACACCTGCGTGGGCAGCAGGGTGCCCAGGAAGTTCAGGTTGAAGACGAAGCCGATGCCCGCGGGATCGAGGTCGAAGAAGGTGACCTGCCCCTCGGTCTTCTGCGTCAGATCCTCGGGGAAGAGGTATTCCTTCGACGTGGTGGCCAGCTTGTGGTTGCCGCCCGCGCCGTTGACCAGGATGGTGACGGGGCCGAAGGCCTTCTCGATCTCGACCGCGGCGGCCTCGATGCTGGGCCGCTCCAGGACGTTGCAGGCCAGGCCGATCGCCTGGCCGCCGTCCTTGACGATCTGGGCCGCCGTGGCTTCGGCGGCCTCCTTGCGCAGATCGAGAATGGCCACCTTGGCGCCCGCCTTGGCGAGGAGCTGGCACATGTAGCCGCACAGCACGCCGCCGCCGCCCGTGACGGCCGCGACTTTGCCGCTCAAATCCACCTGGAAGGGAAGTTTCACGCTCATTTTCTCCTCTTTCTCGTGTCTTGGTCTCTCAATTCTTACCGCCCAGTTTTTTCGGCGCGTGCGTCCACCGGTAAAGAATCTCGCCCGCCTTGGGAATGCACAGCACGCCCTCGGCCTCGCGGCCTTCGTAATCCGACTTCCTCACCGTGGCCGGATCCATGTACCCCATGTTGATCTTGCGGCAGACGGCTTCCGGGATGCCGGTGGCCAGGACGACCTCCACGCGCGGTTTTTCGACGCCGTTCACGTAGGCGCCGATGCCGCGGACGTGCGTGGAATGGGCGATGACGCCCCAGGGGTAATGCTTGTACTTGTCCCACTGGCCCAGGAAGAAATCGAGGCAGTGGTAGCCGATCTCCTCGATGAGTTTGCCGTGCACCTCGGAGACTTCGGTGATGTGCGGGGCGTAGATGATCACCTTGCCGCCATCGGCCACGACGGGCTCGATCTTGTACATGCACTTGCCGCCGGTCCACAGGTCGTCATACATGGCGGGCGCGCAGGAAAGAACGGTGTGGAAGGGCTTCTCGTAATACTGGATGTGGACCTGGTTGGACAGGTCGGCGGCCGCGCTCCAGGCCTCCTCGCTGGTCCCGTAATAGAGACCGGCCAGGTCGTGGCCCCTGACGACCATGCACAGGGCCTTGATCTCGACCGGCAACAGCTTGGCGGCCTGGTCCACGGTCTTGCGCACGGGCGTCCACTTGTTGCCGATGATGACAGGGTTCGTGATGACGGCGCCGAGCCAGTGGAAGAAGTCGATGATCTCATGGCCCGAGACCCCGGGAAAGAGATACTTGTTGCCGCCCGAGAAACCCACCACCTCATGCGGAAAGACGGGTCCCATGATAATCGAGACATCGTGCTCGAGCACCATCTTGTTGATTGTGATGTCGACATCCATCTCGAAGCGCCCCTCGGTGATCGTGTTCACCTGGGCCTTGGTCAGGGCGCCGATCTTGACGATATGGGCGGGATTTTTATACTCGTGATTGAAAAACGACGCGCGGGGGTACTTGGTCTTGTGCTCTTCGGCCGTAATGCCGACCAACTTGTAAATGCGGTCCATGGCCATGGGCGGGTGGGTGCCCAGCGCCACGAGCACATCGAGACTCTTGACGCGCGAGGCCAGTTTCTCGTAGGCCAGCCGGAACATCAGCGGCAGGGGGCAGGTGCGAGTATGATCGGGAACGAGAAGCAACACTTTCTTCCCATCCAGCTTCCACGAAGAAAACGCCTTCTCGCAAACGGCCGACACTTCCGCATCGGTCAGCGGCACGTCGGTTCGGCCCAATCCTTGATTCTGCATCATGTATAAATCTCCTGAATTCGAGCATGCTAATGTAAAGTATCCGCCCGAATTCTTCAACCATAATGAAGAATGACCAGATTAAGCGGTTGATGCTGATAAAGCTGCCCGCGGGGCCGGCCTGTTGATCAGACCGCGATGAACGCGTTGCTCTTCTTGTCTGAAAGCGCCGCGGCATGCAGGTACGATTGAATCCGCGCGCCACCCTCGAAGCTGGTCTGCCCCTGCTTGCCCGTTTGCAGGGCCGTGATGAACCGCTGGTACATGTCCGGCACGGGCGGGCACTTGACTGGCAACCAGAAGCGCGAATCGATATCCTCGCCCAGACACACGCGGAGCGTCTCAGGCGCCGGCCGGTCCAGGTTCAAGTCCAGCGCCCCCTTGTCGCCATACACGCGAAGAGCCACCGTATTGGCGTGCCCCGTGGCCCAGCGGCTGGTGTGCAGTGTGCCCACGGCGCCATTGCGGAAGCGGACCGT
Source organism: Kiritimatiellia bacterium (assembly GCA_046484345.1). Classification (GTDB taxonomy): domain Bacteria; phylum Verrucomicrobiota; class Kiritimatiellia; order CAIKKV01; family CAIKKV01; genus CAIKKV01. The sequence goes on from JAWOJA010000092.1 coordinate 8,578, forward strand.
CGCAATCGCGCTGTCGTTGGCGTCCAGCACGTATTTGCCGATTTTTTTAACGCCCTTGTCGAAGGTCTTCAACACGCAGGAGACCGAGGCGAACTCGCCGGCCACAAAACTGGCCAGATCATACAGATGCACACCGATATCGCCCAGCACGCCCGCGCTCCCGTGCCGGGTGCTCAACCGCCAGAGCCAGTTCTCGGAGGTGCGCCAGTTACCCCAGTACTTCCCGACCAGCCAGCTTTGCAGATAGGAGCCTTCAACATGAATAATCCGGCCCAGCGCGCCGGAGGCCACCATTTCGGCCGCCTTCTGCGTGGCCGGATTATTGCGATAGGAAAAATTGACGGCCGTGATCAGCTTCTTGCGGCTCGCCGCGTCCTTCATGAGCCGGGCGTCCTTCAGGTTGTCCGCCAGCGGTTTTTCACACATCACATTCACGCCATGCTTGATCGCCAGCAAAACGGCGGCGGCATGGGCGCGGTCGGGCGTGACCACCGAAACGCCGTCCAGCTGCTCGTCCCCGATCATCTCCTCCGGATCTTCGTACGCCGCCGGAATCTTGTGCTTTTCGGCGAAGGCCTTGGCGCGACCGGGAACAATATCGCAACAGGCCGCTAGCTGGCAGCCCTCAATGACACTAAACCGACTCGCATGCGCGTTGGCCATGCCGCCCGTGCCGATGATGGCAATCCGTACCGTTTTCTTGCTCTTCATAAAACCTCCTGATCGCTCCTGATTAAATTGGCAGAATGCCGCTTTGGCGCGGATGCGTCAACTCCCTTTTGCATTGCTCTTGACCCCCATGGACAGCCAGCTGCCGGGCCGGACTTGACGGAACCCACCGGGTCAGGTAAAAGGGTTGGCGTTATGGGTGATACCCAAACGCCACAAGGAGCCCCGGGCGGATGAGCGGCAAGACCTTCAGCCAGGACGATCTGATCCAGTTCAAGCCGCAACACGATTCCTTCGTCGGCATCGACTCCGACGGTTGCGTTTTCGACTCCATGGAAGCAAAGCAGAAACTCTGCTTCCACGGCCTGATCTGCGAGGTCTGGGGCCTGAGGAAAATCGAAAAATACGTCCGCGAAGCCGCCGAATTCGTCAACCTCCACTCCCGGTGGCGCGGGCGGAACCGCTTCCCCAACCTCCTCCTCGCCATCGATCTGCTGCGCGACCGCCCGGAAGTCGTCGCCTCCGGCGTCCCGCTGCCCGATTTCACCCAGACCCAAAAATGGATCGCCTCCTGCAACGAACTCGGCGACCCCGCGCTGGAAAAACGCGTGGCCGAAACGCGCGATCCCGAACTGACCACCCTGTTGCGCTGGAGCAAATCCGTCAGCGCGGAAGTGGCCCGGCAATGCAGCCGGTTCGATCCCTTCCCCTTCGCGCTGGAAGGACTCAAGAAAATCGTCGCCTCCTCCGACGCCATCTGTGTCTCCCAAACCCCGACCGAAGCCCTCCTGCGCGAATGGACCGAGGCCGGCATCCTGACCTACGTCTCGATCATCGCCGGCCAGGAGCTGGGCGCCAAGGCGGACCACCTGCGAATGGCCGCCGGTGGGAAATACGATCCCAAGCGCATCCTGATGATCGGCGACGCGCCCGGCGACCTTCAGGCCGCCCGCGCCGTCCATTGCCGCTTCTTTCCCGTCAACCCCGGCGGCGAAAACGCCTCCTGGGAAACCTTCTGTCGTGTCGCTTACCCCAAATTCCTCAACGGCCAGTATGCGGGTGCTTACGAGGCCGCGTTGATCCGGGAATTTGAAAACCTGCTACCGGAAATCCCGCCATGGAAACGCTGAGCAAGCCCCTCGCCGTCCACGAAATCCCCCATGCCGTCACCGAGGCTCTGGCCGCCATGCCGCTCATCGACGTGCATACACACACCTTCGACCCGGCCTTCGGCACCCTGCTGCTCTGGGGCATCGACGAGCTGGTGACCTACCATTACCTCGCCGCCGAACTCTTCCGCGCGAAACGCGACCTCTCCTACGACGCCTACTGGGCCCTGCCCAAAACCGCGCAGGCCGATCTCATCTGGCAGGAACTGTTCGTCAAGCGCAGCCCCATTTCGGAAGCGTGCCGCGGCGTCCTGACCGTCCTCGCCAAGCTGGGGCTCAACCCGAACACGACCAGCCTCGCCCCGCTGCGCGCCTGGTTCGCCGACCAGACCCCGCGTGGCTACACCGACATCGTCTTCAAGCTCTCCGGCGTCCGCAAGCTCTACATGACCAACGATCCGTTCGATCCGGCCGAACGGCCCGTCTGGGAAAAAGGGTTCCCGCGCGACCCCCGCTTCGAAGGCGTCCTACGCCTCGACTCCGCCCTCATGAACTGGCCCGCCCCCGTGCCCGGCCTCAAAGCGCTGGGCTACGACGTCGAGGAGGCCCTTTCCGGCCGCACGCTTTCGGAAATCCGGCGCTACCTCTCCGACTGGTGCACGCGGATCAACGCCCGCTACACCGCCATCAGCCTGCCGCCCTCCTTCCGCTACCCCAACCCCGACTCCGCGCTGACCCTGCTGATGAGCAAATGCGTCTTCCCGGTCTGCCGCGAACGGAACATCCCCTCGGCCATGATGATCGGCGTCAAGAAGCTGGTCAACCCCCACCTCAAGCTGGCCGGCGATTCCGTGGGCAAGTCCGAAATCGAAACCGTGGAGCGCATCGCCCTCGACTTCCAGGACGTGCGCTTCTGGATCACCATGCTCGCGCGCGAAAACATGCACGAGCTGTGCATCGCCGCGCGCAAGTTCGGCAACATCACGCCGTTCGGCTGCTGGTGGTTCCTCAACAACCCGAGCCTCATCGAGGAAATCACCGCCATGCGCCTCGAAACGCTCGGCCTCTCCTTCGTGCCCCAGCATTCCGATGCGCGGGTGCTCGATCAGCTCATCTACAAGTGGGACCATTCGCGCCGCGTCATCGGGCCCGTCCTGGTCCGCAAGTACGCCGACATCGCCGCGACCGGCTGGAACGTCACCGCCTCCGCCATCCAGCGGGACGTGGCGGCCCTGCTCGGCCGAGAGGTTCTCTAACCCCAGCCGCCTCCGGCGGTTCAACAGGCCGCATTCATGGTGGGACAATTCCAAATCTACACGGGCGAGGGCAAGTGCAAAACCACGGCCGCCCTGGGGCTCGCGCTGCGCGCGGCGGGCGCCGGCCTGCGCGTTTATATCGGCCAGTTCATCAAGAACCCCGACACCTCCGAGGCCGCCGCGCTGCGCGAACGCTTCGCCGACCGCATCACGCTCGACGTCTACGGGCCCGCCCATTTCATCACCGCCGCCCCCTCGCCCGCCGATATTAACGAAGCGCGCCACGGACTGGCCGCCCTGCGCGCCGCGCTGACCGGCGGGGCGTACGATGTGGTCATCGGCGACGAGGCCCTATCGGCTTGCTCCGCGCAACTGCTGCCCGAAGCGGAGCTGCTGAAACTGGCCGACGAACGGCCCGCAGCCGTGGAGCTCGTCCTCACCGGCCGCGGCGCCGGCGGCGCCCTGCTGGCCCGGGCCGACCTGGTCACCGAAATGCGCGCCATCCGGCACTATTACACGCGCGGCCTTCAGGCAAGGAGAGGCATTGAATTCTAAAGAAACCATCACCATCACCTTCGCCGACGGCGCCCAGGCGCGCGTGCCGGTCTTCACCGAGGTGCGCGCCATTCTGCGCGACACGCCCGAAGCGCGCGACGGCCTCCTGATCGGCGCCTATGTCAACCACGAACCCGTGTCCCTGGATTTTACCGTGCCCTGCGACAGCCAGGTGCGGCCGCTCACGACGGGCGACCCCGACGGCCTGCGCATGTACGAGCGCTCCGTCAGCTTCCTGCTGGGCAAAGCCGTCCAGGAGGCCGCCCCCGAGTCCCTCTTCTCGCTCGATTACGCCATGGGCCCGGGCATCTACTGCTCGTTCCGCGCCGACCCCGGCGCCGACCCCGGCATCTCGCCGGAGAAACTGGCTGAGGTCGAGGCCATCATGCGCCGGGATGTGGCGGCCAACCTGCCCATCAAAACCACCCGCATGGCGTTCGACCAGGCCGTCCGCCATTTCCAGAACGCCGGCCGGCCCGACACGGTGGAGCTTCTGGAATACCACAACCCGCCCTACCTGGTCATCTACACCTGCGGGGCCGCCTCCATTCTCCCCCAGGGTCCCCTGATGCCGTCCACCGGCGGGCTCGGCTTCTTCCGGCTCGAACACTACCCGCCGGGCTTCGTCCTGCAGCTCCCCGATCCCGACCTGCCGCTGGGCGAAGCCCCGCCTTTCAAAGACCAGCCGCACCTGTTCCGTATTTTCCAGGAACACAAACAGTGGGGCCGCATCCTGGGCCTCAACACCGCCGGCCGCCTGAACGCGCTCACCAGCGCCGGGGGTATCGGCGATTTCATCAAGATCTCCGAGTCGCTCCACGAACGCAAGGTGGCCGATATTGCCGACGAAATCGCCCGGCGCGGGAGCCGCCTTGTCCTCGTGGCCGGCCCCTCCTCGGCCGGCAAGACCACCTTTTCAAAACGCCTCGCCATCCAGCTTCGCGTCTGCGGCCTCCACCCCGTCAACATCGAGATGGACAACTACTTCAAGGACCAGAACCTGAATACCCCCCTCGGGCCGGACGGCAAGCCGGACTTCGAACACTTCGAGGCGCTCGACCTGGATCTTTTCAACCGGCAGATGCTGCAGCTGATCGCCGGGCTCGAAATCGAGCCCCCCCGGTTCGACTTCCCCACCAAGCGCCAGCTCTTCGGCGGGGCCAAGTTGAAACTCGACCCCGCCCATGTGCTCATCGTGGAGGGGATCCACGGGTTGAACCCGAGCCTGACGGGCATGATGCCCGAGGAAAGCGTCTTCCGCGTCTACGTGAACGCCCTCTCCCAGCTCTGCCTGGACGCCACGAACCGGATATCCACCACCGACAACCGGCTCATCCGCCGGATGGTGCGCGACGCCCGCTTCCGCGGTCACACGGCCGTGCGCACCCTGCGCCTGTGGTCCTCCGTGCGGCGGGGAGAAAAACGGTGGGTGTTCCCCTATCAGCAAAACGCGGACGCCACGTTCAACTCCGCCCTCGACTACGAACTGGCCGTTCTGAAAACCTTCGCCGAGCCGCTGCTCGTGGGCGTGAAGCCGACGGAGCCCGAGTATGCCGCCGCCCGCCGCCTGGGCTGGCTGCTCAAGAACTTCATGGCCGTGCCCGACCGCGAGGTGCCCCCCACCTCCCTCCTGCGCGAATACATCGGCAACAGCACCTTCTCCTACTGACATGACACGATCCCGCTCCAACTCCACCCGGCGCCTGACGCCCGCCTGCTTTCCGCGGGCGGAGTTGTATGCGGAGGCGGCCGCCGCGCGCTGGGGGAGCCTGCGGGAAAAGGCCGATGACGACTGGATCGACTATCCCTGGACGGAACGCCACCTGCAGTGCGTCTGGTTCGATCCGGCCTACCGCCCGGCCGCCCTCTCCACCGGCGCCGGGGAACCGGTGCAGGTCGAGGAGCCCGGCATGTGGAACCGGGAGGCCGGTCCCGATTTCCTCAACGCCACCCTGCGCGTGGGGAGCGGAGCGGGGCGCCGGGTGAAAGGCGACATCGAGGTGCATGTGCGGCCCGGGGACTGGACCCGGCACGGGCACGGCGCCGATCCGCGCTACGCCAACGTGGCCGCCCATGTCACCTATTTCAAGGGCGTTCCGGAACCCGGCCAGCTGCCGCCGGGCGCCATTTCCATCAGCTTGAAGGAAGGCCTCGGCCGCAACCGCGGCTTTGCCTTCGACCTGATCGACGTGGCCTCCTACCCGTGGCCCGTCCGGGCGCTCCGGCCGCCCTGCGCCGAACTGTTCGGCGGCATGTCGCCCGAGGAGCTGGCCGGCTTCCTCCATTCGGCCGGCGAACGGCGCATGCAGCTGAAGGCCGAGCGGATGCTGGCCACGGCCGGCGAGCGCGACCGCGAACAGATGCTCTACGAAGAGGTCCTCTCGGCACTCGGCTACAAACACAACCGCATGCCGTTCCGGCAGCTCGCGCGCCGCGTGCCCGTGCAGACATTGCGGCAGTATGCCAAGGGCGATCCGCTGCGCGCCTATGCCCTTCTGGCGGGCATGTCCGGCCTGCTGCCCGAACGCCCCGCCGCCGCCTGGGACGAGGAGACGCGCCTTTTCATCCGGCGCATCTGGGATATCTGGTGGAAACTGCAGGCCCATTGGGGCGAACATGCCCTCAGCCGCACGGAATGGCGGCTGGCGGGCGTGCGCCCGGCCAATCACCCGCTGCGGCGCCTCATGGCCGCCGCCCAGCTGGCGGCGGACAAGCCCCTGCTCTCCGCGCGGCTGATCTCCCACGTCGATCCGGAACACGAGCGGTTCCTGGACCAATTGACCCGCATCTTCACCGAGCTTCCGCCCGACGGTTTCTGGAGCCACCGCCTGGGGTTGGCCGGCAAGCGGCAGGCGGCCCCGCTGGCCCTTATCGGAGAGGAGCGGGCCACGGCCATCGTCGTGAACGTGGCCATTCCCTTCCTGGCCGCCGGCGGCCACCTGGGCCCCTCCCATCAATCCCTGCTGCAAGCCCTGCCCGCCGAACACGACAACAGCCTGATCCGCACCACCGCCAAGTTGCTGCTGGGCCGCGACCATAATCCGGCCTTGTACCAGGGGGCGCTCCGGCAACAGGGGCTGATCCAGATTTTCCAGGATTTCTGCCTGCACGACCGCAGCCGTTGCCAAGCCTGCACCCTGCCTGCCACGCTCCGGAATCCCCAACGCGCCTTGCCTCCAAAGTAATCGGTCAAAGGACAAAGTAAGTGCGCCATTGGCAGCGTAAGTTAGCCCAGAGGCGCAGTAAGCTTGTCCGAAATGGGGCCTTTCTTGGCTCGGACGGATTGATCCGGAGCAGGTGGAGCTCTCTGCAATCCAACAGCTCCCACTGCGCCTCGTCGCCGGCTTCGAGGCCGATGGCGGCAGCCAGCGGAAGAGGAAAATGGAAAACAACGGCTATTTGAAGGGCAAGAACCGGTTGATGGACCAAGCGGGACGGGATGTGGCTCACGTGCTCACGTGGCGCAAAACGCTCGGGGCAAACGTGCTCCAGGCAAAACCGATTGCCTTGCTCACGCAGGTTTTCGAGGAAAACTTTGAACTTATCGACGGTTCCACCCTTCAACGAATAGATCAACCCCCGCGGGCCGCGCATAACCCGCATGATCCCGAAGCCCGTTGGGGTAAAAAGGGCAATCCGCACCGCGAATGGGCCGGGTACAAAACGCAGATGGCGGAAACCGTTCCCGATCGTCTTTGCTAGCCCGATGAACCGACTCCGGCCGTGATCACCGCAGTTCTCGATCAAGACGCCACGTTCAGTGACAAAAGCGCAGCGGACGCTTCAGCACCGGGAATTTTACGGCCGTATTTCTTATGCGTTCGAGTGGCCGGCGCATGCATGCCAATCATGCCCGCTGATAGCACATTGCCTACCGGAGCGACAGCGGTTTCGAAATATCCGGGCGGGTTCCCATCATATGTTGACGCAAGAACGCCGTCGTGCGATGAAGACCGATGCCTTCCGAATCGAGATGGTTAAACGCGCGGCTATCGAGGGCGCGCATAGCGAACTCAAACGAGAGTTCGGACTCGACCGAAGTCGATACCGGGGCTTGCCGAAATACGCGCTTCAAGCCGTCAACACCGCAGCCGTATGCAATATCAAACGGTGGTCTGCGCGCCGATTGCGGGAACATCGACAACACGCGCGCGCATGAGCGGCTTTCCCCGCCGGGGCCCACCATTATGCGCATGGTCTGAGGGTTGTTTTGACCGGTTCAACAAAAAAGGCCCGTTCTCATGGCTTTTTGCCAAAGCGTGCGGCTTTGTTTTTCTCATGTTGCCCTGCAAATGGTTATGACTTTCCCAGCAGAGCCGAAAGCCGGGACTTGACCCCCATCGCCCAGATTTCAACACGGTTTATGTGATAAAGAAACGCATGTTCTTTTCAGTTTCTAATATGGGTATATTCATAAATCAAAATCAAGCCTGATTTTCGTAAGTCCTCAAAATTGAGGGACGCGGCGTGGCTTTGCCGCTCCTACCGCGCTTTGGCGACCGGCAGCTCGTTCCAATGCGTCGTGTAGCGCGGCGAGCGGTTCGACTGGCGCAGCTGCGCCATGCGGCGGAAACCGCTCGTGCCGATCCGCACCGCATCCCGCCCGAATTCCCCATTCAACCGGTCCATCGCCCCCATCAGCCGCTCCTGCCGCGCCAACTGCGCCGGATCCTGCGGCCGGAACAAGTCAAGCTGCCGGACGTTCTTGTCGGACAGCTCCGCCAGCATAATCTCCGCCCGCTTATACAAAAAGCCCTGCCGGAAAATACTCTCCAGCCCCGCCGCCGCCGCCGCCGTCAGCGCCGGCGTGTAATCCGTTGGATTCTCCAACCGCACCAGCACGCGATTGGAATAGGTCTCCTCGGGCGGCCCAAAGTATCCGGTCGAAATGCCCACCTGCAACAGCCCGGCCAGCGACCCCTGCTCGCGCAGCCGCTCGGCCACGCGCGCGGTATACGACGCCACCGACTCGCGCAGCTCCGTATGTTTCAAGGTCGCATTCGCGAAGGTGCGCGAACAGATCATCGTCTTGCGCACCGTGCGCACATCACCCGGATCCAGCGCCGGAATGCCGCGCAACTCCCACGCCAGGCGCACCTCAACCACCGACATCAGCCGCCGCACAAAATCGTCCGACGCCCGCGCGAACTGCAACGCCGTCGTCAATCCCGCCAGCCGAAGGCGCGCGCCCAGCCGCGAGCCGATCCCCCAGATATCCTCCAGCGGCGTGCGGGCCAGCTCCTCGTCCACCGCCTCCGGCGTGGCGAAAATGCGGACCCCGTCGGGCGCGTTCTTGGCCCGATCGTTCGCCAGCTTGGCCAGCGCGCAGGTCGGGGCCACGCCCACGGAAACCGGAATACCCGTGTCGCGCTTCACAATCCGCCGGATCTCCCGGGCCCAGCCCGCCAGGTCAGCCAGCGCCGCCGGCGGCACCTCGAGGAACGCCTCGTCGATGGAATAGACCAGCACGCCCGGCGAAAACCGCTCCAACGTGCGCATGACGCGGTGGGACATGTCGGAATAGAGCGTGAAATTGGAAGAAACCGCCACGCCATCGTGGGCGGCCACCAGGCCGGCCACCTCGAAATAGGGCTGCCCCACCTGGATGCCAAGCGCCTTGGCCTCGCGCGAGCGGGAGACCACGCAGCCGTCGTTATTCGACAGCGCGAGCACAACCTTGCCTTCCAGCGCGGGCTTGAAGACCCGCTCGCAGGAAACATAAAAGCTGTTGCAGTCCACCAGGGCGATCATAGGTTACACCGTGTGGATGACATGCCGCACCACGCCCCAGACCTCGAAGGCCGTCTCGGACGTGACCTCGAACGAGGCGTACTTGGGATTTTCCGGGTGGAGGAAAATGCGGCTCCCGCGGCGGCGGATGCGCTTGACGGTCAGCTCGCCGTTCAGCACGGCGATCACGATCTTGCCGTTCTCGGGCTCCAGCGAGCGGTCCACGATCAGGATGTCGCCATCCTGGATGCCCGCGCCGGTCATGGAGTCGCCCTGCACGCGAATGAAATAGGTGGCGGATTCGTGCCGCACGAGCGTCTCGTTCAGGTCGATCTTGCGCTCGATGAAATCCTCCATGCCCGAGGGGAAGCCCGCGGAAATGCGGGCGGCCACAAGCGGCAGGGGCAGGCGCTTGCCCGCCTTGCACCGTCCCAGAATGACCACCGCCGCCTTCGCCATGAGCGTCTCCCGCCGGAATTCGTGTTACGCGTTCTCGCCCATGCCCTTGCGGGCGCCCAGGTAGGTGGTGGCCTCGACCCGGTGGGCCACGCGCAGCACCTCTTCAATCGTCGTCACGCCGTCGAGCACCGAAATCCAGCCGTCCTGCCGCAGCGTGATCAGCCCGTTCTTCATGGCCTTCAGCCGCACCTGGCCCGAGGATTCCTGGTGGGCGATCATGCCGCGCAGGTCGTCGTCGATCACGAGCATCTCGAAAAGCGCCACCCGGCCGTGGAATCCGCTGAAGTTGCACATCGCGCAGCCCTGGGCCTTGTAAAAGGCGGCCCCCTTGACGCGGGCGGGATAGGTCTTGGCGATCTCCTCCAGAATCAGCGGATCCGGCTCGACCCGCGCCTTGCACGCGGAGCAGACCCGCCGCACCAGCCGCTGGGCGATGACCCCCTCCAGGCACGAGGAGACCAGGTACGGCTCGATGCCCATGTCCACCAGCCGCACGATCGCGCTGGGCGCGTCGTTCGTGTGCAGCGTGCTGAAGACCAGATGGCCGGTCAACGCCGCCTGCACGGCGATCTGCGCCGTTTCCATGTCCCGAATTTCGCCCACCAGCACGATGTCCGGATTGTGCCGCAGGACCGAGCGCAAAATGCTGGAAAAGGTCAGGCCGATGGCCGAATGGGTCTGGATCTGGCTGATGCCGTCCATCTGGTACTCGATGGGATCCTCGGCCGTGATGATCTTGACCCCGTCCTTGTTCAGTCGCGAAAGCGCGGCGTACAGGGTGGTCGTCTTGCCGCTGCCCGTGGGGCCCGTGATCAGCACGATGCCGTGGGGCAGGGCCGAAAGCGACTCGATGATCGGGATCTGGTGGCTCTTCAGGCCGAGATGCTCCAGGTCGATGAACATCGAGCTGCGGTTCAGGATCCGCAGGTCGATCGTCTCGCCGTACCGGGTCGGAAGGATCGAAACGCGCAGGTCATATTCGCCGTCGCCCAACCGGACCTTGATGCGGCCGTCGTGCGGCTTGCGCCGCTCCGCGATGTTGAGCTGGGCCATGATCTTGATGGCCGAGGCGATCGCCTTCTGAAGCCGCTCGATGCCCTTGGGCACCGGAATGACCTGGAGCACGCCGTCGATGCGGTAGCGCACGCGCAGCCGGTTTTCGAAAGGCTCGATGTGGACGTCCGTCGCCTCCATGCGGATGGCTTCCGCGATGAGCTGGTTGACGAACTTCAGCACGCCGGGATCCGTGCCCTCCTCCGTCAGGTCCGTCTCCTGGACCTCCGCCAGCGCCGCCGTCTGGATCATGTCGTCGAGCGCCTCCGCCCCCAACCCGTAGAAATGCTTGAGGCTGCGCGTCACCTCCGCCTCCAGGCAAAGGACGAAATGAACCTGGCCGCCCAGCAACAGGCGCAGGCTGTCCACCACCTCGCGCGAGGGCACTTGGGAAGCCGCCAGCGTCACCGACCCCGAATCCGCCGCCACGGGCAGCACTTTATACTTCAGGGCCGCCTTCGAAGGCAGCCGCGCGGCAATGGTCTGGTCGATCTTGTAATGGGCCAGCGGGTGGAAGGGCAGCCCCGCCACCTCGGCCAGGTGCGGCAGAAGCAACTCCTCGGCCAGAACCCGGTCCTTAAGCAGCAGCCGGTCCAGGGGCTCCCCGGTCAGCGTGGAGCGGGACAAATAATCCGAAAGCTGGTCGGCATGGAGCAGGCCGCCCTTCACCAGACGGTGGCCCAGCTCGCCCATCAGCGATTCCGAGGCGAAGCGCATGCCGCCCGTTTTTTTTCCGCCTTCACGTTCCATCTAATCCTCCCGCAGCCGTTCGACCCGGCCGCGCGTCAGCGCCCAGGTCCGCCCATCGGGCCGCCGCAAGCTCACGGAATCCGTTCCGATCGTCTCGATCGTGGCCTTCAAAAACGTTTCGCCTTCCGCAAAATAGCGCTGCTTCTTCGTTTCCTGGTTTTCAATCAACGCGACCGCGCGGCCGTCGGGGCGGAACAGGATGCCGCGATACCGCACGGGCGTCTCTTTGACCGACGCGGGCGGCGGCGGGGGCTGGGCCGGTGGCGGCTTCGGCGACACCTTGCCGGGATCCGATCCCTTTGCGCCCGCCCGCCCGCCCTCGGGCCTCGAAGGAGGCTTGCGGTAGTAGGGATTGGACGGGACCTTTTCCTGATTCTGCTGCTGGATCCGGATGAACGCGAGCAACTGGACCTTGTTGGTGAGCGCCAGGCCCGCGCCCGCGCCGGCGCCGGCGCCATAGCCGGCCTCCGCCGAAGGCTCGTCCAGCTCGCGCCAGACCCAGTAGGCCGAGACCGCGAGGAAAACGATGGCCGCCGCGAGCAGGACCGCGCGCGCGTTGGAGCGGCTCAACCATTTCCAAAATTGGGACGTCATAACTCGGACTTCCTCAGAACCCGCGCGGGCGGATGATCGTGTCGGTCTTGACCGGGGGCGGCTTCAGCTCGTCGATGGACCGCAGGAAGACCAGCGCGCTCAGCGTGGCGTCCACGCGGACCCGGTCCGGATTCTGCAGCGACTCCTTCTCGGTCTTCAGGCGCCGGTAGGCGAAAACCTGCCCCGGCTCAAAGACTTTGTGCACGAAGGCGTAGATGTTTTCGATCGACCCAACGTACTGGATGCGAACGGGATATTCCTCAAGGAACAGCTCGCCGGTGACCTCGTCGCGGTGGGCGATGGGCTCGAGCGGCTCGACCGACTCGACCCGCCCGACCTTCAGGTCGATGGCCACGTCCATCAGCCTTTCCACGGCCTTCAGCTGAAGCATGCGCTTGCGGGCATCCTCGTTGCTCAGCACCAGCTCGTCGATGGCCAGCTCGAAGTTGGGCCGGATGCCCCGCTCGGTCGCCTTGCGCGCGAGCGATTCGCGCACCGCGAACAGGGCGACCTTGAAATCGATCTTGCTCACATCCTGCGTGCCCTGGATGACCTGGTTGGTGAAGGTGGAGAGCAGGGCGGCCGACGTGCTCCATTCCCCGGCCAGGCGCCGGCCCTCGGCCAGCACGGCGACCTTGCGGTTCTCCAGGGGCATTTCGCCCAGCAGGTAATTGTTGCGGATCAGGTCCTCCCGCATGGCGCGGTTCTCGTTCTCCAGCGCCTGGCGCTTCTTCTGGAGGGGCAGCAGAGCGAAAAACCAGATCGCGATCATCAGGGCCGCCGCCGCCAGGAGAATCCCCACGAGCTGCTGGCGTTCCGAAACCGGATTGGAGGGGGTCGTCTTCATAAAGTGATGTCGATCACGAAGCGCCGGCCTCCCGCCGAGCCCCATTTTTCCTTGTTCTCGTCCACCAGCTTATCGTCGCCCAGCAGGTCCGCCTGGCTGATGAAGCCCTTCTCCTTCAACGACGCAATCAGCTTGCCCACCGAGGCCAGGCTGGGATCGGCCGTGTACCCCTCCACAATGAGGCGCGTGAAAGCGGGCTCGCCCGTCAAGACCGCCGGCTCGCCCTCCTTGCTCGCGCTCACCCCACGGGGCAAACGGCGCGCCTCGGGTTTGACCTGGTTTTCCTGCGAAAAATAGGTGTTCGCATCGGCGATCAGCGTGATCCAGCAGTTGGACGGCAGCTGCTCGGCAATGCCGCCGATCACGTCGCGAAAGGCCGGCCCGTTTTGAAGAAGCGTCAACACCGTGGACGACATGCGCGAAAGTCGCGCGTTGACCTCCAGGTTCCGCTCGATCTCCCGGCCCAGTTCCCGACAACGCGTCAGGCTCGCCTGCTGATCGCGCAGGAAGGCCGTCTTGCGCTGGTAATCCCGGTACCCGCCGAGCAGGCTGATGCCCAGCACCAGGGCCGCGATGCCCATGGACCCCATCCAGTAGCCCTTTTGCCGGCGCAGTAAAATCGCCTCGCGAAGATCGGCCGGCAAGAGGCTGACGGCCGGAGCGCCCGTGCGCGTTCCGGCCAGGGCCAGGCCGCAGGCCACGGCATAACCGGCCGGATCGGCAACCTCTTCGCGGCCCGGCAGCGACGGCAACTGCCGCACTTCCAGGGCCAGCTGGTAGGCCAGGAACCGGTCCAGCCCTTTCAAATGGCTGCCGCCGCCCGCTAAAACCACCTGCACAGGCTGGTCCGCCGCGGCGGGGAAAAAGCTCCGGTAAATGGCCAAGCACGACTTGAATTCCGCGGCCCAGCTTTCGGCCGCGGCGGTCAAGGCCTCCTTCTGCGCGGCATCCGGCGCATCCATGCCCGAGGCGATCTTCACGGGCTCCGCCTGGGAGGCGGTCATCCGCTTCCCCCGCGCCAACTGGTCCGTGAAAGCCTGCCCGCCCTGACCGAAACTGCGCGCGAACCGAATGCCGCCCGGGGCGCCGATGGCAACGTCCGTTCCCGAGTGGCCGATGTCGGCATAGGCCGTCACCACGCCCGCCCCATCGTCGTGCTGGACCGAATTGACCAGGAAAGCCGCCACGGGCGTGGGCACCACCTCCACCACGTTGATGCCGGCGGCGCGGGCGACGGCCAGCGTCTCCTCGGCCTTGTCGGAGCGAACCAGGGCAATCAGAAAACGGCGGACGGCATCGTCCGAAGGAATGGGCGAAAACCCGAACAGCATGGCCTCGGTGGAGATCTCGCTCAACCGGGAGATCTCCATGGCCACCGCCTGCTCGGCCGGCCGGGGATCCTGCGGCGGCAGCGTCAGCGTCTGGAACAGCACCGCCAGCCCGCGAAGACCGATCACGCACGGCTCGCCCTTGAACCCCTGCTGCTCCAGCCACCGCGCGATCATGGCGGACGTTTCCGGACCCGCCATGCCGGCCGGCAGCCGCAGCGTCTCGAGGTGGGTGATCGTGAACACGCCGCCGCGCTTCACGGCCCGGACGGCCTTGACGGCATACTGGCCGATGTCCAGCCCGATCACAGTCTTATAGGCAATGGGATCCATGGTTCCAGGGGGGTTACTTCGCGGCTAGCGGCATCTGCGATGCGGTCAGGGGCACCAGCTCCTCGCCCGACTCGGCCAGAATGCGGGCGGTGACGAAAATCAGCAGGTTTTTCTGTTCGCTCGTGTCCTTGTCATACCGGAAAAGGTAGCCCAGAAGCGGGAGCGATCCCAGGAACGGCACCCGCTTCACATCGCGGCCCTTGGTGGAGATGATCAGCCCGCCCATGACCACCGTCTCGCCGCTCTGGACCGCCACCTTGGTCTCCACCTCGCTCCGGCGGAAGATCGGAAGCTTCAGCACCGACAGGCCGTTGTTCGCGGAGCCATTCGAGCTGTCCCCGCTTCCGACATCATACGTTTCAAACCGGACGAATTCGCTGATGGTGGGCTTGAGATTCAGAGTCACCGTCTTCCGGTCGGCTCCGACGCTGGGCGTCACCTCCAAAATGATGCCCAGCTCCTCCTTGCTCGGTTCCCCTTCGGGCACCAAGCGGCTTTCCCGGAGCTGCACGCCCTCCGGGTTGACGGACGTCGTGACATCCTGCAAAGCGAAATTCTCGAAATAACGGAAATCCTCGCCCACCCGGATCCGGGCGGGCTGGTTGTTCAGGGCGGTCACGCGCGGAACCGACAGGGTCTGGGATTTGCCCGACTTCTCCAGGGCCTGGATGATCACCTCGAACATCGGGGACGAAAGCAGCCCCTGGTAGGCCACGGTGGCGTCAAGGGCGGGATTGACCACCTGCCCCGGCTGAATGATCCTGCCGGCCCTCAGGACAGCCTGTGGATTTTCATGCCCATCGGATTTGAATTCCATCCGGGATGTGTTCCAATTGACGCCCAGTTCGCGCAGATCGTTGACGCCCGTACTGATGAACCGGGCTTCGATCGACACCTGGGGCGGCGAAACGTCGAGCACGTCGATGATGTCCTCGACCAGGCGCAGGTTCTCCCGGTTGTTCCGGACGATCAGCACATGGGTGTCGCGGTCAAACAGCAGGTCCGCCCCCGGGTCCTTGGGAATGAATTTTTCCAGCGCCGCCAGGAGCCCGATGCCCCCGCCTTCGTCGCCCGCTTTTTCGATGGAGGAAATGCCCTTGCGCAGCTTGTAAAGACGGGTTTGCATGGGCTCGGATTCGGCGCTGGCCGACCGCTTCGTCACCCAGATCATGGACTCGCCGACGTAAAAACTGACCTCCAGGTTGCGGGAGACATAATCGAGAACTTCGCGCAGCGGCACGTTCGTCACGCTCATGGTCAGGGTCTTGCCGCCGCTGATGGCGTCGTCGGCAATGATGTTAATCGCCGCGTTCGTGCCGGCCGACTGGGTAAGCCCCATGATGAAGACGGAAAGGTCCGCCCCTTCCACGCTCATGGAGATCGGGACCGACAGCATCGCTTCGGCCCGGTTATCCGGCGTGCGGATGACGGCCGAAGGCGCTTCGATATTCCGGCGGCGGCGATAGGAGTCCGGCAACAGCCTGTTGTCATCCACTTCCTGGTTGATCTTCGCCTCGTGCGCCAGGACCGCCGGCTTCAGCTCCCGGGTCCGCTTTTCCAGCATCCGGTTGAGAACGGAGGTGCGCAAATCTTCGAGCCCGGCCGCGCCGGGATTCACGCGGGACTGCTCGGCCAACGCCATCAGCGCCTCGTTGTAACGGCCCGCATCGCGGTCCGCCCGCGCCTTGGCCATCAGGGCAGGCTCAACCGCCAAAGCGGCAGCCGTTTCTTTTTTGGAAACAGCCGTCCCGGTTG
>JAWOJA010000041.1:0-46560 GCA_046484345.1 Kiritimatiellia bacterium
CGCGCTCGGCGCTGATCCCCGCCTGCCTGCTCCTGCTCGGGCTGGCCATGCGGACCTTCGGCGCCTGGGTCTACGAGTTCGCGCACACCTCCGACCACGGCATCATCTGCCTGATGGTCAAGCACATGCTGGAGGGGAAGGAGTTCCCCGTCTTCTTTTATGGGCTTCCCTACATGGGCTCCCTCGAGCCGTCCGTCAGCGCGGGGTTGTGCTGGCTTTTCGGCCTGAACGGCTTCTGGATCAATATGGGCACCGCCCTCACGGCCTTCGCGTTCCTGCCCCTCGTCTTTCTCTGGGGCCGCGGCGCGGCGGGCTGGGCCGCCGGCGTGGCGGCGCTGGCCTTTTGCGTGATCGGCCCGCCCAACTATTTTCAATTCGAAAGCTGGGCCGACGGGGGCTATGCGGCCATCCCCCTGCTGAGTTGCGCGGTCCTGCTGGCCTCCGTGCGGATGCTGATCCGCGAGGGCGAAGGGCGCCGCTGCTCCCACTGGGAATATTTGGGCCTCGGCCTGATCGCCGGGCTCGGGTGGTGGCAGTCGCCGCTGCTGATCCCGGCGTTTCTGGTCTGCGGCTTTCTCTTCCTCCTCTTGATGCGCAAGGCGCTGTTTTCACTCCGCCTCTTTACCGGAGCCGCCGGCTTCTTCCTGGGCAGCGCGCCGTTGTGGATCTGGAATGTGCGGAATCACTGGCAGACCTTCGACATGGTTCGCACGCATGACAGTCCCTCGCTGTTCGAAGGCCTGAAGCTGTTTTACCTGACCCGCCTTCCCGATCTGCTGGAGTTTCACCGGCAGCCCGCGTTTTTCCGGTATGCCCTCGGCGCGCTCCTCCTCCTGCTGGCGGCCCTGGCGCTGGCCCGGCTGGTCTCCGCGATTCGCGCCCGCAATCGGCCGGAGGTCCTGTACCTTTCCGCCGCGTTCCTTTTTCTCGTCGTCTTCTCCATCCTGTTCGGCCGGTCGCGCTTCGCGCGGGTGAACGCCTTGCGCTACGTGCTGATCCTGATCCCCGTGCTGGGCGTGCTGCTGGGCGCCGCCACGGCGTGGCTCACGGCGCGGGTCCGCTGGGGCCTCGGGTGGCTGCCCCTGGTCGCGCTGGTGACGCTTCAGGGCGTTTATCTGCCGAACCGATTAAAGGAACGAAAAGAGACGGAGGCCGTCATGGCGCCGTATGCCGCGCTGGGCGAATTTCTCCGGGAAAAGGGCGTGCGCGGGGTGTACGCCGATTACCAGGTCCGGCGCGGCAACCACGCGCTCAACTTCGTGCTGAATGAGGAGTTCGTTTTTTCTCCGCTGACCCGCGAGCGGTACCGGCCTTACGCCCGCGCGCTGGAGCTGGCGGACCACCCGGCCGTGTTGAATGCGGCCGGCAATTTGGACTCCTTCCTGGCGGCGGGCGGGCAGGCCGAGACCGGCGGCGTGAACGGGCTTCGGGTCCACTATAATATTCGAGCCCCCGCCCCGGCCTGGAAGCCGGTCGACGGGGACCTCTACCGCGTCGAGGCTGATTTTGAAAAGCGGTACAACATGTGGGTTCTGGGCGTGAAGGGCCCCGAGCGGGCCGATATGACCGTCCGGCTGTATGTCTCCAAACGTCTGGCGGGCTTCCGGCTCTTCTTTGAAGAAGGGGCCGCTCCCGCCGCCTTGGCCGCCGATCGCTGGGACGAAGGGGCGAAGCGGTGGGCGCCGGTTCTGCCCTCCACGCCCGTGACCCGCTACTTCTGGTCCGGCCCCCGCTTCTACTGGGGCGGCGCCGCCCTGCGCGCCGAGTGCTTCTTTCCGCCGGTCGAAACAGCCATGCTCCGGATCCGGGTCAAACGGCCGGCGCGGGGGGATTGCCGGATCGTGCTCGTGCAGCCGCTGGAGGAGGATCGGTCCGCCACGGTTCCGACAGGGGGAGAGCTGAACGCCCTGGCCGAAACGATTCGGAAAAAAGGGTACACCCGTGTTTACTCCGACCGGTGGGAGGCCGGCCAGCTGCACAAACGGCTGCCTCAAAACGTCGCGCTCGTTCTCCAGCCGCACCTCTTTGAGCGGCCGGTGCTGCCGCCTGAAATGACGCTGGACGAACATACGGCAATAGTCCTGCGCCGCTCGGAAAGCGACTGGTCGCTGGACACGCTTCTGGACCGGGTCATCCGCATGAGGCGCAAAGCCTGCGGCCCCTGGGATATTATGGCCTTCGACAAAGGCCAAAGCCTGCTTCCCTACGAGCAGGCGCCCGGTCTGCGCTGGAGGGGGGCGGGCTGTCTCCGGGAGCGCGACCGCGAATGGTCGAAGGCGGCCAATGAAAGCGCCCGGCTGTTGATGGCGGAAACGAACTTTGTGTTTGCCGCCGCCCTGGCCGAACATGCTTTTGCCGCCGCCCCCGATTATCAGCCCCTCGCCCTCACGCTGGCCGATTGTTACAACGGACTGGGCGATTTTGAAAAAGGGTCCAATTACGCGCAACTGGCCCGCGGCCTTTGGGCGCCGGCCGTTCCTGTCCCGGCGCAATTCGGGGACGGCGTCGAGCTGCTCGGCATCCGGACCGAACGGGGTCCGGGCAACCGCGTTGAAATTCGCTACTACTGGCGCCTGGCGAAGGAGGCCGACATCAACGGCCTGACCGCCTTCGTCCATATTAAAAATAGGGACAAAGAAATGGTCGTCCAGGACGATCATGCTTTTTTGGAAGGAATGGATGTCCCGCGGCCGTTTGAACCGGACGCGGTTTGGGTGGAAAAGCGCATGGTGACGCTTTCGGCGAATATCCCGGTGGAAGAGTTGAATCTGGAAATGGGCTTGTACCGGCCGAGGGACAGCAATCGGCGTTTTCCCGTGAAGAGCGCTTTCGACAACGGCCATCGGGCGGTTTTGATTCCGCGCTTTTTGGATGCCCCTGTTGTCGCGTCGCCGCCCAAATGATCAAGGGGCGTTGCGGATCAGCAGCTGCGAAAGCGGCAGCACGGTTTCGTCCGAATCATCCACGGCCAGCGCGCCGGGCTGAGTGAGAATACCGGTACGGATGCGGAGGCCCCGGTCTTTGGACGGGCCTTTGCCGGTTGGAATGGATACGGTGAACCGCTCGCCTTCCCGCAGGTGTGCGG
This sequence comes from Kiritimatiellia bacterium, assembly GCA_046484345.1. Taxonomy (GTDB): domain Bacteria; phylum Verrucomicrobiota; class Kiritimatiellia; order CAIKKV01; family CAIKKV01; genus CAIKKV01. The sequence goes on from JAWOJA010000041.1 coordinate 3,086, forward strand.
GATGTAACGGGAGGGATTCCAATGTTTTCCACACCTTCCGCCGTTTCTCAACCACCTGCAGGAGATGCGGCGGCGTGTCGTCCTGAAGCGTTGTCAGTGAAATTTTAAGGCTGCCGTCGGACGGCTCCACGCGGTCGATCCGGTAAAACGGCGTGAAGCGGAAGCCGGCTTCCGTGCGGTTTGTCGGGCCGCCCTGGGCCGCCGCCCGCAGCCGCTCCAGTTCCGGCGCGTTCCAGGCGTCCGGGCCGGCGCGGTTGATCCATTGGAGCGCCTCGGCCGGATCGTCCGCCTGCAGCGCGGCCCTGGCAAAACAGGCGGCGAGGTCCTGGTGAACGGCCCGCAGGCGGTCCTGCAAAGTCCAGCGCAGCTCGGCCCGGCGGATTGCCAGCGCGCGGGGCGCCGGGGCGACCAGGAATATTTCGGGCGTCTCTTCGCGCGCGGCAGGCAGGACGAGGTCAAACGCGGTGTTCCCTTTTTGTGATAACTCCGCCCATTTTCCCTCCGCCAGGAGCCGGCCGCGGGCATCCATCAGCTGGAAACGGTCGGCGTCGGGGCCCGCCGACATTTCGATGGAATCGCCCGGCAGGGGCCGGACCGCGAGGCGGAGCCGGTAGTGGCCGGCGGCCAGGCGGAAGGGCGGGGTGTAGGCGGAGTCGGACAGGCCGGTCTTTGCGGGCAGGCCCATCCGGCGAAGGCGCCATTCCTTCAGGGAGCGGGTGAAGGCGGGGGTGTTTTTCCGGATCCGGTCGGCGCTCAGCACGACCGGCCGTGTTTCGAGCGAGAGGTCCCGGATCCGGGCGAAATCGTTGTACGCCGTGGCCGGCAGGCCGCGGATGGCCAGTTCGCCCGCCGGCAGGTTCAGCGCTTTCTCAAGCGTATCGAATGCGGGAACGGCATCGCTTTGTTTTTCGGACGCCAGCGGCCAGTCGCCCGCGCGCACGGCGTAGCGGAAGAGGTCGAGCGGCTCTTCCAGCTCCTTTTCCGTCAGCAGGCGCAGGGCCTTGTCGGCGTGCCCCAGCGTGTAGGCGGCTTCCGCGCCGGCCCGGCGGCCCAGCCGCAGCCAGCAGGGCGGCGAGTAGAGGTTGTCCAGGGGGGCGGACCAGGCCCGCAGCCTGGCGTAGGGTTCGGGCATCTGCCACCACAACGGTTTGTGCAGCATCAGGGTGCGGACAGACCAGGGGGGAAGGGTCACGCGCGTGGTGCGGCCCCAGACGCGGAGCAGGATTTCGGCCTCACGATCTTCGGTGTTCAAGGTGACCCAGATGACCTCGGCCGGGTTGCCCGGGCCGCCGACCGCCAGCTCGCGCGGCTGTTCGGTCAGCAGAACGGCCACGCCGCCGCCGAGAGCGGAGTCGCCGGCAAAGGCTGTTTCGCGGCCGGCCTCGCTGACGTGAACGGGATCGGCCAGCAGGGTACGGACGGCGGCTGCGGCGGGCGCGGGGTTGAGCGTGTAGAGGGCCACGCCGTGGCCGGCATGGGAGGCATTGGCGCGGGGAAATTCGGAAGGCTCCCAGGCCATGATGGATTGGGAACGGGCCAGAAAGTTGGTCCAGAGGGGCGCGTGACGGGGGCGGAATTGGCCGGTGAAGGGATCGGTGAGGCCGCGGCCGCGGGCGAAGGTGTCGCGCAGGAGGTAGTCCGCCGGGAGGCGGTCGAGCAGGGCGACGCCTTCGCGCAGGTCGGCCACGTGGCGCAGGGGGATGAGGCTGGCGAACGAGCCATCGGCGGCGGGGGCGGCGGATCGCTCGTAGGCGGCGGTTTTATCGTCGGGCGCATGGAGGGCATTCCAGTCGCGCGCCATCAGGCGGGGATCTTTCCAGCCGAAAAGGCCGGAGACCCGGCGGGTGTCGAAGACGTTGCCCAGCAGCGCGGCGAGCACCACCAGGGCGGCGGTTCCCTGCAGAAACGGGCGGAGGAGGCGATTGCCCGGCGGCAGGCTCAGGGGCAGCGCGGCGAACAGGGCCAGGAAGGGAAGGTAGGCCAGGAACTCCTGCTTGCGCACGAAGGGCGAAGCCAGCAGGTGCATGCCCAGGAACGAGAGGGGAATCAGCAGAAGCAGCGGCCAGGCTTTTCGGAGGCGCGGCGAATCGGGGATGATCAGCAGGCCCAGGACCGCAGGGAACAGAAAGAGGGGCCCCAGTTCGGCCGCCTGCTTCTGGAGCAGGCGGAGGCGCCACAGGGCCAGTTGGCCGGGCGTCTGGCCGGCCCCGCCGAGCGCGAGCCGCATCTCCGCGAGGAGCCCCTCGCTCTGTTTCCGCAGGCCGCCCATGAACCGGGGCGGATCCCAGACAATGGGATTGGTCCAGGCCAGGGCCAGCAGGAAGAGGAACAGGGCGAGGCCCAGCAGCGTGAACGTGCGGCCCAGGGACCGGCGACAGGAATCCCGGTCGCGGCTGGCGAATGGCATGGCAAGAAGGGGAACCAGGAGCAGAACGAGGGTGAATTTCGTGCCGGCCGCGAGGCCAGCCGCCAGCGCGCCGAGCAGCAGGAAACGGGCGCGCCCGGTAAAGAGCGCGTGCGTCCAGAGCAGGAGCGTGAGGGAGAGAGTGAAGAGCATGGCTATGTCGGTTTCGGCATAATGGCTGTGCTCGACGTGGGCGGGGTTGAAGGTGACGAAGGCGGCGGCGGCCAGGGCGACGAGCCGGTTTTCTGTCAGGCGGAAAACGAAAAAGAACAGGCAGAGAATGGTCATCAGGCTGAAGCCGACATTGAATAGGCGCGCGAAGCGGATATCGTCCCACGCCACGGTCACGCGATCAACGGCGCCGGCCTGGAAAGCCCGCTCCGCGCACCAGCCCCGCCAAGCGAGGGCGGCGCGGCGGACGGGGGCGGCGAGCGCGAAAAAGCCGCCCGGATAGAGGCGCTCGGTGAGCTCCCCCTGATCGGCGTGCGTGGCCAGCCAGCGGCCGATGGTGGGTTCGTCGGGGTGGAGGCTCGGGGCGGCAATGCCACTCAGGCGCAACTGCAGGCCCAGCAGCAGAAGGGCGGTCAGGACGAAGACGGTTAGAAAATGTTTGCCGATCACGGGCCGCTCCGGAAGATGGTGCGGGTTGCCTGTTGCAGGACGAGCCTGAGTTCCTTGGCGATCTGACGGGCGGCCCCGGGCTGGGTGAATTTGCGCAGGTAGCGCACGGAGTGGTCGTACCCGAAAGCCGACAGCTCCTCGGCGCGGGTCGGGGGGCGGGGGCTGCGGTTTTCGAGGGCGTAGCCGTGCGCGGCGAGCTCGGGGCCGGCGACGGATTCGAACAGCTCGACTTGGCGGGCCGTGAAGGCGGATTTGTAGACGCCGATTTTGCCGGCCGAGATGGCCTTGTTGAGGGACGCGTGGTGGGCGTAGGCGGAGGAGCGTTCGCGCGTTTCTGTTTTAGGGACCTCATCGCCGATGGGCGGGCAGCGCGAGTCGTCCTCGCCGATAAAGGCCAGGATGCGGCGGCGCAGGCCGGCGGGGTCGCGGACCATGTCCTCGAAGCGCACTTCGAGGAACTGGGCGGGGGGCAGGCGGCCGGCGGCCTCGCGGACGGTGTTGAGGTAGAGCTTCCAGCGCCGGGCGATGGCCAGGATGCTGCATGGGCCGATGGCGATGCGGGCGGTGGATTCCGCCACGTCGCGGCCGTCGCGCACGAGGTGGATGATCCGGGCCGCGGGGAAGACGGCCAGCAGTTCCGAAATGCGCAAAGCATGTTGCGGGGTCTTGTCGCCCCAGCGGGTTTTGCCCTGTTTTTCGGCATAGAGCAGGAAGAGCGCCGCGAAAAGGCCGGCGGCGCTGGATTCCTTTATTTGGGACAGAAGATCGTCCGGCCCGGCCGCCAGCTTCCAGTCGCGGATCCGCTCATCGGCCAGCAGGTCGCTTGCCAGGCGGCGGAGCGCGGCGGGTTCGGCCAGGTTGCCGTAGGAGACGAGCAGCGGGCCGAAGCGGTCGAAGAGGAAGCTTTCCGGCGGGATGGCGATGTCGGGATGGGAGTCGACCAGCACCTGGAGCAGCGTGGTGCCGGAGCGGGGGCAGCCGAGGATGAAGAAGGGGGGCGGCGGGCTCATCGTTCGTTGATTTGTTGGCCGTGGCCGAACATGTGGATCAGCCAGCGCTGGGCGGCGGCGGGGAGGTGGGAGCGTCGGCCGATCCGGCGGCAGGTCTTGAAACGGCGGTCGCGGACGAGGCGGGGCAGGTCTTCGGCCGCGGATTGGACGGGCTCATCGGTTTCGAGGAGCGTGGCGTAGCGGCCGACGAGAACCTCCTCGCCGGTCACGGGATAGGTGTCGGTGCCGGCGACGACGGGCACGCCCAGGCGCCGGGCGACGCGGAAGAGGGCGGGGTCGGGGAAGAAGGCGGGGCGGATGGAGGCGTCGCAGATCAGCAGGCCCCGGTCGGCCAGGGATTCGATGCCCTTGCGGATGATGGCCTTGCGGGCGCCGCCCCATTTCCCGGGCGCCCAGGGAAGAACGGGGATGCCGCCGGTGTCGAGAACCCGCTGGGCGGCATCGGCGAAGGGCAGGGCGTCGGGGATATCGGCGTCGGTCACGAGGGACAGGAGTTCGAGCCCTTCGGTGGTGGCGACCTGGCGGCCGGCGAAAAGCAGGAGGCTATCGCCGTCGGAGCGGGTTACCTGGAGGGTCTGGGGGTTGAGGTGGGTGAGGGTGAAGCCGCGCACTTTGAAATGGCCGAGCTGCCATTCGTGGAAGATCCGGTAGCGGCGCCGTTCGGCCAGGAAGGCGGCCTTGATGACGGGGCCGGGTCCGCGGGCCGGCCCGATGGCGCGGTTAAGGTTGTCGAAAAGGGACTGAAGCAGCAGTTCGAGCGGATAAACCTTGTAAACATGAAGGTGAAAGTCGGCCACGAATCGCGTCATGATGTTCCTTTTCGTCGTTGCGTAGGCTGGTACAGAATAGGCAAGAGCGAAGGGGAAAGCAAGAAGGCAGTCACAGGGGTATTCCAAAGCAAGATTACGATTACGATTAGGGTTGGGAGACCGTTCTGAGACTGTCGTAGAGGGCATTGGCGGCGGCGGCGAAGGCGGGGCGGGAGTAGGAGGCGCGGGCGAGGGCGCGGCCGTTTTCGCCGAGCGTCCGGCGTAGGGCGGGATCGTCGGCCAGCCGCAGCAGGGCGGCGGCGAAGGGGGCCGGCTCGGGCGGCGCGAGCAGCGCCACCCCGGCGTTGAGCGCCTGGGTGTGGGTGGGCAGGTCGGTGGCGAGAACCGGCTTTCCGGAATCGAGGTAGGAGTAGATTTTCATGGGCGTATTGGAGCCCGTGATGCGCGGCGAGACCAGCACATGCGCGGAAGCGAAGAGCGCGCCCATTTCGGAGATCGGAACAGGGCCGAGGAATCGGACGGCATCGGCGAGGCCGAGCGCGGCGGCTTTGGCGGTGTAGGCGGCTATGGTGGGCGCGGTGCCGCCGACTACGGCCAGGCTGAGATCGTTTCGTTTGGCGCGCGCCAGGGCGAAACTTTCGAGAAGCAGATCGATGCCCTGGTAGCGCTCGAGGTTGCCGATGTAAAGAAACACGGTGCCGGGCATGGAAAAGGCGGGCGGCACCGAGGCGGGATCGAGGCCGTCGGGCAGCAGGGAGGTGTCGCGCAGAAGGGCGACCCGGCGGGCGCCGGCGGCGCGGGCGACCTCGGCAAGGGAGTCGCAGACGGCCACGACGGCGAGGGCGTGGCGGATGGCCACGGCTTCCAGGCGCGTGAGCAGGGGAAGCAGGAAACGGACGCCCGGGGATTTTTCGACGATTTGCAGGGGCATGGAGGAGTCCATGTCGAAGAGGTAGGGCGTGCGGCGCAGGGCCTTGATTAGCACAGCCATGAAGGCGGATTCCTCGACGGCGTGGACGAGGTCGTAGCGGGTGCGGAAGGCGAGGCGGAGGGCTTGGACGGTCATGACGGCGTCGCAGACCAGTTTGGCGAGGGAGAAGCCGGGGCGGGCGCTCCGGATGCCGGGAATGCGCGGGATGCGGTGGAGGGTCACGCCGGGATAGGTGCGGTTCTCGCCCAGGTGCCAGGTAAGCAGGTCCACGGTGTCGCCGCGGGCGGAGAGGGTTTGCAGGAGCAGGTCCACCGCGATGGGCGTTCCGCGTTCCTGGTAAAAGGGATGGGGGGCGAGGAGAAGCACCTTCATGCCAGCATCATGAAGCAATCCCCGTCGAAAGACAAGAATCAGGTTTTGGACCCTTATAGGACACATATAAAGATCTCAACGCAGAAGACACAGAGAAATCAGATAAGGAACGAACGGGATCACACCAAGACACGAAAACACAATGAAACAGAAACAATATTTTCTTTGTGGTGGTGGTGGCTTTGTGTGAGAATCAAAAAGTAAGGGTGAACCCAGCATGGAGCATTTTCATGGGCATCGTCTATTCAACCGAACATGGGCGGATGTGTCCCGTCTGTGAAAAGCCGGCTGCGGCCTGTGTGTGCCGGCAGAACAAGGGCGTCCGGGCGGGTGACGGCGTTGTGCGCGTGGGGCGCGAGACGCAGGGGCGCAAGGGCAAGGGGGTGACCGTGGTCACGGGTTTGCCGCTGACCGAGGAAGCCCTGCAGAAAATGGCCAGCCAGCTGAAAGCCATGTGCGGCAGCGGCGGCACCTGCAAGGATGGCGTGATTGAGATCCAGGGCGAACACCGCGACCGGCTGGTCGAGCAGTTGACCGCCCAGGGCTTCACCGTAAAACGCTCCGGCGGTTAGTGATGGCGAATAGCGAACAGCGGATTCAGGTCGGTGTCTGCAGCGCCCTGTTTTCCCGCACATCCCGGGCGAGCAGCTCGTTGAGCCGGGTGCCGACGGGCCCGGGCTTTCCATTGCCGATCGGGCGGCCGTCAAATTCGACCACGGAGACCACATCGATGGTGGTGCCGACGAGCAGCATTTCGGCGGCCCCGCTGACGGCCTGCCGGGTGATGTTCTCGAAGGCGGCCGCCTGGAGCAGGCCGCTCTTCGCCTCCGCGCGGGCCAGCTCCACCACGCGCAGCATGGTGGTGCCTTTGAGGATTCCTTCCAGCGAGGGGAACAGCAGCCGGCCGTCGCGGGTCACGATCCCGGCGTTTTCGGTCGAGCCCTCGCCGAGGTAGTCGGAGGCGTCAAAGCTCACGGTGTAATCCACGCCCCAGGTTTCGGCCTCGTACTTCATCAGCACGTTGGTCATGTAGTTGCAGCTTTTGATGGAGGCGAACGGCGGCGGCTTGACCGGGATCAGGCTCGAGCGGATCCGGGCGCCCGCGGGATGTTCCTTCATGAACGGCTGCCCCAGCTTGCCGGCCACGATATAGACCTGCGGCGCGGGGCTTTGCGACGGGCTGACCGAAAAGCCGCCCGGCCCCCGCGAGACGAAAACGCGGATCGTGCAGTCGGGTTTCCCGCCCGCGCGAACGGTCTCCACGACCAGGCGCGTGAGGGCGGGCGGGTCCAGCGGCACGTTCAAGTGGATGCTGCCGGCGGAATCGGCCAGTCGTTGCAGGTGGGCCCCGAGGTTGTAAATGCGGCCGTTGACGCACTTGAAGGCCTCGAAGACGCCGTCGCCGCGATGCACGAGATGGTCGTCGATGGGCACGCTCATCAGCACGGGGTCGGTGGTGACGCCGTCCCAGAGGCTCGAGTACATGGCGTAGTAGGCGGCCTGATAGGGTTTGCGCCAGGCCTCGGCCTGTTGTTGAAAATTCCGCAAGTGGATCTGTTTCATGGCAACGCAACAGTAGCGGTTCCGCCGCCCGGAAAGCAATATTGGATTTCAGCGCCTCTCAGGGCGCTCACCCCAGCTCGCGGTCCGTCAACTCGTCCTCGTTCAGGCCCAGGTAGTGGCCCAGCTCATGCAGCAGCGTGGTGCGGACTTCCTGTTTGAAGGCGCGTTCGCGCCGGTCCGCCGCGGCCCAGATGACAAAGAGAAACAGCGTCATGCGGGCCGGGAGTTCAAGGTCGCTTTCCTCGGCGAACGCCGGCCCCTCGAACAGGCCCAGCGTGTCCGCCGAAACCCCTTCCTCCACCAGAAAAGCGGCGGGTTCCTTTTCAAGGAACAACGTGACGGTGTCGAACCGTTCCCGCAACGCGGGGGGCAGGGCGTCGCGCAGGCGGCGCGCCTCACCGTCCGCCAGGCGGGTCAGCCGGTCCCAGAGCGGGTCCGCGCTCACAGGGTGTGGAGAAGCAGCCCGGACCGCAGTTTGGGTTCGAACCAGGTGCTCTTGGGCGGCATGGTCTGGCCGGCGTCGGAGACGGCCATCAACTGCTCCACCGTTACGGGGTGCAGGGAGAAGGCGACCGCGGCGCGGCCGTCATCCACGCATTTCATCAGTTCGCCGGGGCCCCGGATGCCGCCGATGAATTCGATGCGGGTGCTGGTGCGCGGATCCGCGACGCCGAGGACGGGGGCGAGCAGGCGGTCCTGCAGCACGCTCACGTCGAGCGAGGCGAGCGCGTCGGCCCCGGCCGCGGGGGCCAGGCGCAGGCCGTACCAGGACCCGCCGAGGTAAAAACTGCACTGTCCCGGTTCCGGGGGCGAGGGAGGGGCCGCGGGGGTGACGCTGAACTGGGCCTGGACGGCCGCGAGGAAGGCCGTCGGGGAAAGCCCGTTCAAGTCCTTCACGATCCGGTTGTAGGGCAACACCTGGAGCTGGCTGGCGGGAAACAGCACGCCGAGGAAGCGGTTGTATTCCTCGCGGCCGGTGTGGGCGGGGTTGGCGGCTTTGCGTCTCTGGGCGTGGCGGGCGGCGGCGGCGGCGCGATGGTGGCCGTCGGCGATGTAGCAGTGGGGCACGGCCTGGAAGGCCCGGGCCAGGGTGGCGGAATCGCGGACCTTCCAGACCATATGCCGGATGCCGTCGCCGGCGGTCAGGTCGTAGAGCGGTTTTTCGGCCTCGGTTTGGGCGACTAGGCGGTCGATCGCGGCCTGGTCGCGGTAGAGCAGGAAGACGAGGCCGGTCTGGGCCTCCAGCGACTCGATATGGCGGGCGCGGTCGTCCTCCTTGTCGGGCCGGGTCTTTTCGTGGGTCTTGATGAGCGAGCCGTAGTCGGCGGCCTCTAGGCAGGCGGCCACGCCGCGCTGGACGTGGGCGCCCATGACCTGGCGGTAGATGAAAAGGGCGGGTTCGGCGTCCTGCGCGAGGGCGCCGGAGGCGCGCAGGCGGTCGAGGGCTTGGCGGGCCGCGGCGTAGGCGGCCGGGGAATGCGGGTCGGCGCCGGCGGGAAGGTCGATTTCGGGGCGGCTGACATGGAAAAAGCAGTCGGGGTTGCCATGGGCCTCGGCGGAGGCCTCGGCCGTGCTGACGACGTCATAGGGCAGGGCGGCGACCCGCGCGGCGCGGTCGGGGGCGGGCCGCAGGGCGGGGAAGGGGTGGATGTTCATGAACGCTTCCGGGCGGGAGTTGGGGTTTCGGTTATCGACGAACAATAGCAAAAAACGGGGAGGGGTTCCAGAAAAATGCTTTCGGCTTCCGCATTGACGGGGGTGGGGAATCCGACTAGATTTGGGGGCACTACGTTGAGGGGTTGAAAAATGTTGCTGGTGCTTTCCAAGTGGCTGGCGGGCTGGTTCGGGCCCTTCCGGCTGTTGAGTTCCTATACCGTCCTGATCGGCCTGGGGGCTTTTGCCGCCGCCGCGCTCACCTGGATCCTGCTGGAAAAACAGGCGCTTTTCCGGCTTGTGCCGCGCGACCGGGGCAAGCTGCTGGTGGAGGGCGGCCACGTCAGCAAGGGCAAGCCGACGGGCGTGGGCCTGCTGCTGATGCTCTTCACCCTGCCGGTACTGGCGCTTGTCATGCCCCTGTCGCTGAAGGCGTGGGGGGTTGTCGCCTGCCTGGTGGTGGCGACATGGACCGGGTTCCTGGACGATTCCGCCCACCTGCCCTGGGGCGAGTTTAAGAAGGGCATGCTGGATCTAATCATTTGCCTGGCCTGCAGCCTGATCCTGTGCCGGTTGGAGCCCGTGCGGATGTGGATGCCCCTGGTCAAGGGGGATTTCCTGGTTTCGCCCTGGATTTTTGTTCCTGTTTCCAGCGCGGTATTGTGGTTTGCCGTCAACGCCACGAACTGCTCGGACGGCGTGGACGGGCTGGCCGGCTCGCTGGCCATGCTCTCGCTGCTGTACCTCGGGGTCCTGTTGTACGGCGTGGTGGGGCACAAGACGATATCCGCCTACCTGCTCGTGACGCACAACCCCGAGGGGGCGCTCTGGGCGCTGCTGGTCTTCACCTTTGTCGGCACCCTGGCGGCCTATCTCTGGTTCAACGCCGAGCCGAGCCAGATGCTGATGGGCGACGCCGGCTCGCGCCCCTTTGGGCTGCTGATGGGCGTGGCCGTCATGGCGGCGGGCAACCCGTTCCTGATCGTGGTGGTGGCGCCGATCATTTTGGCGAACGGGGGCACGGGGCTGATCAAGCTGGCCCTGCTGCGGCTGGTCAAGCGGATGGGCTTCGAGACGGCGGCTGAGACCGCCAGCCCGCCCGTCAAGCTGTTGCACCAGGTCCGCTTCCCCCTGCACGACCACTGCCGCAAGCATTTGAAATGGTCCAACGCGCAGGTGCTGATGCGTTTCGCCCTTCTCCAGGCCCTGCTCATCCCCCTGCTGCTGGTGCTCCTGATCAAGCTGCGCTAGCCGCCTGTCTTGCGTTGTCGGTTGGCGGGTGCGGCGTTTCGGCGTCAACGGATGGCCGCTTTTGGTCGTATCCGGTTTCCGGCTAGGGGTTCACGGCCACGAGGCCAGTTCACCCCGCCGTCAACCGCCTACGCCTCAAAATCGGCTCATCCGCTTCCGCTGATCGAAACGCCGCACCCGGCAGCCATCGCGCGCCCGGCCGCTGTCGCGGACCTGGGGCGGCGCGCGATTCCGGTTCCCACGATACGCCCAATCTGTATTTCACCGAAACAGAGTTTGGCAGCTGGCGGCGTCGTGGGAACTTGCCGGGTAGCGTCGCTTCGTCTGCTGCCCGGCTCCGCCCTCCATCCCTTCGGACAACCATTCAAGGGCAGTTCTTCGGGAACCGACTCGCGCGCCGCCCGAGCTGATCGACAGATCGCGGGCGCGCGATGGTTACTCGGGTGCGGCGTTTCGATCAGCGGAAATGCACGAGCCGATTTCGAGCCTCAGCCGGGCGAAAACGGGGCGGTCGTGGCCTTGTCGGCCCGACGCCCCCAGTTTAAGCCCGGATCAGGCCGAAAGCGGCCGTGCATTAACGCCGAAACGCCGAACCCTGTCCAACCGGCCACACAACCGCAATCCGTAATTCGATGTGGTGGCGTCGTGGGAACTCCAGGCTGCTAGCAGGCCGAACCTGCTTTTAACCTCCGCCTAACAAAAACCGAACATCATTTAGGTTTAAATTGCTCCCGCCGGCCGCTATAGTTCGAAGACGGGAGGCGTCATGGCCAACGAGCACATTCTGATTGTCGAGGACGAGGAGGACCTGGTCGAACTGCTCCGGTTCAACCTCGTGAAAAACGGATACACGGTTTCCGCCGCCCTGCGGGGGGACGAGGGGCTGAAAATGGCGCGGGCCCTTGTTCCCGATTTGATCCTTCTCGACGTCATGCTGCCCGGCCTCGACGGCATCGAGGTGGCGCGCGAGCTGCGCAGGGACGACCGCACCGCGGGGATTCCCCTCGTCATGCTCACGGCCCGGGCCGAGGAATCGGACATGATCACGGGCCTGGAGCTCGGCGCCGACGATTACGTGACAAAGCCGTTCAGTCCGAAAGTCCTCGTCGCGCGCCTGCGGGCCGTGATGCGCCGCCGCCGGCAGGAGCCGGTGAAGACGGAGGAGTCCGTGCGGATCCGGGACCTCGTGATCAATCCCGGCCGGCACGAGGTGTTGGCGGGCGGCAAAGCGCTGGACTTGACCTTTTCCGAGATGCGCATCCTGCACCTGCTGGCCTCGCGGCCGGGCTGGGTGTTCAGCCGCGACCAGATCGTGAACGCCGTTCACGGCGAGGCCTACCCGGTGACCGATCGGGCGGTGGATGTGCAGATTGTGGGATTGCGCAAAAAGCTCGGCGCCCGGGCGCGGTATGTGGAGACCGTCCGGGGCGTCGGCTATCGTTTTCAGGAGTAGTCATGCCGAAAAAAAGAATGTCCGCCCGGCTCTATCCCTGGTTCCTGGCCGTCATCCTCGCGCCGCTGGCCCTGGTGGTGCTGGCCACGTGGAAGGCGGTGGAGAATTTCCAGGACGAGCAGACCCGCTCGGACCTGCTGGCCCGCGTGGAGTTGTTCCGGGCGGGCGTGGAGCCGCTCGCGCTCGCGGGCGGCCCGGGTGTGGACCGGTTCTGCAAAAGCGTCAGGGGCGGCGTCCGGTTCACCGTCATCGGCCCCGACGGCACGGTTTTGGGCGACACCGACGAGGACCCGGCGCGCATGGCCAACCATGGCGGCCGGGCCGAAGTGAGGGACGCCCTGGCCGGGCGCCGCGGAGTGAACGAGCATTTCAGCGACACGCTGCGGAAGCCGCAAATCTACATCGCTGTTCCTCTTTTAAAAAACGGATCCGCGGCCGCGGTGATCCGCGGTTCCGTTACCGTTTCCCGGGTGAAGGAAATCGCCATGAAGGTCATTTTCCGGATTGTGGTTATCGGCCTGATGGCGGCCGGGGTCTCCGCGGCCGTGGGCTTGTACGCCTCGCGCCTGGCGGCCGAGCCGCTGGAGGAGATGGAGAAAAGCGCCCGCCGATTTGCGGAGGGCGACCTGACGGCCCGCGTGCCGGTTCCCGATTCGCTGGAGCTGGCCAACCTGGCCGAAACGCTGAACCGGATGGCCCGGTTGCTGGACGAGCGGATCGGCACCGAGATCCGCCAGGGCCGCGAGCGTGAGGCTGTCCTGGCGAGCATGGACGAAGGCGTGCTGGCCCTGGACGGCGAGCGGCGGATCATTGGCGTCAATGCGGCGGCCGCCCGGCTCCTGCAGATCGACCCCGTGGCGGCCCGCGGCCGTTTTGTGCTGGAGATGGTGCGGCAGCCCGGCCTCGAGCGGTTCACCCAGGCCGCCCTGCATTCGGACGGCGGGCTGGAGGGCGATCTTGTTTTGCGCAATGGCGAGGAGGTGCATCTGCAGCTGCGCGGGGCCCCCCTGAGGGACGAAGCGGGCCGGCGGATGGGCGTCGTCATTGTGCTGAACGATGTGACGCGCCTGCGCCGCCTGGAGCGCGTGCGGAGGGAATTCGTGGCCAACGCGTCCCACGAGTTAAGAACGCCCATTACCGCCATCCGGGGGTTTGCGGAAACCCTCACCGAGGGGGCGGCGGACGACCCGGAAGCCGCGCGGCGTTTTGCGGGCATCATCGAGACCCATGCCCGGCGCCTCGAAGCCCTGGTGGCGGACATGCTGACGCTCTCGCGGCTGGAACATCTCTCGGAGGGGGAGAAGCTGGCGCTTGAGCGCGCCCCGGTTGGCCGCGTGCTGCAGGCGGCCGCGGCCGCCTGCGACGCGCGCGCCGACGCGCGAAAGATCTCTCTCATGGTCTCCTGTCCGCCGGAGCTGGACGCGTTCATGGCGCCCTCGCTCATGGAGCAGGCGGTGATCAACCTGCTCGACAATGCCATCAAATACAGCGACGAGGGCGGCGCCGTTTCCCTGCTGGCCCAAGTCGATGGCGACCGCGTGGCGATCCGCGTGTGCGACGGGGGCTGCGGTATCGAGCGGCAACACCTGACCCGGTTGTTCGAACGCTTTTACCGTGTGGATAACGCCCGCAGCCGGAAGCTAGGCGGCACGGGCCTGGGCCTGGCCATCGTCAAACATATTTTACTCGCCCACGGCGGCGAGGTGGACGTCCAAAGCACACCCGGCGAAGGGTCCGAATTCATCCTGCGCTTCCCCCGGGAGCGCGGCGCATCACCCGTCGGATAGTTACAAATTTGTCATCAGAATAGGACTTATAAGACAAATATGTCCTATTTCTAGAAGCGCGGAGTGCCCGGAGATCGCCTAAACGCTTGATTGGCGGGCGGTGGGGCGCTATTATCGATCGCTTGATTGAATTGGCATGGGGCCTGCTATTAATTATGGGCGCGGGCGCATGTCGTGTCCGCGCATATGTAAGGAATCAGCCATGACGGATAAGAACACTGAGACGGCCGGAAACGACGTGGTGGAGCAGTTTGGATCGCGTGTCTTCAGTCTCAAGACCATGCGGAATTACCTGTCCGAGAGGGCATACCAGTCGATCAAGTCGACGCTGTTGAAGGGCGAAACGCTGGACCCCTCCATTGCCGACGAGGTGGCGGATGCCATGAAGACCTGGTCGATGGAGAAGGGGGCGACCCATTTTTCTCACTGGTTCCAACCGCTGACGGGCGCCACGGCGGAGAAGCAGGAGGCGTTTTTGACGCCCGACCGCGAGGGCGGCGTGCTGACCACCTTTTCGGGCAAGGAGTTGATCCAGGGCGAGCCGGACGCCTCGAGTTTTCCCTCGGGCGGCCTGCGGGCGACCTTTGAGGCCCGCGGCTACACGGCCTGGGATCCGACCAGCCCGGCGTTCGTCAAGGAAGGCCCCAACAACAGCGTGGTGCTCTGCATCCCGACCGTGTTCTGCAGTTATCACGGCGAGGCGCTGGACAAGAAGACCCCGCTGCTGCGTTCGCAGAACGCCCTGGCCCGGCAGATCAACCGCTTGGCCAAGCTCTTCAACGTGTCCGGAACGGCGCGGCCTTACGCGACGCTTGGCGCGGAGCAGGAGTATTTCCTGGTGGACCGCGATTTTTACGCGGCCCGTCCCGACATGGTGCAGACGGGGCGGACCCTGTTCGGCAAGCGGTCGGCCCGCCACCAGCAGATGGAAGACCACTATTTCGGCCACATCAAGCCCCGCGTCATCGCCTTCATGACCGAGGTGGACCGCGAGCTCTGGAGGTTGGGCGTGCCGGCGAAGACCCGCCATAACGAGGTCAGCCCCGCGCAGTTCGAGATCGCGCCCTATTTCGAGGAACAGAACCTCGCCGTGGACCACAATATGGTGGTCATGCAGGTTCTGGGCGAAGTGGCCCAGCGCCACAATTTCGCCTGCCTGCTGCACGAGAAGCCCTTTGCGGGCGTTAACGGCTCCGGCAAGCACAACAACTGGTCCATCTCGGGGCCCGACGGCAAGAACTGGCTGAGCCCGGGCGACAATCCCCACGACAACGCCAAGTTCATGACCATGATTGCGGCCATCATGAAGGGCGTGGACACCTACGCGCCGTTGCTGCGCGCCACCGTGGCGTCGGCGGGCAACGATCACCGCCTCGGCGCCAACGAGGCCCCGCCGGCCATCATCTCGATCTTCCTGGGCGAGCAGCTGACCGACATCGTGGAGCAGATCGAGAAGGGCGGCAACGCCCAGACGAGCAAGAAGGCCGGCTCCATCCAGATCGGCGTGTCGGGCCTGCCCGACCTGCCCCGCGACGCGACCGACCGCAACCGCACCTCGCCCATGGCCTTCACGGGCAACAAGTTCGAGTTCCGCGCGGTCGGCTCCAACATGAGCTGCGCGGGCTCCAACGTGGTGCTGAACACGATCACGGCCTGGGCCATTGACGAGATTTGCGCCACGCTCGAGAAGAAGCTCGCCGCCGGCACCGAGTTCAACGCGGCCCTGCAGGAGATTATCCGGGGCGTTGTGCGCGACCACAAGCGGATCCTGTTCGACGGCGACAACTATTCCGACGCCTGGAAGAAGGAGGCCGCGCGGCGGGGGCTCAAGAATCTGACCACCACGCCGGCGGCGCTGAAGGAACTGATCACGCCGAGCGCCATCGCGTTGTTCGAGCGCTACGGCGTGCTGACGGCCCGCGAGCTCAAGTCGCGCTACGAAGCCTACCAGCACGCCTACGACCAGACGATCCACCTGGAGGCGAACTGCGCCCTGACCATGGCCAACACGATGATCCTGCCCGCCGCCCTGGCGTGCGAGCGCGACCTGGCCGCCACGCTGGCGGCCGGCCGCGGGTTGAGCCCGCACGCGGGCCTGCGGAAGATCGCCAAGTCGGTGGCGACGCACGTGGACGAGCTGGTAACGGCGATCGGCCAGATGGACAAGGTGCTGGACAGCCATGACTCCGCCAAGATTGTGGCGGCCATGAGCGCGCTGCGCCAGGCGGGCGATGCGCTCGAAGAGCACGTCTCCTACGAGCAGTGGCCGCTGCCGACCTACGGCGACATGTTTTTCCTGATATAAGAAAGGGGACGGGAAGGCTGTGCTGAAATTCACGAAGATGACCGGTATTGGGAACGACTACGTTTATGTTGACGGATTCAGCCAGCGCGTCAGCCAGCCCTCCCGGCTCGCGATCGCCATGTCGAACCGGAATTTCGGCGTCGGCTCCGACGGGCTGGTGCTGATCCTGCCCTCGCGCAAGGCCGATTGCCGCATGCGGATGTTCAATTCCGACGGCAGCGAGGCCGAGATGTGCGGCAACGCCATCCGCTGCGTGGCCAAGTTCGTGCACGACCGCGGCCTGGTCCGCCAGACGGCGCTCACCGTGGAGACGGCCTGCGGGATCAAGCCGATCACCCTGGCGGTGCGCGCGGGCCGCATGGTGGCGGCCACCGTGGAGATGGGGGCGCCGATCCTCGAGCCGGTCCGCATTCCCGTGGCCGCGAAGAGCAACCGGATCAAGATGGGCGGGTTTGCCTGGACCTGCGTCTCGATGGGCAACCCCCACGCGGTCACGTTTGTGAAGAGCGCGGCCGATGCGCCCGTGCTGGACAAGGGGCCCGTTTTTGAGCATGATTCCGTTTTTCCACGCCGCTGCAACATCGAATTTGCCGAGGTGGTGAACCGCCGGCACATCCGGATGCGGGTGTGGGAGCGCGGGGCGGGCGAGACGCTGGCCTGCGGCACGGGCGCCTGCGCCACGGCCGTGGCGGGCGTGCTGAACGGCCTGACCGACCGCGAGGTGGACGTGGAGCTGACCGGCGGCACGCTGCATATCGCCTGGAGCGAGAAGGACAACGGCGTGCGGATGACCGGCGGGGCGGAATTCGTGTTTGATGGCGTGTGGCTGAAAGGGTAGGGAGCGCATGGAATCGTTTATTCAGGAAATGTTCGCGGAACGTATTGGCGGCAACCGGTTCGGCAAAGACACGGTGCTGTATAAATTTGAAAAGATCAAACGCGCCAAGCGCGAGGCCATGGCCAATTTCCCGGGCATGGAGCTGATCGACATGGGCGTGGGCGAGCCCGACTGGATGGCCGACCACCGCATTGTGCGCAAGCTGTACGACGAGGCCAAGAAGTGGGAGAACCGCGACTATGCCGACAACGGCATCGGCGCGTTCAAGACCGCCGCCGCGGCCTACATGGAGAAGGTCTACGGCGTGGTCGGGCTCGACCCCGAGACCGAAGTCATCCATTCGATCGGTTCGAAGCCCGCGCTGGCCATGCTGCCCCAGGCGTTTGTCAATCCCGGCGACGTCACCCTCATGACCGTGCCCGGCTATCCCGTCACCGGCACCATGACGAAGTGGCTGGGCGGCCAGGTCCATCCCCTCCCGCTGCGCGAGGAAAACAATTTTCTGCCCGATCTGGACGGCATTCCCGCAGACATTCGCCGCCGGGCCAAGTTGCTCTACATCAACTATCCCAACAACCCCACGGGGGCGGTCGCCACGGCGGAATTTTTCGCCAAGGTCGTGGCCTTCGCCAAGGCGAACCAGGTGATCGTGATCCAGGACTGCGCCTATGGGGCGCTGACCTTTGACGGCCACCCGCCGCTGTCGTTTCTCTCCGTGCCGGGCGCCAAGGACGTGGGCGTGGAGGTGCATTCGCTTTCGAAGGCGTTCAATATGACCGGCTGGCGCTTGGGCTTCCTGGCCGGTAACGAGAAGATCATCAAGGCCTTCGGCGCGGTGAAGGACAACAACGATTCCGGCCAGTTCAAGGCCGTCCAGCTGGCGGGGGCCTTTGCCCTGGCGCATCCCGACATGACCGACCTGACGGCCAAGAAATACTCCCGCCGGCACGACCTGCTGGTCGGGGTCCTGCAGGGGCTCGGGTTCAAGGTCCGCAAGCCGAGGGCGTCGTTTTATTTGTATGTCCAGGCCCCGAAGGGCGTGAAGAACGGGCCGCAGTTTGAGACGGCGGAGGATTTTTCCCAGTGGCTGATCCGCGAGAAGCTGATCTCCACCGTGCCGTGGGACGATGTGGGACGGTATGTTCGTTTCTCGGTCACCTTCATAGCCGAGCGGCCCGAAGACGAAGCGCGCATCATGGACGAGATTAAATCCCGTCTGGGCGGCACGGCTTTCGAGTGGAACTGACCGACAGTTTCTAGCGGCGGTCTTTCGCGGAGCTCGTCAGTCCTCTGAAACACCAGGATTTTCCAAAAAAAAGCTAAAAGTCTTTACTCGTAATCCGAATCATGTAATAGTCTATCAAGTTAATGGACATGGGGGACAGGCGAGGAAAGCATATGAAGGCAATTCTGCAAAGTGACTGGCCGGCAGCCTCTGCGAGCGCGCAGGAGGTGTTGCAGTGGGCGCTGGGCGCATTTCAGCCGAATATCGCCATTGCCGCCAGTTTCAGTCTAGAAAATGTGACTGTTATCGATCTGGCTGTACGCGTCCAGCCCAAGGTCCGGGTCTTCGCGATCGATACCGGCCGCCTGCCGGAGGAAACCTACGAGGTTGCCGAGGCTGTTCGCCAGCGCTTCGGGGTCCGCATCGAGTGGGTCTTCCCGCGACGCGAAGCGGTGGAACAGCTGGAGCGGGAGCAGGGTCTTTACTCCTTCCGCGAATCCATTGAAGCCCGCCACGCTTGCTGCAACATCCGCAAAGTCGAGCCGCTTTCGCGCGCCCTTGTGGGGCTTCAGGCCTGGATCACCGGCATGCGGCGCGAACAGGGTGTCACCCGCGAATCGCTTTGCCCGGTGCAGGCCGATCCCGTTCACGGCAATATCGTCAAGGTCAACCCGCTATTCAACTGGACCACCGCGGACGTGGAGGCCTACGTGAAAAAACATAGCCTCCCGGTCAACCGGCTCTACCAGGAGGGGTACACCTCCATCGGCTGCGCCCCCTGCACACGGGCCGTGGAGCCGGGCGACCATCCCCGGGCCGGCCGCTGGTGGTGGGAGGCGCCGGAACATAAGGAGTGCGGCATCCATGTCCGCCGGCACGTACCGAATTACAAGGGAAGCGGAATCTGATCGGTCAGGAAGTATGAACGACCCAATTACAACAGACAAGCCGGGCGAATCGGCCCATGTGGAAACCCGGGCCGTCCACGGAGGGGGCGAGTCGCCCGCCACCGCCGGCTCGACGCTGTCGCCCATCTACGCCTCCTCCGCGTTCGCCTACGGAACGGCCGAGGAGCTGGAATCGGTTTTCGTCGGCCGCGAGCCGGGTTATGTCTATTCGCGCATCGCCAACCCGACGGTCGCCCAGTTCGAAAAGCGGATCACGGCCCTCGAGCAGGGGCTCGGCACGGTTGCCTGCGCCTCCGGCATGGCCGCGCTGAGCGCCGCCGTGCTGGCGCTCGCGGGGAACGGCGACGAAGTCGTGGCCGGCAACAGCCTCTTCGGCGGCACCTATTCGCTGCTGAAGCGCACGCTCGGCCGCTTCGGCATCGTCACCCGTTTCGTGGAGGCCGCCCGGATCGAGGAGTACCGGGCCGCCATCACCGATCGCACCCGGCTGATCCTGGTGGAGACAATCGGCAACCCCAAGCTCGATGTGCCCGACCTGGACGCCCTTGCCGCCGTGGCGCGGGAGCGGGGCGTGGCGCTGGTGGTGGACAACACGGCGGCCACGCCCTGGCTCTTCCAGCCGAAAACAGTCGGCGCGGCGCTCGTCATCCACTCCGCCTCCAAGTTCATCAGCGGCCACGGGCAGGCGATCGGCGGGGTCGTGGTGGACACGGGCGCTTTCGACTGGTCCGGCGCCCGCTATGCGCACCTGGCCCCCTTTCACAAGCGGGCCGGCCGGCTCGCGTTCCTGGTCTATTTGCGCAACCAGATCGCCCGCGACCTCGGCGGATGCCTCTCGCCCTTCAACGCTTTTCTCATGTCCCTCGGCGTGGAATCGCTCGCGGTGCGCATGGAGCGCCATTGTTCCAACGCCGCGGCCGCGGCCACGTTCCTGAGCCGCCACGGCCGGGTGCGGGAGGTGCGTTACCCCGGACTGGCCGCCCATCCGGATCAGGCCGTCGCCCGGCGCCAGTTCGGCGGGCGCTTCGGCGCCCTGTTGACCGTGAGGCTGGCGTCCAAGGCCCGCGCCTTCAGGTTTATCAACGCGCTGCGGCAGGCCCGGAACCTGGCCAACATCGGCGACGCGCGGACCCTGGTGATCCATCCGGCGTCAACCTTTTGCCGCGAACTCGCGGAGGAGGAGCGCCGGGCCGTGGGGGTGTCCGACGACCTGGTGCGCCTGAGCATCGGGATTGAGCATGTGGACGACATCGTGGCCGACCTGGGCCAGGCGCTTGGACGGGTATGAACAAAAGAGGGACAACATGAACGTGATCGTGAATGGCGAGGGTGAGGAGGTCCGCGAGGGCCTCCCGATATCGGAATTGCTGCTTGCACGGCAGGTGAAAATGCCGGATAGGGTATCGGTGGAATTGAACGGCGAGATTTTGGATCGCGCCGCTTTCGGGTCGACCGCGCTGCGGGCGGGCGACAAGGTGGAGTTTCTCTATTTCATGGGCGGAGGAGGGCGAGTCGGATGAGCCTCACGGATCAACAGGTTGAACGGTATTCCCGCCACATCCTTCTACAGGAAGTGGGCGGCAGGGGGCAGGAAAAACTCCTGGCCGGCAAGGTGCTGCTGGTCGGCGCCGGCGGCCTGGGCTCGCCGGCCGCGCTTTACCTGGCGGCGGCGGGCGTGGGCACGATCGGTATTATGGACGCCGACGTGGTGGACCTGAGCAACCTGCAGCGCCAGGTGATCCACGCCACGGCCGATGTCGGCCGGCCCAAGGTGGAATCGGCCGCCGAAAAACTGCGGGCCATCAATCCCGACGTGACGGTGCGGACCTACCCCGAGCGGCTGGCGGCGGTGAACGCCCTGGGTGTGCTGGGCGATTACGATTTTGTGATCGACGGGACCGACAGCTTCGCCTCCAAATTCCTGGTGGCGGATGCGTGCCATTTTGCGGGGAAGCCCTATTCCCACGCGGGCATCCTGCGCTTCGACGGGCAGTGCATGACCGTGCTGCCGGGGCAAACGGCCTGCTACCGCTGCGTGTTCGCGCAGCCGCCGCCCGCCGGCGCGGTTCCGTCGTGCTCCCAGGCGGGCGTGCTCGGCGTGCTGGCCGGTGTGATCGGCACGCTCCAGGCGACCGAGGCGATCAAATACCTGCTGGGCGCGGGTGAGCTGCTGACGAACCGGCTATTGGTCTACAACGCCTTGAAGCTGACGTTCCGCACAGTTCGGATAAACCGGAATGAAAAATGCCCGCTGTGCGGCACGGCCCCGACCCTCACGGCTCTGCGCGACGAGGCCCCGGCCGTCTGCTCGCTCGGACGCAAGGCGTGAAGAGGCCGCCAAGAAAGCACCCATGCAGCTGGAAATGACAGACGCGGTTCGCGACGAACTGGTGGCGGCCGCCCGGGCGGCCGCTCCGCTCGAGGCGTGCGGTCTGCTCGCGGGAAAGGGCGGGCGGATTGTCCGGTTTTATCCGCTGACCAACGCCGACGCCTCGGCGGAGCATTTCAGCATGCTGCCGGCCGAGCAGTTTGCCGCCGCGAAGCGGATGCGGGAGGCGGGGCTGAAAATGCTGGCCATCTGGCACAGCCATCCCGCCACGCCGCCCCGGATGTCAGAGGAAGACTTGCGTTTGGCCTTCATGCCGGATATGGTTTACCTGATTCTGTCGCTCGCCTCCGACCCGCCGGCCTTGGGTGGCTACACCGTCTGCGGCGGCGTTCCGGAACGCATCGAAGTGACCGTCCTGATGAACAAGGAGTGAATTCATGAGCAGCCCCTATTCCTGCCGCCTGCCGCCGGATCTGGCGTCCGACATCGACGTCTTCGAGGCCGACGTGAAGCGGTTCCAGTCGGGCGGGCTCGCCCCCGCGCTGTTCAAGGCCAAGCGGGTGTCCCGCGGCATCTATGAACAGCGGCGCGACGGCACGTTCATGGTGCGCGCCCGGATTCCCGGCGGGGTGCTTTCCGCCGGCCAGGCCCGCGCCCTGGCGGCCCTGAGCCGCCAATATGGCAACGGGAAACTGCACGTCACCACCCGGCAGGACCTGCAGCTGCACGATGTGGCGATTGGCGACACGGCGGCGGCCATGCGGGCGCTGCTGGCGGCCGGGCTGACCTGCAAAGGCGGCGGCGGCAACACGGTTCGCAACGTCACAGCCTGTCCCTATGCGGGGGTCTGCCCCTGCGAGGCGTTCGATGTCACGCCCTATGCCCTGGCGATCACGGAATACCTGATCACCCTGCCGGGCAGCTACAACCTGCCCCGCAAATACAAGATCGCGCTCAGCGGCTGCGCCGCCGACTGCGCGCTGGCGTCGGTCAACGACCTGGGTTTTGTGGCCCGCGTGCGAGACGGGAAACCGGGCTTTGCCGTGTACGGGGGCGGCGGGCTGGGTTCCGATCCGCGCGTGGCCGACCGGCTGGAAGAGTGGCTGCCGGCAACGGCCTGCATCCGCACGGCCGAGGCCATCCGCCGCCTTTTCGACCGCCTGGGGGACCGGCGCAACCGGCGCCGCGCCCGGCTGCGTTTCGCGGTGGCCAAAACCGGCGCCGAGGCCTTTGCCGGGCTGTTCCGCCGGGAGCTGGAAGCCGTCGCCCGCGAGGGCGTGCCGGAATGCGAGCTGAATGTTCCCATTTCAGATATTAGCGAGCCGCCCCCCGGGCTGGACGCCGCCTGGGTATCGTTTGACGGGCTGCGCGTGTTGCCGCAGCGCGCGCGCGGCCGCGTGACCGTGCCACTGGCCCTGCCGCTGGGGCGGATCGGCTCCGCGGGGCTGGAGGCGCTGTCGGGGTTGGCCGAACGGTACAGCGACGAGCGGGGGCTGCGGGCGGGCAACCAGACCCTTCTGCTGCGCGGGGTGCGGGAGGAGGATCTGCACGACTTGGGCGACGCGCTGCGCCGGCTCGAGGTGGGCCTTTTCAAGACCCGGGCGCTGAACGCCTTTATCGCCTGCACCGGGGCCGACACCTGCCGCCTGGGACTCTGCCTTTCGCAGCCGGCGGCCCGCGCCTGCGCGGAAGCCCTGGAAGGGGCCGGGATCGCTCCGGAAATTCTCCAGACGGTGGACATCCGGATCAACGGCTGCTCGAATTCCTGCGCCCAGCATCCGGTCGGCACGATCGGCCTGTTTGGCGTTGCCCTGCGCGCGTATGAGCGCCTCGTGCCCGGGTACCGTGTGTTGCTGGGCGCCCGCCGGGGCGAGGGCCGCACGCGGCTCGGCCGCCCCATCGGCAGCGTGGCGGCGCGGGCCCTGCCGGATTTCCTGGCCGAGCTGCTGGCGGATTTCCAGTCGAACCGCTCGGCCGGGGAAAGCCTGAGCGATTACTACGACCGCGAGGGGCCCGAATTTTTTACGGCCATGCTCGAACGGCATGGCGCGATCCCGCCGCCCGGCGAGGACCCCTCCTATTATCGCGACTGGGAAAGCGAGGCCGATTTTTCGTTGGCCGGCCGCGGGCCCGGTGAGTGCGGCGCGGGCGTGTTTGAAGTGATCGGCGGGGACATCGCGGCGGCGCGCGGGGCGCTGGCCGGAGTTGGCGAGGCGCCCGACCGCTCCGAGGCGCTCTTTACGGCCGTGCTGGCGGCCAGCCGCGCCCTGCTTGTGACGCGGGGCGTGGAGTCTTCGAAGGCCGACGATATCTTCCGCGCTTTTGAGTCGCATTTTATCGACACCGGCCTGGTGGACGGCGAGTTCCGGGGACTGCTGGCCCGCGCCCGCGGCTATCGCGAAGGGTGGCGCGAGGCGCTGCAGGGGAAAGAGGAAGCGATTCGCGGGCTGGCCGACCGGGTGGACAGCCTGTTCGGCACGCTGGACGCGGACCTCAAGTTCCATCCCCCGGAGGCGGCGCCGGCCGCCGATAGCCCGGCGGCCGGGCCCGCCGCACCGGCGGCGGTGACGCTCGATCTCGCCGGCGTGGGCTGCCCGATGAACTTCGTGAAGGCCAAGCTCCGGCTGGAGACCCTGGCGGTCGGGGAGGTCCTGAGCGTGATCCTGGACGACGGGGCTCCGGCCGAAAACGTGCCGGCCAGTTTTCGAAATGAGGGACAGGAAGTGCTCGCCGTCGAAAAAGCGGACAACGGTTGCTGGCGGGTGGATATCCGGAAAAAGCAATAAGGGTCAAGCTCGATCGAGCGGATGGACGCATGCGAGAAAATCGAAAATCCCGGAAAACGCTGCCCCTCGCCCTGTTGCTCGAGGGCCGTTCCTGCCTGGTCGTGGGCGGCGGGCTGGTGGCCGGCCGCAAGGCCGAGGCGCTTCTTGAGGCCGGCGCGGCGGTCACGATCGTGGCGCCCGTGCCGGGTGACCGGGTGAAGGAGCTGCTGGCCGCTGACCGGGTCAAGGTTTTTCGGCGGGCGTACGAGCCCGGCGACCTGGCCCCGCGGCCGTTCCTCGTGGTGACGGCCACGGACGATTTCGAGCTGAACCGGAGCATCCTGGAAGCCTGCAAGAAAATGGGAATCCTCTGCGCGTGTCCCGACCGGGGCTGGGAACAGGGCGATTTCATTTCGCCGGCCAGCTTCAGGCAGGGGGACCTGACCGTCAGCGTTTCCACGGGCGGCGCTTCGTGCCGCCGCTCCCGGCTGGTCAAGGAGCATCTGGCCCGCCATGCGGAGTCGTTGGGTTCGGTCGAGTTGCTTGTGCTCGGCGCGGATCACCGGTTTGCGGACTTGGCTCAACGGGAAAGCGTGCATCTCCCGGGCGAACTGCTGGCCCGGACCGGCGGGATGCTGCGGCAGGTGCTGGGTCTTCACGAATTCATGGTGCTGTGCACCTGCAACCGGTTGGAGCTGGTCGCCGTGGCGGCGGTGACGCCCGCCTTGTTGAACGTGGCGAACCGGCTATTGGGCCTGGACCGGATCGGCGGCCCGGCCTACACGCACCGGGGGCCCGAAGCGTTCCGCCATCTGGCGGAAGTCGCGGCGGGCCTGCTTTCTCAGACCCCGGGCGAGACCCACATCGGCGCGCAGCTGAAGGAGGCGCTGGAGGGGAGTCGCCGGGAGGGGTGGTCCGCCGGCGTGCTTCAGGACTGGGTCGGCCGCGCTCTGCATATCGGCCGTGAGATCCGCCAGGCCGTTGCGCCCCTGCTGCTGGGCGGCGACATCGAGGACCTGGCCCTCGCGTACTTAGAATCGGAAATCGGCGGGCTGGCTGGCCGGCCGGTTCTTGTCCTGGGCGCGGGCGCGGTCGGAAAGGCGATGGCCGCTAAGCTGGCCGCCCGGGGCGCGTGCGCGACCTGCTGCTACCGGTCGGCGCGGCCGGTTTTTGAGGAAGCCGGGGCCGGGCCGATCGCCTGCCGCCCGATCGCCGAACTGGACGGCCTTCTGGCCGGCCATGCGATTGTGATCGGCGCGGCGAGTTGCGACAAGCCCATCTTGACGGCGGCGCATGCGCGGCGGCTGGCCGGCGGGCGGGCCGTTGTGGTGGACCTGGGGGTCCCCCGCAATACCGCGCCCGATTTTGCGGCTGCCGAAAACGTCACGGTGATGGATATCGACGGTTTGAAGGTGTGGCGCCGGGGGGATGGCGCGGCGTTGGAAGCAGCCCTGGGGGAAGCCGGCCGGATTGTACGCGAACATCAGGAAGAGTATGAGCGAATTGTGGCCGCTTTTTAAGGTTGGGTCCCGGGGCAGTCCGCTGGCGCTGGTTCAGAGCCGCGAGGCGATCGCCCTCATCGGGCGGGATTTGCCCGAGCCCCGGTTTGTGACCGCCACTTTTGCGACGCCGGGCGACCGGGATAAGGCGACCGATTTGCGCGAAAGCGACCCCGACTTTTTCACCCGCGACCTGCATCGGGCGGTTCTCGAAGGGGTTGTCGATTGCGCCGTGCACAGCGCCAAGGATCTGGAGGAGCCGGTGACGCCGGGGATCGACTGGTTCTGGCTTCCTTCTCCCGCCGACCCGCGCGATGCGATTGTGCTGCGCCGCGGGGTCACGCTGGAATCATTTGCCGGTAGGGGCGTGGCGGGGGTCAGCAGCGGCCGGCGCGAGGCCTATTGCGGGCGGATGTTTCCCGGCCTGGTCCTGAAAAGCGTTCGGGGAACCATTGAAGAGCGGCTTGGTCAGCTGGACGCCGGCGCTTACGATCTGCTGATCATCGCGGGGGCGGCCCTTCAGCGGCTGGGGTTGGAGTCCCGAATCGAAAAATGGATTCCGGCGGAGGAGTTGCCGGCGCCGGAGGGGCAGGGGCATCTGGCCCTCACCTTCAAGGCGGGCGATGCGCGTTTTGAGCGGCTGCGCAGTCTGTATGTCAAGCCGGTGGTCTTTGTGGGCGCGGGGCCCGGGGGAAAAGAACTTTGCACCCTGGCGGGCCTTGCCGCGCTGGGCGCCTGCGACGTGTGTCTGTATGACGCTTTGGCGGATTTGTCGCTGCTGGAGGCGGTTCCGGTCGGGGCGTTGTGCCTGTCCGTGGGCAAGCGCGCCGGGGGGCCGTCCACGGGGCAGGAGGCTATTTGCCGGATGTTGACGGAGTATGCCCGGCGCGGCCGGCGCGTGGTGCGGCTGAAAGGCGGGGACCCGGGCATTTTCGGGCGCCTGGCGGAGGAGGTTGACGCGCTCGACGCGCTGGGCCTGCCCCACCGGGTCATTCCGGGCGTGAGCAGCCTGAATGCCGCCACGACCGGGACGGGGCTTTTGCTGACGCGGCGCGGGGTGGCGCGGGCCTTCACCGTCATGACGCCGAGGCAGGCCCGGGAGGGCGTTGCCCCGCTGCCGGAGGAAGGAACGCGGCCGCTGGCCTGTTTCA
The DNA here is from genome assembly GCA_046484345.1 of Kiritimatiellia bacterium. Taxonomy (GTDB): domain Bacteria; phylum Verrucomicrobiota; class Kiritimatiellia; order CAIKKV01; family CAIKKV01; genus CAIKKV01. Next base: position 29,921 of record JAWOJA010000041.1, read on the forward strand.
TGGCGGGCGGCGTTTTGCCGGAGCTGGCCGCCGATCTAATTCAAAAAGGGTACAAAAAAGAAACGCCGGCCGCCTGCGTGAGCGAGGCGGGCCTGGAGTCCCAGCTGGTTTGGAGCGGAACGCTGGGAAAGCTCTCGGCGGGGGCGGTCGTTTCCGAATCGGGAAAACCGGTGCTGGTTTTGATCGGCGAGACGGCGTCGGCGAACTATCTGTACAAGCGGGCGGGAGCCCTTCGCGGAATGCGCGTGCTGGTCACCTGCGGCGCCGAGTTGCAGGACCGGATGGCGGCGGCGGTTCTGGACTGTGGCGGCATTCCCGTGCGGTGCCCGCTGATCCGGTTGGAGCCCGACTTCGGGGCGTTGCCGGCGTTGGAGTCGATCCGCCAATACGACTGGGTTGTGCTGCCGTCGCCGTCCGCGGCGGCCTGTTTTTTCGGGCTGTTTGATCGCGCGGGCGGGGACCGGCGCCGGCTGCCGAAGATCCTGGTACCGGGGCCGGGGACGGCCCGGGCGATTCGGGAGCGGCAGGGGGCGGCCGACGTGGAGGCGCCGCCGCCGCACGGAACCGCCGCGCTCCTGGAAGCGGCGAAGGCCTGTCTCAAGAAAGGCGACACGGTCCTGCGGATTTGCTCCAACGAAGCGGGGAGGGAGCTGACGCAGGGGTTGGGGCGGCTTGGCGCGGTGGCGGCCGACTGCGTGCTTTACCGGAACACGCCGATCCGCTACGATCAACAGCCCGCATGCGACGCGGTGCTTTTTGCCAGCGGGTCGGCCGTGCGATCGTTTGTCGCCAACTGGGGCGTGGCCGGGCTGAAAGGAGTTCTGGCGGCCGCGATGGGCGCGCCCACGGCGGAGGCCCTGGCCCAGGCGGGCGCGGCGCCGGCGGTGACGGCGTCCGAGGCGACGCCGGGCGGGCTGGTGCGGGCGCTGGCGGCATTCGCGGTGGCGCGGGATTTAAGGCGGGGGAAAGAAAGAAGATGAGCACATTTCCGGATGTTCGACTGCGCCGTCTGCGGCGCTCGCCCAACCTGCGCGGCATGCTTGGCACGGAGTTGCCGGGGCTGTCGCATTTTCTCTGGCCCGTCTTCGTGGTGGAGGGCCGGGGCCGCTCCGATCCCATCTCCGCCATGCCCGGCCAGTTCCGCATGAGCGCGGACCGGCTGTGCGCGGCGCTCGAGCCGCTGGTGGCCGGCGGGCTGGCGGGCATCCTGGTGTTTGGCCAGGTGGAGGAGGGCGCCAAGGATGCGGTCGGAACCGCCGCCGCCGATGAGCGGGGCGTGGTCCAGGAGGCGGTGCGCGCGGTACGGTCCCGCTTTCCGGAACTGGTGATTTTCACGGACGTCTGCCTGTGCGCCTACACCGCCCACGGGCATTGCGGCCCGCTGGCGGCGGACGGCCGGGTCGACAACGATGCGGCGCTGGCGCAGTTGGCGAAGGCGGCGGTGTCGCATGTGCGGGCGGGCGCGGACGGCGCGGCCCCGAGCGCCATGATGGACGGGCAGGTGCAGGCGATCCGGCGCGCGTTTCGGGAAAGCGGATTCGACGACCGGCTGATTATGAGTTATTCCACGAAATTCGCCTCCTCCATGTACGGGCCGTTCCGCGAAGCGGCGGGTTCCGCGCCCGCGCACGGCGACCGGCGGGGCTACCAGGCGCCGTACAACGACGGGCGGCAGGCGCTTCGGGAATCGCGGCTTGACGAGGCGGAGGGGGCGGACATCCTCATGGTGAAGCCGTCCCTCTTTTACCTCGATGTGATTGCCGGTGTGCGCGCGGGCACGGACTTGCCGCTGGCCGCCTACAACGTGAGCGGCGAGTATGCCATGCTGATCGCCTCCGCGGAGCGCGGCTGGGTGGATTTGGCGGGCGCGGTCCGGGAGTCCCTGACGGCGATCCGCCGCGCGGGGGCGGACATCATCATTTCGTACTGGGCCAGCCGGTACCGGGAATTATTTGGAGATCGGACGTGACCGCCTCGGAAGCGCTGTTTGCGCGGGCGAAGGCCGTGATCCCCGGCGGCGTCAACAGTCCGGTGCGCGCCTTCAACGGGGTGGGGGGCACGCCCGTATTCATGGCGCGGGGAAAAGGCGCGCGGGTCTGGTCGGCGGAGGGCCGCGAGTTCATCGATTTTTGCGGCTCATGGGGGCCCCTTATTTTGGGGCATGCGCACCCCGCCGTGGTGTCGGCGATTGGCACCGCCGCGCGGGACGGGACGACTTTTGGCGCCTGCACGGCGCGCGAAGTGGAGATGGCGGAGCTGTTGTGCGGCGCGGTGGCCGGGATGGAGAAGTTGCGGCTGGTCAACTCCGGCACGGAAGCGTGCATGACGGCGATTCGGCTGGCCCGGGGGTTCACGGGACGCGGCAAGGTTTTAAAGTTCGACGGCTGTTACCACGGGCACGCCGACGCCCTGCTGGTTTCCGCCGGCAGCGGCCTGCTTACGGCCGGGATCGCCTCATCCGCCGGCGTGCCGGCCGGGGTGATCGGCGACATGCTCGTGGCGCCGTACAATGATTTGTCGGCAGTTGAGCGGCTGTTGGCGGAACACGGGTCCGATTTGGCGGCCGTGGTGGTGGAGCCTGTGGCGGCGAACATGGGGCTGGTGAAGCCCGGGGCGGGATTTCTCGAGGGGCTCCGGGCGCTGGCGACACGGGTGGGGGCGGTTCTGATTTTCGATGAAGTGATTACCGGCTTCCGGCTGGGGCCCACGACTTTCGGAACGCTGGCGGGCGTTGTACCGGATTTGACCTGCCTGGGGAAAATCATCGGGGGCGGCCTGCCGATTGGAGCGGTGGGGGGGCGGGCGGCGATCATGGACCGGCTTTCGCCGCTGGGAAATGTTTACCAGGCAGGCACGCTGAGCGGCAATCCGGTGGCCGTGGCGGCGGGGTTGGCCACGCTCCGCACCCTGATCGCCGAGAATCCGTATGGGGAGATTGAGCGGCTGGGGCGGGTGGCGGAAGAGGGGCTTGGCCGGCGCATTACGCAGCTGGGGTGGAAGGCGCACGTGGCGCGGGTGGGCGGGCTTTTCACCCTGTTTTTCGGCGAGCCGCCCATGCGGAATCTCGCGGAGGTGAAACTCGCCGACACCCGTGCGTACGCCCGCTTTTTTCATGGAATGCTGGAGCGCGGCGTCTATTTTCCGCCGTCCCAGTTTGAGGTATGCTTCATTTCCATGGCGCACAGTTTGGAAGATGTGGAGAGACTGTGCGAGGCCATGGGATAAAAGCGACCTAAGGGACCTAAGAGACCCAAGGGACCTAAACGACTGAAGTCCCTTTGGTCCCTTAGGTCGCTTAGGTCTCTTTCCCTTAGGTCCCTTTCAAGAAAAATTCCTTCGCCTTGCTCGCGCCATTCTCTCGCGCAAGCCGCCGGTTTGAATGAAGGCGGCTTCGAGGCTGCGCACCTGGCGGTCCAGGAGATAACAAGTGACCTTGATCAGGCCGATAATGACATTGGCGCAAATTTCCGGCTCGGCATGTTCAATGCCTTTTTGAAATGTTGCATAGGTTGCATTCGGCTGCCGGTTCAACTCCCGGAGGCGCTGGACGAAAGGGTGATCCAAGGCCCATTCCGGAAGTCCCCGGGTTCGGAGAAAGTCGCGGTAGTCGACGAGAAGTTCCTCAAGGCTGGCTCGGGCGACATGGGTCAGCTTGAGTTCCATCTCTTTTGAGGTGCCGGACGCCTGGCTGCCCTCTGCGATATTCTGCTTGCCCGAGCGGGCTGCCTGGACCATTTGGTCAACCGTTCTGTCCCGGTAATGGAGAAACCGTTTGCAGAAGTAGACGGTGGCATCGAACACAATTTCGGATTTGCGGTACGAAGCCAGTTTCTGGTAGCCCCCATGAGGAGGAATGATGGACCCTGCCATTGGAGTGGTTCCTTTAACTTGGGCAGGGATCGCAGAGAAGAGAAAAGAAGACTAGCACTGAGAATGGGGCTGTAAAAGGAGAATTTTTAAAGGGACCTAAGGGAAAAGAGACCTAAGGGACCTAAGGGAATAGAGACCTAAGGGACCTAAGAGACCTAAACGACTGAAGTCCCTTTGGTCCCTTAGGTCTCTTAGGTCCCTTTTTTTACTTCAACGGCGGCAACAGGTCCGTATCGGGAACGACCACGGGAATTTCGCGGCCGATGAATTTTTCGATTTCCGGCAGGACGAAGGATTCGTCCTCGCAGGCGAATGAAATGGCGGTGCCTTCATGGCCGACCCGGCCGGTGCGGCCGATGCGGTGAACGTACTCCTCGGGCTCGTAGGGCAGGTTGTAGTTGATCACATGGGAGATGCCGTCGACGTGAATGCCGCGGCCGGCCACGTCGGTGGCCACCAGCACGCGGATCTTGCCGGCCCGGAACGCCTCAAGCACCTTCATGCGCCGGTCCTGAGGGACATCGCCCGAGAGCAGTTCACAGTGAACGCCCTTTTTGTGAAGGCGTTCGGTCAGTTCCCGGGTTTCATCGCGCCGGTTGGAGAAGATGAGCACGCGCTCCATCTTCTCTTTTTCCATCAGGTTCAGCATGAGGCGGAGCTTGTCGCGCGAGGAGACCGCGTAGACGATCTGCTTGACGGTGTCCACGGTGACGGTTTCCGACTCCACTTCCACGATCTCGGGATTGCGCATCCACTGGGAGGCGAGGCGCATGACGTCCTCGCTCAGCGTGGCGCTGAAGAGCATCGTCTGGCGCTGTTCGCGCGGGGGGAGCTGGCGCAGGATCCGCCGGATGTCGGGGATGAAGCCCATGTCCAGCATGCGGTCGGCCTCATCGATGACGAGGACCTCGATGTGGCGAAGGTTGATGACGCTGCGGCCGCAGAAGTCGAGCAGCCGGCCGGGGGTGGCGGCGATGAGGTCGATGCGGCCCTCGGACAGCTTGCGGCGCTGGTCCTTGAACTCCATGCCGCCGTAGACGGCCAGGGTGTTGACGGGGCTGTGCTTGCTCAGCTTGGCGGCATCTTTGTCGATCTGCACCACGAGCTCCCGGGTGGGGGCCAGCACGAGGGCGCGCGGGGTTCCGAAAGGGCGGTCGGGGATGGGGTTTTCGGCGAACCGTTTCAGGATGGCCAGCAGGAACGCGGCGGTTTTGCCGGTGCCGGTTTGGGCGCGGCCGGCCACATCCTTGCCCGCGAGCGAGAGGGGCAGCGACTTGCCCTGGATGGGCGTGCAGTACTCGAAGCCGAGGTCCTGGATGGCCCGCATGATCGGGCTGGGCAGTGGCAGGTCGTGGAAGCGGACCTTGCCCTCCTGGGCGGCCACTTGAAACTGGGCGGGATCCCAGGGCGTTTCGGGAACCGCCGGCGCGGCTGGCGGGGGTGGGGCGGAGGGGGCCTGGTGAGCCGCGGGGGCGGCCGCCCCGGCGCCCTTGTGCGGACTCCAGTTCGTGGGCGAAGAGGGGTGGTCGAGCCTGGGCGGCCTGTCACCGCGTCCCCCGTTCGGGCGGTTGTCGCGGCGGTCGTCGTGGCGGCGGTCATCGCGCCGCGGGGGCCGGTTGCCCTCGCGGCCGGAACGGGCGGGGCCCTCGTTGCGGCCGGATGGAGCGGCGGGCCGGGCGGAGCCGGCGGCGGGTTTGGCGGGATGCCTGTGGGCGCCCGGGGGCCGCGCCCGGGGGCTTTCCTCGTGGTGTTTGGCGGGTGTGGGGCGCGCATCTTTGGCGGGGGGCTTGGGCTTGGCAAAGCCGAACATCTTACGAACAATCTTCTTCAGTATTCTGGTAACCATATCAACCTTCTTACATCCGGGCGGTGCGGGCCTTGGCCCACTCCCGGATCTTTTTCTTGGCGCCGGGCCAGCCGGCTTTGTCGGTCCGCTCCTGGAGGAATGAGTCGTAAAGCGCGAGCAGCATGTCGCGGAAACGATCCAACTGGCGGATTCGGGACTGGAATCGGCTCATGGGGTCGAGGCTCCCTTCCGTTTCGGGAACCGTCAGGCCGCGGCAAACGAAGCCGTCGGCGTCGAACATGCACTTCCACTGCTCATCGGCGAGGCCGAACGTCAGCCGGGCCTGTTTGAGCTTTTTGCCTGACAGCAGGCAGGTTTTGGCTTCCGCGCTGCCGATGGGCTCGCCATTGCGCAGCACGGTCACATGGGCTCCGCTTCCCTCGTGCATGAAGGTGAGCGGGCCTTCCAACAGGACGCCCAGGTTGCCGATATCGGGCAGCGCGATGGTTCCCCGGCCCGACTCGGCCTTGAACCAGAGCCAGGTCAGGAAATCGCGCCCGGGCTGGACGTCCATCAGGGCGTCATCCACATCCGGCGAGAAGCTGACGGGCAGCAGGTCGCGCACATCCACCTTGCGGAGTTGCGCGGCCGCCGTTTCCGGCGTCACGGCGACGAGATGAAAGCCCATCGTCTGGGTAAAACGGGTGCAGAGCAGGTCCGTCTGGGCCTCGCTCATGGCGCCCGCGTAGAGAATGCCGGACCCCGGCTGGTGCACCACGGGGATGGCTCTCAGCTGGGGCGGCATGGCCGGGAGCAGCCGTTCGGTCACGGCCTGCCTAATTTCCGCGCGCTTCCGGCGGTTCAGAAAGGTCTGCCCGTCGGAGGAGGCGGCCGCCAGCTCCTCCATGCGGCACTCGGCCTGCAGGAGGGAGGCGGGAATTTTGCGCTGGCCCTGGCGCAGGGTAATGCGCAGGTAGCCGGCGTAGGTAATCGACTCTTCCGTGATGTTCCGATCCAGCAGGTGGCGGCCGGTTACCCAGCCCGCGCTTTCCTCCGCCTGAATGGCTTCCAGCCCGGGGGCCGCATGAGCGGCAAACCGCGCGACAGCGTCATCGGGCAATGATCGGGGCAAATAAAAGAGGCGGAAACCGATCGTTCCGCTTTCAAATCCCATAATTCCTCACCAATCTCTCTTCATTGAAAACCTATTTTGCCCTTAATTGAGATGGAAAGAAAGAATAATCAGCAGGGGAAGAAAGGAGAAGAAAGGAGAAGAAAGGGACCTAAAAGACATAAGGGACCTAAGTTTTTTGGTCTCTTAGGTCTTTTAGGTCCCTTAGGTCTCTTATCTTTCTTTCCACCAGGCCAGCAAAGGGGGCCCGAGGATAAGAAAGCCGATGATGACGGCTCCGGTGATGGCGAAAAAGACAGCGGCCGCGGCAACATCCTTCACATTTTTGATCATCGGGCTGAAGCCGGGGCTGACCACATCGCAGAGAAATTCCACGGCCGTGTTGATGGTCTCGGCGAACCAGACCATGGCGATAGCCAGCGTCAGCCAGCACCAATCGGCAATGGGCAGCCGGAGCACGGCCGCTAGGCCGGCCACCAGGAGGGTGGCAAGGGCATGGATGTGGGCGCTGTGCTGTGTTTCCATCAGCACCCGGACCCCGGCCAGGGCATAGCCGACGCTCCGTAGCACGCGGCCGATGGACATGTCGCGCGGATTGCTCCTCATGGACCGGCCTCCGGTTCGGGCGGAAGCCGGTAGCAGACGACGTGCTGCCGGAGAGAGTTGGCGTTGATGGTCAGCGAGCCGCCCCCGGGCAGGGAGGTTACATCGAGCAGCCGCACGACCGGCTCCCATTCCAGCTGGGCGGGCAGCAGGTCGGTCAGGCGGTTGGGCATCTGCCGCTCGAAGAAGTCGATTTGCAACGCGTTGCCGGGCTTATTGGGGAAGAGGGCCAGGTAGAGAATTTCGCGCTCCACCAGTTCGTTGAAGAAATGGGTGCCCAGGGAGACGTCGGGCACCAGGTTTTCGCGCATGGCCACGATTTCGCCGAGCACCGAGATGCCCGCGATGTCGATGAACGAGACCGGTACGCCCAGGGCGGGGGTGGCGGTGCCCCATCGGCCCGGCCCGAGCAGCATGACGGTTTTTTTCGCCAGCGCGGGCAGGTGGGTGATTTCGCCGATGAGCCGGGCGACCGAATAGCGGTCGCTTTCGCGCAATTGGCTGTAGGCCCCCGGGGCCACGTAGAGGATCCAGTCCAGCTTCATCTCGACGCTGTTGCCGATCACCGCGCCGCGCGATTCGAGCATGACGTCCTGCGGGGGGATGGCGGCGGGCGGGTCGCCGAGGGCGTCGCCCGCGCCGCGGACCTGGAGCGGGCGGCATTGGACGAGGTTGATCTGGTAGGCGCCCGGTTCGGTGAAGTTGAGCGTGAACTCCACGTCCACGGGGTACTGGTAGGCCTCCTGCAGCGTGTGGAGCATGTCGCGCATGTCGCTTACGAAGGCGGTCTGCGCGAGGAGCGGGTCGAAGGTGAGCACCCACGGGGGCTCCCGGCCGGCCCGGGCGGAGTCGCGGCGGCTTTCGCGGTCGCGCGAGGCGAAGAGGGCGACGGGGATGCCCGGGAGCCGCTCCAGGTCGGCGAACGCCACGCTCGCGAGGTGATTGGCCTCCAGGTCGAGCACGTCCACGCGCCGCTGGGCGTACTGGGCCACCTCGCTGAAGCTGCATTCGGGCCTCCGGGCGGGGGCGTTCAGGGCCACGATGCGGGTGTAGTCATCGTCGGAGCGGTCGACGGCGCGTGTTCCCATTCCGAAGACAAGACGGATCATGCCGGCGCTGGGGTCGATGGCGGGGTCCCAGGCGTAGGGGTTGAAGGAGAAGGCGACGCCGGCGGCTTGGGGGAAGAAGAAGCTGTTGTAGGCGTTTCCCGAGACGCGTTGGATGAGGAGGCCCATCTGCTCGTCCTGGTGCATGAGCCCGCGGCGCTGGCGGTAGGAGAGGGCGTCCTCGCCCATGGTGCTGGCGTAGACGGTCCGCACGGCGAAGAGGAAATCCTCGAGGCGTTTGTGCGAGCCGCCCTGGTTGGCGCAGAAGACGCTTTCGTATTTGCCGGCAAAGGCGTTGCCGAAGTTGTCCTCCAGCAGGCTGGAGGAGCGCACGAGGATGGGCGACTGGCCGAAGTAGTCGAGCATGTCGGCATATTGCCGGACGATGTAGTCGGGGAATTCCCCCGCATGGATGCGGCGCCGGGCGGTTTCGGTGTCGTCGTCGGGCCCCTCGGAGGGCTTGAGGCGGTGGATCATCCACCAGCAGCCGTTCTGGACGAGGTAGGTGTAGAAGACGTCGGCGCCGACGAAGAAGGAGTCGTGCATTTCCAGCAGGCGGCCCCAGCGGGCGGGGTCGGATTGACGCAATATGGCGCGGGCGAGGATCATGCCGACGGCCTTGCCGCCGATGAGGCCGGTGCCGATCATGCGGCGGCGGATGGCGAGCAGGTCGCGCAGGGTGAGGAAGCGCTCGGCGAGGGCCAGCACCTTGTCGTCGTGGGAGATCAGCATGCGCAGGATCTTGTGGAAGCAGGCGGCGGCCTTTTCGGGCGAGGCGTTGCCCTGGTCCAGGTCGTCCTGGATCGTCTGGGCCTGGGCGAAGGTCTTGGTCCAGAATCCGAGCTGGGCGCTGGCGGTTTCGGAGTGCGACCAGGGGGCGTGGGAGAGGATTTCGGTGATGACGCCGCTCTGGTTGACGGGCACGAAGCTGTCGTTCTCCCACGCGTGGAGCATGTACATGGTGGGGGAGAAGCGGTACTGCACCTTGAGCGGCTGGATGTAGAGTTTTTCGCGGTGGCGGTAGACGTCCACCAGGATCTGGGTGGTGGAGGCGATGGGCTTGAGGGCGTGGAAGGAGTGGTAGTTGCGCAGGATGGCGAAGTAGGCGATCGCGGCGCGGTCGTAGAGATAGGGGCAGGTGAGCATGAAGAAGTTGCCCAGCATGCGGTCGCTGCACCAGTCGGGCGCCAGTTCCGAGAGGCAGTCGAAGAGATAGAGGCAGCCGCGGCCCTCCTCGTTGATGACGCGGTGGATTTCGCTCAGGAAGGGTTCGAAGCCGCGGTCGGGATTGAGCGTGATGATTTCGGCGCCGTCGGAGGGCTCCAGGAGGGGCTCGTGCTGGGCGAAGCGGAAATAAAAGATCTTCTGGCGATTTTCCCGGGCATAGGCCGAATAGGCCGGAATGAACGGCAGGTAGTCGCGGATGCTTTCCACCTGCCAGACGATGTTGTCGCCCGGCATGAGCCCGCGGAAGACATGGTCCAGCGCGGGGAGGCCGGTGCTGAGCTTGATGCGGAGCTTGGGCATGGCGGCAGGCGGCCTTTCAGGGCCAGCGTTATGTATCCTTTGGTTTGTCGGGATCGGGCAGGACGAGGGATTCCAGGCCGGCGAAGGGTTTGAAGATGGAAGCGGAGGGGTTTTTGTCATCGACTTCCGATCCCGCGTATTCCCCGGCGCGGATCTCCTTGTCGTGCTCGTCATCGTGGCAGTAGAGGCAGAGGAGTTCCCAGTTGCTGCCGTCGGGCGGGTTATGGGTGTGGTCGTGGTCCTTGTGGTGGACGGTGAGTTCACGGAGCCGTTTGCCCTCGAGGGTGCGCCCGCAGCGGCCGCAGACGTGGGGGAACAGCTTGAGCGCGCGTTCGCGGTAGCCGGTTTGGCGGGCGGCCGTATCGCGCCGGAGGTCGGCCAGGAGCTTGGCCTGGCGGGCGGGGTCTGGAGGGGGTCGGTTGGCCATGTCGATTATCGTAGCAGGAAGCCGGCGGCAGGCCAGAATAAAAAAAGGCCCGGAACGGATGTTCCGGGCCTTGAATGAACGGCGAGTCCTAGTTCTTGCCGCGTCCCTTGACGCCGGCCGCCGTGGCGGCATTGGCGTGCACCTTTTCGTGGGGACGCAGATCGCGCGAGGCCTGGCCGGCGCGCCACATTTCGGAGTCGCGCATGGTCTTGAGTTCGACCTCCAGCAGCTGCTTGTAGTTCGGGCCGCCGCAGGTTTTCATGACGCGGCGGGCTTCGGCCTTGGTCTTGACGGCCTTGTACAGGTCTTTGAAGACCGGCAACGTGGCCTTCTTGAACTTCGGCTTCCAATCGAGCGCGCCGCGCTGGGCCGTGGCCGAGCAGTTGGCGTACATCCAGTCCATGCCGTTTTCGTCCACGAGGCGGATGAGGCTCTGCGTGAGCTCCTCGACGGTCTCGTTGAACGCTTCGCTGGGGCTGTGGCCGTTGGCGCGCAGCACGTCGTACTGGGCCTCCATGATGCCGGCCAGGGCGCCCATCAGCACGCCGCGCTCGCCGACGAGATCGCTGGTCACTTCGTGCTCGAACGTGGTCGGGAACAGGTAGCCCGAGCCGATGGCGATGCCGAGGGCGATGGCGCGATCTTCGGCGCGGCCGGTGGCATCCTGACCCACGGCGTAGCTGGAGTTGATGCCCACGCCGGCCAGGAAGTTGCGGCGCACGGAGGTGCCCGAACCCTTGGGGGCGACCAGCAGAATGTCCACGTCCTTGGCCGGATTCACGCCGGTCAGGTCGCGGTAGACATAGCCGAAGCCGTGGGAGAAATAGATCGCCTTGCCGGCGGTCAGAAAGGGCTTCACGATCGGCCAGACGGCCTTCATGGCGCCGTCGGCCACGAGCATCTGGAGGATGGTGCCCTTTTCGGCGGCTTCTTCGATGTCAAACAGCGTCTTGCCGGGAACCCAGCCGTCCTTCTTGGCGCGTTCCCAGTCCTTGGGGAAGGACTTGGACTGGCCGACGATGACGTTGATGCCGTTTTCCTTCATGTTCAACGCCTGGGCCGGGCCCTGGACTCCGTAGCCGATAACCGCCACGACTTCCTTCTTCAGTACCTGCTGGGCCTTCTTAAGGGAGAATTCTTTCCGGGTCACCACCGTCTCAATTGTCCCGCCAAAATCGATCTTAGCCATACACATGAACTCCTTGTAATGCAGCGGGACCGTTTAGTCCTACCATAAGAGACGGGATTATCTGCATTACGGTTTCAAAAGTCTAGGAGAAATGCGGATAAACAGCGAAAAACAGCTAAAAAGGGCTTCCGGAGAGACTGAGGCGGAAAAATGTTTTTGACAAAACGCCCTGAAATGTCGCAATGTAGAGAGCGATGAAGAGGGCAACTATACCGACAACCGGGGTGAACAGGCCGGAGTTCCGCGAACGCAGGACTTCGATGTTTGTCATTATTATACGCCCATCCGGCGCGGTGGAGATGTCCCTTTCCTAAAGGAAAGAGCATCGGCGCTCATCAAGACCCACCGCGCAGACGGTGGGTTTTTCATTTGTTGGGAGACGAAATGGCCAAAATCAATTTCGGCGGAACAAGGGAGCGGGTCGTGGCGCCCCGGGAGTTCACGCTGCCCCGGGCCCGCGCGACATTAAAGAAAGAGACCGTGGCGGTTCTGGGCTATGGGGTTCAGGGTCCGGCCCAGGCTTTGAACATGACCGAAAACGGGATCCGGGTGATTGTGGGTCAGCGCGCGGGCACGAGCAGTTGGGCGCGGGCGAAGAAGGATGGCTGGGTTCCCGGCAAGACGCTCTTCAGCCTTGAAGAGGCGGCCGCGAAGGGCACGATCCTGATGCTGCTGGTTTCCGATGCCGCCGTGAAGGCTGTCTGGCCGATCGTCAGGCCGCATCTGACTCCGGGCAAGGCGCTGTATGTTTCTCACGGGTTCGGGCTGGTTTACGATAAGCTGACGGGCGCGAAGTCCCCGAAGGGCGTGGACGTGTTCATGGTGGCCCCGAAGGGTGCGGGCATCTCCCTGAGGCGCAATTTCCTCTCGGGGGCCGGGGTCAACGCGAGCTTTGCGATCGGGCAGGACGCGACCGGCCGGGCGACGGAGCGATGCCTGGCATGCGGCGTTGCGATCGGTGCGCGTTACCTGTTCCCGACCACGTTCGAACACGAGGTCACCGGCGACCTGGTGGGCGAGCGCGGTGTGTTGCTGGGCGCCCTGGCGGGCGTCATGCAGGCGCAGTATGACGTGCTGCGCGCCAACGGGCACACGCCGAGCGAAGCTTTCCACGATACCGCGGAGGAGCTCACGCAGAGCCTGATCCGGCTGGTCGATGAGAAGGGCATGGACTGGATGTTTGCCAACTGCTCGGTCACGGCGCAGCGCGGGGCGCTCGACTGGATGCCCCGTTTCCGGCAGGCGACGCTGCCGACGTTCAGAAAGTTGTACAAAGCGGTGCAGACGGGCCGGGAAGCGGCGCGGGTGATGAAGGTGTGCGGCGGCAAGGATTACAAGGGGCGGCTGCGGAAGGAACTCAACGCGCTGCACAACTCCGAGATGTGGCGGGCGGGCGAAGCGGTGCGCCGTTTGCGGCCCCGGAGGAAATCAAACCATGAGCCATGAACAAATGAAGTGCCTCGAACTGCTCGACACGACCCTGCGGGACGGCGCGCAGGCCGAGGGGATCTCCTTTTCAGTCCGCGACAAGCTGTCCATCGTCAAGGCTTTGGACGGGCTGGGCATTCCGCTCATTGAGGCGGGCAATCCCGGCTCCAACCCCAAGGACCTCGAGTTTTTTGAGGCCGTCAAGTCCTTGAACCTCGAGCAGGCGGTCATCTGTTCATTTGGCGCCACCTGCCGGCCCGGCGTGGCCCCGGCGGACGATCCGCAGGTGCGCAGCCTTTTGTCGGCCGGGACGAAGGTGGCGGTTATTTTCGGCAAGAGCTGGCCGCTGCATGTGACCGAGGTGCTCAAGACGACGCCCGACGAGAACCTGCGCATGATCCTCGATACTGTGGCCCATGCGCGGACGAAGACGGGGCGGGTGATTTACGATGCCGAGCATTTCTTTGACGGCTGGAAGGCCGCCCCCGACTATGCGCTGAAGACCCTGGCGGCCGCGGCGGAGGCCGGGGCGGACGTGGTGTGCCTGTGCGACACGAATGGCGGTACCTTTCCCGACGAGGTGGTGGCCGGCACGAAGGCGGCGGCCGCGGTGGTGGGCCAGCGGGCGGTTGTGGGGATTCATGCCCACAACGACGCGGGCATGGGCGTGGCCAACTCGGTTGCCGCGGTCCTGGCCGGGGCCAGGCACGTGCAAGGGACCCTGGCGGGCTTTGGCGAGCGGTGCGGCAACGCGAACCTGGCGACGATCCTGGCGAATCTCCAGTTGAAGCGGGGCTACCGCTGCATACCGGACGAGGCGTTGGCCCTGCTGACCGGCACGGTCCGCCGCGTGGCGGAGGTGGCCAACATCATCCTGCCCGACGACCTGCCCTATGTGGGCCGCCGGGCCTTTGCCCACAAGGCCGGCATGCACATGGACGGCGTGCGCAAGATCAGCTCTTCCTTTGAGCACGTGGGGCCCGAAACGGTGGGCAATGCGCGGCGCTTCCTGATGAGCGAAGTGGCCGGCCGCAGCGCCGTGCTGGAGCGCCTGCGGAAGCTCGACCCCTCCCTGCAGAAGGGGGACCCCGTGCTGGACAAGCTGGTGGCCCGCCTCAAGGAACTCGAGCAGGCGGGGTACCAGTTCGAGGGGGCCGACGGCAGCTTCGAGCTGCTGATGCGCAAGTCCCTGGGAACCTACAAGCCGTTTTTCGTCCTGGAGCATTTCCGCATCCTGGGCGAGCGGCCCGCGGCCACCGAGAACGGGGCCTCGGCGATCATCAAGGTGAGCGTCGAAGGGAAGAGCGAAATCACGGCGGCCGAGGGCGACGGGCCGATCAACGCTTTGGACCGCAGCCTGCGCAAGGCGCTGGAGCGGTTTTATCCCAAGCTGGCCGAGGTGCGGCTGACGGATTACAAAGTGCGCGTGCTGGACGGCACGGCGGCCACGGCCTCCAAGGTCCGCGTGCTGATCGAGTCCACCGACGGCGGCGAGGCCTGGACCACGGTGGGCGTTTCAACGGATATCATCGAGGCCAGCTGGTTTGCGCTGGTCGATTCGATCGAATACAAGCTGATCCGGGACGAAGAAAAGCGTTACCGGGTCAGCCAATAAGGAGAGCAGCGAATGGGTATGACGATGTCACAGAAGATCCTGGCCCGCGCCGCGGGCCTGGACAAGGTGGAGGCCGGCCAGCTGATCGAAGCGAAGCTGGACCTGGTGTTGGGCAACGATATCACGGCCCCGGTGGCGATCAAGGAATACGCCAAGATCGGCTCCGGCCGGGTGTTCAACAAGGACAAGATTGCTTTGGTGCCCGATCATTTCGCGCCCAACAAGGACATCAAGGCCGCCGAGCAGTGCAAGGTCATGCGCTGTTTCGCCTGCGAGCAGGAGATCACCCACTATTTCGAACTCGGCGAGATGGGCGTGGAGCACGCCCTGTTGCCGGAAAAGGGACTCGTGGGCCCCGGCGACGTGATTATCGGCGCCGACAGCCACACCTGCACCTATGGCGCGCTGGGCGCCTTTTCCACGGGCGTGGGTTCCACGGACATGGCGGCCGGCATGGCGATGGGCACGGCCTGGTTCAAGGTGCCCGCGGCCATGCGGTTTGTGCTGACCGGCAAGCCGGGCAAGTGGGTGGGCGGCAAGGACGTCATCCTGCACATCATCGGCAAGATCGGCGTGGACGGGGCCCTGTACCGCTCCATGGAATACGCCGGCGACGGCCTGGCGGCGCTGACGGTGGACGACCGGCTCTGCATGGCCAATATGGCCATCGAGGCGGGCGCGAAGAACGGGATCTTCCCGGTGGACGCCCAGACCCGCGCGTTCCTGAAGGCCGTGGGGCACAAGGGCGGGACGGAATACGAGGCGGACCGCGACGCGGTTTATGACGAGACCATGGCCATTGACCTGGCCTCGCTGAAGCCCACGGTGTCGTACCCGCACCTGCCGTCGAACACGCGGCTGGCGGCGGATTCGGGCGACATCTCCATCGACCAGGTGGTGATCGGCTCCTGCACGAACGGGCGGCTGAGCGACCTGCAGGTGGCGGCCTCCTTTTTCCGCGGGCGCAAGGTCAAGAAACGCGTGCGCTGCATCGTGATTCCGGCCACGCAGAAAATTTATTTGGACGCGATGAAGGAGGGGCTGCTGCAGGTCTTCATCGAGGCGGGGGCGGTTGTTTCGACCCCCACGTGCGGACCCTGCCTGGGCGGGCACATGGGCATCCTGGCCAAGGGCGAGCGGGCCGTGGCCACGACGAACCGTAATTTCGTGGGGCGGATGGGTCACCCGGAATCCGAGGTGTACCTGGCGAGCCCGGCGGTGGCGGCGGCTTCGGCGCTGACGGGGCGGATCACCGACCCCTCGGAGGTGATGTGATGAGCGCAAAAGGAGTGGCGATGAAGGCGGACGGAAAAGTTTTCAAGTATGGCGACAACGTGGACACGGACGTGATCATACCGGCGCGGTATTTGAACACGTCCGATGCGGCGGAACTGGCCTCGCACTGCATGGAAGACATTGATGCGGACTTTCCGAAGAAGGTGAAAGCGGGCGACCTGATGGTGGGCGGGCGCAATTTCGGCTGCGGCTCCTCGCGCGAGCACGCGCCGCTGGCGAT
The DNA here is from genome assembly GCA_046484345.1 of Kiritimatiellia bacterium. Classification (GTDB taxonomy): domain Bacteria; phylum Verrucomicrobiota; class Kiritimatiellia; order CAIKKV01; family CAIKKV01; genus CAIKKV01. The sequence goes on from JAWOJA010000041.1 coordinate 46,120, forward strand.
CAAGACGGCCGGGATTTCGTGCGTGATTGCGGAGAGCTTCGCGCGGATCTTTTACCGGAACGCCATCAACATCGGCCTGCCGATTTTGGAATGTCCCGAGGCGGCGAAGGCGATTGCGGCCGGCGCGGCGGTGTCCGTGGACTTCGAGACGGGCGTCATCACGGACAAGGCCTCCGGCCGGACATGGAAAGCGGCCCCGTTCCCCCCGTTCATGCGCGAGCTGATTGCGGCCGGCGGGCTCGTCCCGTATACCCGCAAGCGGCTGGAGAAGAAACAGGGGTAAAGGGAACGAGGGTTCGGGGTTCAGGGTTCAGGGCAAGTCCGTTCGTCGACTGCGAACGGTGTATTGTTTTGGTTGACGAACACTCCAATTTCGGCGAATTTTGAGCGCATGAACCGGGTGTTACGGTTTTTGGGGCGTGTTGGCCTTGGGGTTGCCCG
>JAWOJA010000010.1:0-96766 GCA_046484345.1 Kiritimatiellia bacterium
AGGAGTTCTTTTGACGGTACATCTAACGGAGAGGCTGCGATTTTTTCGGGAACCAGTGCAAAGGTACGTCCATCTTTTCTGCGAGTCAGGACCTTGCCGGAACGTTCTGCCTGCTCAAGTTGTATAACAGAGGGGGGGGTGGGCGCCGTTTGTCAATGGAAATGAGATGGATAAGATGGAACGGCCAAAAGAGTTGCCTCTCTAACCTGCTTATGAGAAAAATCGCTGCTTACGCGCCTTCAACCGAAAAACCCATGCTGACCGCGGCCAAGGCGAGTTGCCGGTCATGGGTGAGAAAGCGGTCGAGCTTTAAGCGGCTCCGAACAGCCAAGGCCGTGGCCAGGTGAATGGCGTCAAGCGTGCCCAGCGCCGTGGGAAAGGCTTCGCCCGCCCGCGCCAGCACCGCCTCGTCCACCGGAACCAGGTGCAGCGTGTCATCCACGCGGCGCAGATCCTCGCATACGCGGGCCACATCGCGATCGACCAGCCGCCCCTCCAGGCGCAACCGGTCAACCGTGCGAAAAGCCTCCGTCAGCCAGAGGCGGCTGGCATAGGCCGCTTCCCATTTGCCCCACCGCGAAACGGGATGAGGCTCGTTCAACAGCCGGCGCAACACCACGGATGTGTCCAGAAAGACATTCATCGCCGGGCCCGGTCTTCCAGCAACGCTTCCAGGGCGGAGCGGCCCGGCGTCATCCGGACGCCCTTCACCCGGAGCAGCGTGCCGGGCCGCGCTTTGGGAAGCCGCACCTCCATCCGCTCCCCGCCATGCGGCACCAAGCGCGCCACCGGCCGGCGATGGGCGGTCACATCGAAGGTCTCTCCCCCTTCAACCCTGTGCAGATACCCGCTTAACTGCTGCTTTAAAACCGCAACGCTGACTGATTTCATGGCTAAATTATAGACATTATATGTCTATATTGTCAATGGCCCAAACTCAACCGGGCGCATCTCTGAGTATTGGCACTTTGTCTTTGGGGTTGTGCCCCTGTTACGCCTGATCTGTATTTCACCGAAACAGCGTTTGGCAACTGGCGTCGTCGTGGGAACTTGCCGGGCAGCGTCGCTTCGTCTGCCGCCCGGCTCCGCCCGTCCCCTTCGGACAACCATTCAAGGGCAGTTCTTCGGACCGACAATTACAACCGCAAAGACAAAAGAGCCCATACTGAGATGCGCCCAGCTCAACCCGGATCCGCGCTGATGCGCAGGGCAATATCCTTCGGCAAAGCCAGGCCGCCGGCGACCTGCAAAGCCTTGAAGGCCGCCGCGTGCACCACGCAGCCCGCACAGCAGCCTTTCATCACCGAGCGCGAGGTTGTCAGCACCACGCCGTCGGCGCCTTCCCCAATTTCAGCATAGGCGTCCACCGGCCCCTTGAGCGCCAGCGCCTCGCCAAAGGCCCGGACCTTGGCGCATTCGCTCTCGATCTGAAACGTCACGTTGGCCGATTCGTCGGCTTCCGCCCGAACACAGGTCGAAAACCCGCAAATCCCGCCCTCCACCGATACCTGAGCTTTCATTTGACTCCTTTTAGACTTCGGCCATAATAGCCGCCTCACTCCCGAAACCAGCCGCGGGTTCGCAGGCAGATCCGCACAAGCCACAACATCACGGGCACCTCGATGAGCACGCCGACCACCGTGGCCAGCGCCGCGCCCGAGGACAGGCCGAAGAGCATCGTGGCCGTGGCAATGGCCACTTCGAAGTGGTTCGACGCGCCAATCATGGCCGACGGGGCCGCGTCGGCGTAGGAAAAATTCAACCATCGCGCCACTGCATACGTGATCCCGAAAATCAGCACCGTCTGGATGAACATCGGAATGGCAATCCACAGAATGGTCAACGGGTTGGCCAGGATCGTCTCCCCCTTGAAGCTGAACAGCAGCACCAGCGTGCCCAGCAGCGCGATGATGGAGACCGGCCCGAGCACATGCAGAAAACGGGTTTCGAACCACGCCAACCCCTTGGCGGCAATGGCCCACTTACGCGTAAAATAGCCGGCCACCAGCGGCAGCGCCACATAGATGCCGATGGACAGCAGCAGCGCCTGCCACGGCACGGGCATCTTGTTCACGCCCAGCAGCCAGCCGCCCAGCAGACCATACAGCACCAGCATGCTGAGCGAGTTGATCGCCACCATGATGAGCGTGTGACCCTGGTTGCCCTTGGCCAGGTAGCTCCACATCAGCACCATGGCCGTGCAGGGCGCGATGCCCAGCAGAATGGCCCCCGAAATGTAGGAGCGGAACAACTCCACCGTCGTGCCGTCCTTCACGACTTCCGTGCCCGGCAGCCAGTCTTTGAACAAGACGCCCAGGAACAGCCAGGCGATCCCGAACATCGTGAAAGGCTTGATCGCCCAGTTCACCACCAGCGTCAGCAGGACCGGCTTCGGACTCTTGCCGGCCTTGACGACCTCGGCGAAATCGATCTTCACCATGATCGGGTACATCATGAAAAAGAGCGCGATCGCAATGGGAATGGACACCACCGGCGCGCCGTTGACCATGATGGCCATGCCGTCCAAAGCCCGGGCGACCCCCGGGGCAACCTTCCCCAAGATGATCCCCCCAATAATGCAAAGCGCCACCCACACCGTCAAATACCGCTCAAACACATTCAATTGCTTCGTCATCGCTTCTCCTTGATCAAGACAGCCCGTCCGGAAGCGTTTCCACAAACGCTCGGATTTCGTCGCGTACGCGCCGGTAATGTCCCAGCGCCTCGTCGTCCGTCTTCGCATTACGCGCCAGCCGGGGGGGATCGTCGAACCCCCGGTGAATTACCTTTGTTTTTCCAGGAAAAAGGGGACAAGCCTCGTGCGCGTGGTCGCAAACCGTGATCACATAATCGAAGGCGACACCCTTCAGCTCGTCAACGAGTTTGGAACGCTGGCCCGAAATATCGGCGCCCGCCTCGGCCATGACCTTCACCGCGTTCGGGTTCAACCCGTGCGTCTCGATGCCCGCCGAATAGGCCTCGATCACGTCGCCCTTGAGGCGCCTCGCCCAGCCCTCGGCCATCTGGCTCCGGCACGAGTTGCCCGTGCATAAAAACAGGATCTTCGTTTTCATTTTTTCCCCTCTTCTCCTTCCTTACCGGAACAGCAGCAGTCGCCACCACAGCAGGTTTCTTTGCCCGTCAGCAGCCCGTTGATGATGGCTTCCGCGCAGCCGACCCCGCTGTTGACCGCGATCGCTTCGACGGGGCAGTTCAGGGCGCACGCCCCGCACTCCATGCAGGCGTCGCGATCCAGGATGCGCGCCTTGCGCGCCTCGACCGCAAACACCGCGTGCGGACAGACAACCGCGCACAGGCCGCAGCCGATGCAGCGGTCCACGTCGAGGGCCAAAGAGAGGTCGCGTGTTAAGTATCTCATCGGGCAAGCGTCCAGGTGAGGAGTCCGATTACGCCCAGGGCGATTTGGACCGGAAGCGCGGCGCGCACTTCGCGCCGCACGCCGGAGGGCGATGTGAAAGTCGTCGAGCCGGTGTAGTTCAGCAACAGATGCGAGGCCCCCGCCGTGACCAGCAGGAGCCAGCCCGCGCCGCGCATCTGGGACCAGTCCGGCACGGCCAGCCAAACGCCGAGCAAGCCCAGCCCCAACCCCAGCACGGCGCCCTTGACCGAAAAAACGCGGCTCGGCAGCCAGGGCAACAGCAAAGGACCGAGCAGTCCGGCCGCGACATAAGAGGCGAGCCACAGCAGGAGCGCCGGCCCGCCGAGATGCCGCACCGCGGACCCGGAATAGGCCCACCCCGTAACCCCGGCCAGCAGCGCCAGGAGAACCCCCACAAAAAGCATCCGATTGAAATGGATCACCAGTTCCAGGGGCGCCACGGCAAGCCGGTCCCGCCAGTTGAAGCGCACCCGGCGCATACCCGTGGTGGCTTTCATTCCGGCCTTTATAAAAGCGGGAATATCCGCGGCATCGACCGGGCCATACACGACGGCGAATCCGGATTGTTTTTTAACCTCGTGCGCCGCAATGCCCGGGGCGCCCAGCTGGGGAACGACCAGGCGACGGTGCGCGACCCGCTCGCGCAGGCCGCAGGCCTCAATGCGGCGAACCAGCTCCTCCGTTCCGAAAGTCCCCTTGCCGGCCGCGCACCAGACGTTGATGCCCGCCGTGTCCAGCACCAGGATCCAGGCGTCCATGCCGCCGAGCGAACGCCGCAGATAATTGAACGACAGCTTGTAGTTTGCCGACACGAAAACAGGCGACTCCAGACCGGCGGCGCCCAGCGCGTAAAGGCCCGGCGTCACGCGGTGCCGCATCCGCCGCCAATTCAACCGCACGCCCAAAGCGCCAAGGTGGTCCCTCAGGGTCCACTCGGAGCGGGCCGTAAAAATGGGCGCGGTCTCATTCATGATTTGCAGAAGAGCCTCCGGCACAGGGCGTCTTTGTCCTCATCCGTAATTTTCTTCAGCCGCTTGCGATCTTTGGCCATCCGCTCCTGCCCGTCCATATCCTTCAGCAGGAGGCGCAGGATTTTACCGGCGGTCGGCGACCGGAACGCTTCGGACAACCGGAAGTGCGTCCAGCGTCCTTCCTTGCGGCTCTCCACCAGCCGCGCCGCGCGCAGGATCGACAGATGCTTGGAAACGGTGGAAGGCGCCAGGTCCAGGAGGGCGATCAGCTGGCAGGCGCACAGCTCCCCGCCGCGCAGCGCATACAGGGCGCGCAGCCGGTTCTCATCCGCCAGCGCCTTGAGCTCATCCAACAAGTCCCGCATGAAAACCTCTTTCATTTCGTAGATTAGCGAAATATAGCAGGAGGGGCGCGGCCGTGTCAATCGCGAAACAGGACGGGCGCGGCCGTTTTTTTGGTCTTTTTTCCGATAAAGGCTTGTCTGGCCGGAAAAGCGCGGTTATCATAGAAGCCTTCGCAGGAGACAACCGCATGCATCAGAATGATGAAATCAGAGAAGCGTTGCAACGCCTGCGCGCGAAAGAAAGGGACATCACGTTCGGCGTGGTGGGCGCCGGGCACGGCGGCCTCGCCATGGCGGGGCACCTGGGGCTGATGGGCTTTCCCGTGCGCCTGTACAACCGGACCGGGGAAAACCTGCACGCCGTCCGCTGGCACGGCGGCATCCGGGTCAGCGGCGAGGTGGAGGGGTTCGGCCCCGTGCAGACAGCCTCCTCCTCCATGGCCGAGGCCATCGATGGGGCCGACATCCTCATGGTCGTCGTGCCCGCCACCGCGCACCGTTTCGTCGCCGAAAAAATGGCGCGGGCTCTGCGCCCCGGCCAGATGATTGTGTTGAACCCGGGCCGAACGGGGGGGGCGCTCGCCTTCCGGCACGCCCTGATGGCGCAAAACGTGCATGTTCCCGTTTTAATCGGCGAAACGTCCACGTTCCTCTACGCCTCGCGCGCCCTTTCGCGCTCGGAAGCCCGCATCTTCCGGATCAAAAACACGGTCCGCTTCGCCACCCTTCCGGCCTACCTTATCCCCGAAGCCCTTCCGGCCCTGCGGTGGGCTTTCCCCCAATTTGCGGCGGGCGACAGCGTGCTCTCCACCGGCATGGAAAACATCGGCGCCATTTTCCATCCGGCCCTGACGCTGCTGAACGCCGGGCGGATCGAGTCCACAAAGGGCGACTTCGACTACTACATCGAAGGCATCACCCCATCCGTGGCCCGGGCGCTCGAACGGCTCGACGCCGAGCGGGTGGCCGTGGCGGCCGGTCTCGGCGTGCATGCGGTTTCCGCCCGCGATTGGCTCTACCTCACCTACGGCTCCTCGGGGGCCGACCTGTACGAAGCCATTCAAAACACCTCCGCCTACCGGGGCATCCGCGCGCCCGCGACCATTATGCACCGCTATGTGACGGAAGACGTGCCCATGAGCCTGGTCCCTTTCGCCTCCCTGGGGCGCATGCTGGGCGTTCCCATGCCGATGACGGAAATGGTCATCGATCTGGCCAACGCCATGCATGAAACGGACTACTGGGCCGATGGGCGGACCGTGTCGAAAATGGGCATCGAGGGGATGTCCGTCAAACAAATCCGACAACTGGCGGTCGGTCTCGCCTGACCGCCGTCTAAAGGAGTCTCCATGGAAATCCTGTTCGATCACCTGTCTGCCGTGCCGAACTGGCTGGTTGCCGTTTTCTTGCTCATCGCCGGGGGGCTGGCCGCCACGGTGGCCCGGCTGCTCATCGTCCGCCTGCTGCAACTGCTGCGCTTCAATCACCTGTGCGACCGGCTCGGCGCCACCGACTTTCTCCGGACGGGCGGCGTATCGAACCCGCCCGCCGAACTGGTCGGACGCGGCATCTCGGGACTGCTCCTGATCGGGATTTTCCTCGAGGCCGCCCGCATTCTGGACATCTCCGCCATCCACGAACTGCGCCAGCGCGCGGCGGCGGCGCTGCCGGCCCTCCTCAGCGCCCTCCTGGTGTTGGCCGTGGGCCTGATGGTTGTCGCCTTCCTCGCCGGCTTTCTGAGAACCGTCGTCCGCAACGCCGGCAACCCCTACGCCAATCTCTGGGCGCGCATCGCCCGGTGGACCGGCGCGATCCTCGTGCTGGCCCTGGCGCTGGAGCAGGCCGATATCCGGGGCACCATCCTGCCCGGCGTCATCCAGATCGTCATCGCCGCCTTCGCCTTCGGCATGGCGCTTGCCTTTGGGCTGGGTTGCAAGGAAATGGCCCGCCACGCCATGGAGAGGCTGGTCGCCGATCTGAAAGAACGCCATCGCGAAGACCCCAAACCGGACCTGGAAGGATAGCCCCATGAGCTCCGCCCCGTTGTCGAATGCGGATTGCGTGGGACTGGCCCGGCCGGCCCTCGACGCCCATACGCTGGGCCTGACCGCGCTGGCCCAGCTGCTGGCCGATTGCGGCACGCGCTGCGTGCTGGCCGACGGGCCCACCTGCGCCAGCCTGAACAACCCCGACGGACCGGACCAGCTCGACGGGCTGGTCAAATGGATCCGCCTCCAGGGCATCACCGTCCTCGGCATCAGCTACCGCCTGGATCCCGGCGACGGCCTGCGCCTGGTCGCCCGGCTCGCGGAGGGGCTCAAAAAACGCCGGCTCCTGGCGGAACAGGGCGGCCCCCTGCGCGCGCTATATTTTGCGGGCCTCCCGAAGACATGCGAGCTCGTGCGCCGTCAGGTCCCGGCGTTCACCGCCACCTTCGAGGGCGATGAGACGCCCTCGGAAACCCTTGAACGCCTCGGCGTGGCCCCCTCGCGAATACCGCGCGAGCTGGCGGCCGGCGTCCGTTACGACGAGGACCGGCTCGCTTTCGGACGGAATCTGATCCGCCGCGAGGGGCACCTCGGCATCCAGCCCGCGACCCGCGCGGGCTACCCGGAGTTCGGCGGCCCGCGCGATACGCTGGTCGCCCGCCTGGACCACGGCCTGGCCCACGGTCTGCCGCCTCTCATGCGCGCCCATGCGGGCCCCTACGGGCAGGACCGGGAGGAAGCCGTGCGCCTTTTTCTCGACTGGTCGAAACGCCTGGGCGCCGGCGGCATGCTGGACATCCTTTCCATCGGCACGTCCCAGCTGAGCCAATCCCACTTTGGCGAAAGCTGGGGGGACCGCCCCAACGGCGGCGGCGTGCCAATCAACACGCCCGAAGAGTTCGCCGCCGTGTGGCAGGCCGCCCGCCCCATGCTGGTCAGAACCTACGCCGGCACCCAGCGCCTCCCCGAACTGGCCCGGATGTACGAAGAGCGCCTTCACATCGCCTGGCACGCCCTGTCGCTCTGGTGGTTCTGCCGGCTGGACGGACGGGGTCCCTACAGCCTGCGCGACAACCTGCGCCATCAGTTCGAAGCCCTGCGCGCCATCGCGGCCGCCGGCAAACCCTACGAGCCCAACGTCTCCCATCACTTCGCCTTCCGCGGAGCCGACGATGTCACTGGCATCGTCGCCGCCGTGCTGGCCGCCCGGGCCGCCAAGGCGCTGGGCATCCGCCACCTGGTGCTCCAAACCATGCTCAACACGCCCCGCGCCACGTGGGGTGTTCAGGACCTGGCCAAAGCCCGCGCCACGCTGACCCTGGTACGCCCCCTCGAGGACGCCGCCTTCCGCGTCATCCTCCAACCGCGCGGGGGGCTGGATTATTTTTCGCCCGCCCCGGTAAAAGCCAAGGCCCAGCTGGCCGCCGTCACCGCGCTGATGGACGACATCGAACCGCGCGATGAAAGCAGTCCGCCGCTGATCCACGTGGTCAGCTATTCCGAAGGCTACGAACTCGCGGATCCCGAGGTGATCGACGAAAGCATCCGGATCACCCGGCACGCCCTCGACGAATACCGGCGCCTGCGGCGTAAGGGCGACATCGACGACATGACCGATCACCCGGACGTGGCGGCCCGGACGGCCTGGCTGCTGGACGAAACCCGGACCGTGCTGCGGGCCCTGGAGGCGGCCATCCCCGACCTGCTCTCGGCGGAAGGCTTGTACCAGGCGTTCGCCCGGGGCTATCTCCCGGTTCCCTATTTGTGGGAGTGCCGGGACGAACTGGCCGCCGCCGTTCGCCCGCAAACCCGGCTCCTGCGCGGTTCGGTGAAAATCGTGGACCCGGCCGGCCGGCCGATTCCCGCAACCGAACGGATGGGCGCATTGGCCCTCGCCTAACAACCAACAAGGAGCTGCCATGTGCGGTATTCTGGCCATCCACGGCCCCCACGACGAACCCCTCGCCCGGGCCATGCTGCGGCGAATCAAGCACCGCGGGCCCGACGGGGAAGGCTTTCTGCGCCTGGGCCAAACGCAGCTGGGCCACGTGCGCCTGGCCATCCTGGACGAAGCCGGCGGCGCCCAGCCGATGGCGAACGAAACACGCGACCTGGCCATCGCCTTCAACGGCGAGATCTACAATCACCTCGAACTGCGCCGGCCGCTCGAACAGCGCCATCTCTTCGCCTCCCGGTCCGACACCGAGGTGCTGCTCCACCTCTACGAGGATGAAGGCGAAGACATGCTGGATCGGCTGGACGGCATGTTCGCGCTGGCCCTGGCCGGGCCGCATGGGCTCCTCCTCGCGCGCGATCCGCTGGGCATCAAGCCGCTTTACGTCGGCCGGACCGGACAGACGGTCCTGGCGGCCAGCGAACTAAAGGCCTTCCCTCCCATGGACACGCTGGAAATGCTGCCGGCCGGACATGCCGTCCTGGCGGGCGGAACACCGTGGCGCTTCGCCGGGCCCTTCCCGCCCGGACGCCCGCTGCGGAGCCCCCCGCTCGAGGAGATGCTCCGGGAAATCCGGCAGCGGCTCGACGACGCCGTCGTGAAGCGGCTGATGAGCGATGTGCCGGTGGGCGTCTACCTCTCCGGCGGCCTGGACAGCTGCGTGGTCGCGGCCCTGATGCGGCCGCACGCCGTCCGGCTGCACTCGTTCACCGCCGGCATGGCCGGGGCGCCCGACCTGAAGGCCGCACGCGAAGCGGCGGCCTTCCTGGGCACCGAACATCATGAGCTGATTTACACCGAAGAGGACGTGGTCCGCGCCCTCCCGGAGGTGATCGGCCACCTGGAGTCGTTCGACGCTCCCCTCGTCCGGTCCGCGGTGCCCATGTATTTCGTCTCCAAGGTGGCGGCCGAACACGTCAAGGTCGTTTTGTCGGGCGAAGGCGCCGACGAACTGTTCGCCGGCTATGAGTACCTGGCCTCGTTCGGCGGGGGCGATCGGCTGAAACAGGAACTGGCGGACATCGTGATCGGTCTCCAGGACGTGAACCTGCAGCGCGCCGACCGGATGAGCATGGCGCACGGCCTGGAGGCCCGGGTCCCTTTCCTCGACCGGCGGCTCGTGCGCTATGTCAGCCGCCTGCCCGCCGAATGGCTCGAACCGCGGCCGGACCGGCCCGCCAAATGGCTCCTGCGCGAAGCCTGCCGGGGGCTGCTGCCGGACTCCCTCCTGAACCGGAAAAAAATGAAGTTTTCGGAAGGCGCGGGCTCGTCCGAGGTCATCGCCCGCCACGTCATCAGCCGCATCACGCCCGCCGAATTCGAACGGGACCGGCGCGTGGACGAGGGCCTGGAGTTGCGCTCCCCCGAAGAACTGCTCTACTATCGGATCTGGCGCGACGCCCTGCCGGCGCACATCTCCCCCCTCCTGATCGGACGCACGCGGGACCGGACCGCGGCGGTCGCTTCTCTGCGGTCCGACAACTCGGAAAATCTGTGAAAAAGAAGGAACGGTCTTGAACAACGGGTACGTCGCGTTCTCCCTCTGGTTGCTGGGCGGCTTGGTGGCGTCAAGGGCAACCCACGCCGCCTGGCGCCGGATCTTCCTCCCGCTCGCCCGCCGCACCCGAACCCGCCTCGATATCATGGTCTTCGAGCGGACACAGACCCCGGCACAGTGGACCGTTTTCTTCGCGGCGCTCAACATGGGCGCACGCTCGATCGTTCAGAACCACCCGATGATCGTCAACCATGTCGCGTGGAGCGCTTACACGGGAATCGTCTATACGGCCCTTGTTTTCGCGATGACGATCATCCTCTATTCCGCCTTCCGGGCTGCCGCCGAGTGGTACGCGCAGGAGATCGCGGGGAAAACAGCCAAAATCCGCGACAACCAGTTCATCGAGTTGTTCCGAAAGATGGCGAAATTTGTCTTTTTCTTCATTGCCATCACGATCGTGTTCGACCATTTCGGAGTCGAGATCACCGGCCTCCTGGCGACCGCCGGAGTCGCCTCGGTGGCCGTCGCCTTGGCGGCCCAGGAAACCCTCAGCAACATGATCGCCGGCTTTGCCCTGATGGCGGACCACCCGTTCCGGCCCGGCGACAGGGTCGAATTGGCCAACGGCAAAATGGGCGACGTGCTGGAGGTGGGCCTCCGCAGCACGAACATCCTGGCGTTCGACGGCACGGTGATCAACATCCCCAACTCCGAAATTGCCAAAAACCAGATCGTCAACCTCAACGCGCCGAATCCCACGTTCAAGATCCGCGCGACCCTCGGCGTGGCCTACGGCTCAGACCTGCGGAAGGTGAAGCGCATCCTTCTCGACATTTTCAAAGCCCATCCCGAAGTCCTTCCGGATCCGCCGCCCGCCGTCTACTTCACCGATTTCGCCGATTCCTCCCTGAAACTGTTCTATGTCTGCTGCGTCCCCGACTACCACGATCAGTTCCGAATCCGGGACGAGTTGAACATGGCGATCAAGGACCGGTTCGAGGAAGAGAACGTGAATATCCCCTTCCCGCAGCAGGATGTTCATCTCTATCGCAAGATGTAATCATCCGGAAGCCCGAGGCCCCCATGAAACCCTGGTTCGAAGAACTCGATTACCGCCGCACGCCGATGGGCGAACTGGTTCTCCAGCGACGCCGGATCGCCGAGATGGGCGACGCCGAGGCGTACGAGGTCAAGCTCAACAGCGAGTACCTCATGTCGAGCCTCTTCCACGAGGCGGAAGTGGCGCTGGCCGACCTGGCCCTGGCCCGCCTCCCGGGGTCGGACTGGGAGGTGGTCGTCGGCGGGCTGGGCCTCGGGTATACCGCCGCGGCGACCCTCGCGTTCAAACAGACGAAACGTTTAGTCGTCGTCGAAGCCCTCGAGCCCGTCATCGATTGGCACTGCAAGGGGCTGGTGCCCAACGGCCCGCTTTTGTCCGACGACCCGCGCTGCGTCTATCACCACGCCGATTTCTTCGCATTGGCGCGCGGAAGCGGGTTCGACCCCGCAACGCCCGATTACCGGTTCGACGCCGTGCTCCTGGATATCGACCACACCCCGAAGCACCTGCTGGCGGTCGGGCACACCGATTTCTACACCGAGGCCGGCGTGCGGCGGCTCGCGCGGTTTATCAAGCCCAACGGCGTGTTCGGGCTCTGGTCGAACGAGCCCCCGGATGACGCCTTCCTGGCCATCCTGACCCGGGTGTTCGGTCGCGCCGAGGGCCACGTTGTCGCATTCGACAATCCCCTCCAGAACAAACCCGCCTCCAACGGCATCTACGTGGCGGGGGGAGCCCTGTCTCACGGGGCCGTATAAATCAGGTACAATCCGCCCAGCAGGACCAGCCCGCCGCAGACCTTTTTCAGGATCACCGCGCCCCGGGAGTTCTCGGTCCAGTTCAGGTAATGCTGCACGACTTCCGTGAAAGTGCCGGCGAACACGATAACCGAGCAGTGGCCGATCCCGTAGAACAACAGCAGAAGAATGCCATAGGGCAGATTGGTCGCCGCCAGCCGGAAGGAGACCGCCAGCATCGGCGCCATGTAGGCGAAGGTGCAGGGTCCCAACGCGACGCCGAAGACCAGCCCCAGGACCAGGGCCGCCAGCATCCCCTTGCGTTTCAGGCCGGGTTGGGCCGCCCCGGGCATGGGCAGGCGGATGACGTCGAGCAGGTAGAGGCCGACCACAAAGAAAATGAGGGCCACCCCGTAGTTCCCCCAGCGCCCGACATCACCCATCATCCGTCCGGCCGCCGCCGTGAGCGCCCCGATCAAGCCGATGGTGACCAGGATGCCGGCGGAAAACAGAAGCGAGATCGCGAAGGCCCGCCGGGTCGGCATCTGGCCCTGCTGGTCAATGAACCCCACGATCAGCGGGATGCTGGCCAGATGGCACGGACTCAGCAGGATGCTGAGCACGCCCCAGACGAAGGCGGCGCCCAGCGCCACGCCGGCCGATCCTTCAACCGCGCGGGAGAGTGCCGTAAATAATTGTTCCAGCATATAGCCTCCCACAGGTTAAAACTCGACGCCCAATTCCTTCCACTTGCCCAGAATGTCTTCCTTGCCGTAGAAACCCTCATGCCGGAAGAGCTCCTTGCCGTCGGCGCCGAAGAAGATCTGCGTCGGGATCATGTTGACCCCGTATTTTTTCCCCTCCTCCGGATTTTCCCATACATCGATAAACGTGATATCGAGTTTCCCGGCGTAGGTTTTCTTGAGGTCTTCCAGGATCGGCGCCATCAGCTTGCAGGGAATGCACTTGGTCGCGCCGAGATCCACCAACCGGGGCAGGGCCTTCCCCTGCTCAACCGCTGCCGGCACAACGGCAGAAGCGACGCTCGCCGCCGGCGCGTTCCCCGCGGCCTTGTTTTTCCACGCGCTTTTGGCCATCAGCACCCCGACAACCGCCAGGGCCAGAACGATCCACATCCACTTCGACGACCCGCCGCCGCACCCGCCGCCGCCGCACCCGCAACTCCCGCCCTGCTTTTCACAATTGCTCATAGGTGTGCTCCTAAACTAAATGCTTCTTGATATCGTCCGCGCTCAACACCCGGCCCGCGCTCTTGACCTGGCCGTCCACGACTAGCGCCGGCGTGGTCATCACGTTGAACTTCATGATGTCCATGATCTTCTCGACCTTCTCGATCTGGGCCTCAATGCCCAGCGCCTGGACGGCCGCTTGCGTGTTCGCGAACAGCGTCTTGCACTTCGGGCAGCCTGTTCCCAGTATCTGTATTTTTTTCATGTTTCTTTCCTTCCGGTTAAAATTAAATAAAGGCAGGGCATCAGGAACAGCGCAACCAGGATTTCCATGGTCAAGCCTCCGATGGCAGCCACAGCCATGGGCTTGAGCAAGTCGCCCCCCTCGCCGAAGTTCAGGGCCAGCGGGACAAAACCGGCGATGGTGCTGACGGTGGTCATGACACGCGGCCGCAGCCGGATCTTCGCGGCCTTCAGCACCGCCTCGAAAGGCCGCAAGCCTTCCGTGACCCGCAACTCTTCGGCGAAGCTGAGCAGCAGCACGCCATCGTTGATCGCCGCCGCAATCACGATGAAGACGCCGATGGCCACGGTGGCGCCCACGGGCATATGGGCAAGCCCGAGGGCGTAAACCATGCCCGCCAAACAGAACGGAACCGAAATCAACATGATCAACGGCAGGCGGTAGCTCTCGAACTGGATGGCCAGCACAACAAAGGCGAAAAACAGGGCGAACCCGAGGATCAAGACCATGGTGCGGGCGTTTTCGGCCATCATCTGCGCCTGGGCGCCCATGGCGAATGACACGCCCGAAGGCAAGGGCATGGCCGCGACCGCCTCCCGCGCCCGGCGCGTGGCTTCCCCCACGCTGATTCCCGCGGCATCCGCGCGGACAATAACCTGCTTGATCTGGTTCTCGCGGGCGATCTCCACGGGTCCCACCGCCCGGCGGACTTCCGCCAGGTCGCTCACGTAGAGCGGCCGGCCTCCCCGCGATTCCAGAACGAGATTCTCCAAATCCTCTTTGCCGGCAATCTTCGCCTCGGGCACCATCACGCGGATATTATAATATTCGCTGCCCTCCCGGTAGGCGGTGGAAACCACGCCGCCCACCAGGCCGCGCAGAGTGTCCGCCACCTTCCCGACGGGAATGCCCAGGGCCGAGGCGCGAGCGCGGTCCACATAAACGCGGTATTCCGGCTTCGTCATGTCCATCGAAATATTGACGCCGCCCAGGCCGGGCGTCTCGCCGAGCCGGGCCGCCGCCTGCCGGGCGAAGTCATAGATCGGCAGCACATCGGCGCCCTGAACCTTGATTTCGACATCCTGCAGCCCGATCTTGCGGATTCCCTTGATCGGCATGCTCATCACCGGAAGCTTCGCGCCGGGCGCCACGACCTTTCCGACCAGCGGCTTGATCTTTTCAATGAAGGCTTCCGTGCCGATAGTTCGTTCTTTTTTGGGAACAAGCTGGATGTTCACCTCGCCCTCCTGGGCGATCTCATAGGTGGCCAGACCCCAGACCCGCCCGCCCGCCATCGTGAAGACGCTCCGCACCTCCGGCAGGCCCCGGACCCGCTCTTCAACCTGCGCCAGGATCCGGTCGGTTTCGCCGACAGCGGTTCCGGCGGGCATCTTGAGCTTCACCATCACGCGGCCATCATCCACCTTGGGCAGGAATTCCGAGCCCACCCGGGGCATCAACCACCCCGCGAACCCGAGGGCCGCCAGGAACAGGACCAGCACGGCCCACCGGAAACGCAACACCGGGCGCAGGCTCGCGCCGTAGGCGTCGGTCGCCCGTTCCACGATCCGGTCAAAGCCCTTCGCGGGCAGGCCCGCCGACGCGCTCCGTCTGACCCGCAGCAGCCGGTCCGCCAGGAAAGGGGTAAGCGTGGCGGCTACCAAGTACGATATCAGAACGATTCCGGCCACCACCAGCACCAGTTCCTTGAACAGCAACGAGGCCATGCCCGGCACAAAGAGAAAGGGCAGAAAGATGACCAGGAACGCCACGGTGGAGGCGATCATGGCCGGCCCGACTTCCGCCGTCGCCCGGACGGTCACGTTCCCGCCGGGCTCGCGGCCGGCAACCTCCTCCTCGTGCCGCATCCGCGTGATGTTCTCCAGCACCACGATGGAGTTGTCGAGGATCACGCCGAGCGCCACAACCAGCCCGCCTAGCGAAAACAGGTTCAGCGAAAACCCGGCCAGCCGCATGAAAAAGAAATTGGCCAGCAACGTCACCGGCAGCGCCACGAGCATCACGACGATCTGGCGCCAGTGCCCGAGAAAGAAATAGGTGACAAGAATGACCAGGATGGCGGCCAGCACGGCCGAGTCGCGCACGCTCAGAATCGCGCCCAGGACATAGTCCCCCTGGCTCTCCACCACGCCGAATTCGATGTCCGCCGGAATTTCGGCGCGCAACGCGGCCAGCTTCGCCTTCACCGCCTGGGTCACCCGGACCGTGTTCGCCTCCGCCTGCTTCAGCACGTTGACCTTCACGCACGGCCGGCCGTTGAAACGGGTGTTGACCCGCAGCTCCTCGTGCGCGTCCTCAACCGTGGCGACGTCGCGGACATAAACGAGGGCGTCCTGATTGCCGCGCGCAACGGCCGTGTCGCGGATTTCGTCAAGGTTCTCAAACTCCCCCATGGTGCGGGCGATTATTTCCTTTGTCTCCACCGTCACGCGGCCGGCGAAAATCTGCCGGTTCCCGCTGTGCAGCGCCTCGGCTACGCGCTCCGGAGAGACCCCCCGGGCATTCATGCGCTCGGGATCGAGGTGGACCCGGATTTCCCGCTTGAGCCCGCCTATTACCTCCGCGCCGGCCGTTCCGTCAACGGCGCTCAGCCGGTCCACCAGCCAGTTGTCGGCCCAATCCCGGAGCCAGACCAGGCTGCGCCGGTCGGAGGCGAGGGTGACCTCCATGACCGGCAATTGCGAAGGGTCGGCCTTCATGATCATGGGAGGCTCCATGCCCGGGGGAAGCTGCGGGTTCACACGCCCCATGACCGCCATAACGTCCTGGTAGGCGACATCGACATCGGTGCCGTAGCGGAAATTGACCAGCAGGGTATACATGCCCTCGATGCTGGAGGAATCGAGGTAGTCCAGGTCGTCCACCGTGGCCATGGCGCGTTCGACGGGCTCGGCGAGGTTGGTCTCGATTTCCTCGGGCGTGGCCCCGCGCCACCAGACATGGATCTTCACCATCGGGTAGGTGATTTCGGGCAGGTAGTCGACGTCCAGCCGGGCCATTCCAAACCAGCCGAGGACCATGGCGGCAACGGACAGCACGGTCATGGCCACCGGATGCTTCAGGCTCAGCTCCGTGATTTTCATGACGGCGGCCTCCCCTTTTCGCCCATGACCCGAACGGGCAGGCCCTCCTTCAGCGCTTCCTGGCCCCGTGTGACGACTCTTTCGCCCGCCTCGAGCCCGCTCTCGACGGCGATAAAGCCGCCCGCCTCCAGGGCCACCTTCACGGGGCGGCGCACGGCGGTTTCCCCGCTCAGCACAAAAACCACGTTCTCGCCGCCGGGGAGCACCACCAGCGCCGCCTCGGGCGCCACAACGGCGTCCTTCACGGTGCGCAGGGGCGCTTCCACGCGGGCAAACAGGCCGCTCAGCAGCCGGGCCTCCCCGCGCAGCTCCGCTTCAACGGTCACCGTCCGGGTGGCTCGTTCCAGTTCCGGGTAAATACGAACGACCTCCGCCGGGATGCCGCGCCCGGGATAGGCGTCCAGCTTCACCCGCACGGCGGCGCCGGCGTGGATGAACGGCATATCTTTTTCGGGAACAGGAAAGCGGACCACCAGGCTGGCGGGATCGTACATCTCGACCAGCGGCGTGCGCGGCGAGACGTAATTGCCGTCGGCGATCCAGATTTTGGACACGACTCCCGCCCAGGGGGCCTTGATTTCATAATCGCCCGCGCCCGTTTCCATGGCCGCCACCTGGGCCTCCGCGCGCTTCAGGTTGGAACGGGCCGCCTCGATCTGCTCGCCAGCCAGCGAGCCGCTCTTCACCAGCTGCTCCACCCTCTTGTACTCCGCCGCCTGCCGCCGCAACTCCTCGCTGGCGGCCTCCAGGGCCGTGTCCGCCATGCGGCTGCGGCCCACCCGGGCCAGCAACTGCCCGGCCTCGACGCGGTCGCCTTCGCGCACCGCGCACGCCATGATCGGGCCCTCCGCGGGCGAGGCCATGCGGGCGACTTTCACCGGTTCGATCGAGCCGGTGTAAAGCATCACGCGGGACAAATCCCGCTTTTCCGCCATAACGGCCTGCACCACGACGACCGGCTTCTTGGCCGGCTCTGTCCTGGAAGATTCCGTTTTTCCGCAACCCGCCGCCAGCAGGGCCAGCGCGAGGCCCAGCACCGAAATGGAAACCTGTTTTTTCATGGAATCCCGTCTCCCACCGCCAGTTTACGCCGGGCGTCGGCCAGGACCAGGTCCGCAAAAGCGCGGGCCTGGGCCGTTTCCTGAAGCACCTGGGCGGATTGGGCGTCCAACACGTCCGTCAGCGTGCCCTTGCCCAGGTCATACTTTTCCTTGATAAGCCGAAAGCTCTCCCGCGCCTGCTCAACCGATTGAGACAGAATCGCCACCCGCTCGCGGGCGGAGGTGATGTCTGCCAGGGCAGTTTCAACCTCATACCGGACTTGCAGTTCCAGCTTGCGCACCCGTTCCCGCGCGGAGTTAAGCTTGGCGGTCTGTTCGCGGACACGGGCCGCCGTGAGGCCGCCTTCGAACAGCGGCCATTCCGCCACAAGCCCGATGCGGCCCACATCCTGCGCCTCGTCCGCGCCCGCCGGCCGGACGGCCGGATCCGGCATCCAGCGCTCGCCGTAGGCGGCCTGGAGCGAGACGGTCGGCCGGTAGCCGGCGCGGGTCGACTCCACCGCCCGCTCCTGGGCGGCCACGCTGTGCCGGGCCGCGGCATAATCGACTCGCCGGGCAAGCGCCTGCCGCAGGCAGGCCGCTGCGTCCGGACACGACGGAGCCTCAAGAGCCCGAAGCTCCCCGGCGATTTCGGGGGACTGGGGCGACTCCCAGCCCAGAACGGCCGCGAAGGCGCGCTGCTGCGCCGTCAAGCCGTTGCGCTCGCGGCTGAGAATCTCCCGCAGGGCGGCCAGACGCACTTCCGCGCGCAACAGATCCACGCGCGCCGCCTTTTGCGCGTCCATTTGTTCGGCAATGGAGCGGCGCTGTTCTTCCATGGCCTGAACGGCCGATTCAACGGAGGCAATCACCTCTTTCTGGGCCAGCAAGCCGTAAAACAGAGCCGTCACATTGTAGATGAGGCCTTCGCGGGTCCGCGCCAGCTGGCCTTCCGCCGCCAGCCGGAGCAACTCCGTCCCTTTGATTTCGCTCGTCACGCGGCCCCCGGTGTAAAGCGGCAGGCTCAACACCAGCTCCGCGCCCCACACATCGGGGCCGAAGACGCCCGCCTCACCGTTGGCGGTGGCCGGGAAAAGCCGCTGATCTTCCGTGGAGGCGTCATAGGCGGCGCGCGTCTTCAGCACCGGAAGGCGGGCCGACCGGGCCTGTTCGGCCCGCCCCGCCGCCTCGTCCACCCGCCATTCACTCTCCAACGCATCGGGATTTCCGGTCAGAGCCCGCTCAATGGCCCGCGACAAGGTCAGCGGTTCGCTCGTCACTTGCGCCATGGCTGTGACAGCGAACACAACGACCGCGGCAATCATAATTGTCCTGATCAGGTAATTTTTCATCGCATGATTTCGCCAAAAACCAGCCCCGTAATGGTCGACATCAAAACAACCAGGCCGACAAAAGTCAGCGTTTTGCGCGGCCCGAGAATGGAATTGATTACGATCATGCTGGGCAGGGAAAGGGCGGGGCCGGCCAGCAGGAGCGATAGCGCCGGGCCCTGGCCCATGCCGCTGTCCATCAGCCCGCGCAAAATGGGCACCTCGGTCAAGGTCGCGAAATACATCAGCGCCCCGGTTATGGAAGCGAAGAAATTGGTCCAGACGGGCCAGATGGCGGACAGCCAGCCGGGCAGGGCCGCGCCCTCGCCAACAAATCCCCAGAAGACGGCCGGCGAATCCCCCACGAGCGCCTGGATCCATCGGTTGGGAACGATGCCGGCGTCGATCGAATCGGGGCTGCCCAGGAAAAATCCCGCTGCGAGAACGCCGCCGAACAGCAGCGGGAGGATCTGTTTGGTGAATCCCCAGGTCTGGTCCCGCCAATCCTTGAGCTCCGTTCCCCCGCAAAATGTGAGGCTGGCCAATCCAGCCGCCCCGGCGGCAAAAGCGGCCACCGGATAGCCGGGGAATACCAGGGCCAGAATCACGGCCGGCACGGCAGCCAGGACGATCCAGAGCAACCGCACCCGGAAGAACCGCCACAAACAACCCGCCATGAGCACGGCAAACAGGCTCGTCACCAGCCATTTGGCCTTAAATATGGCATGCCAGATCCCGGTCTGTTCGATCGGCCTGCCCCAGTTGGCGAACACCAGGATGCCCACCATGGAAAAGAAATAGAGGGCCACCTGCCAAAGAGGGCGGTTGCCCTTTTCGTCGCCCTCCAGAAAGATATCCTGCGCTTGCGCCGCCTTCGCCCGCTCCTCTTTCAGGAAAATAAGGTGCATCAGCAGGCCAATGACCACACTGAACACAACGGCCCCGATCGCCCGGGCGACACCCAACTGCCAGCCCAGCACGCGGGCGGTCAGCACGATGGCCAGGACATTGATGGCCGGGCCCGAGTAGAGGAAGGCAATGGCCGGGCCGAGGCCCGCGCCGCGCATATAAATCCCGCCGAACAGCGGAAGCACCGTGCAGGAACAGACGGCGAGGATGGCGCCGGATACCGATGCGACGGAATAGGAGAGCCACTTCGGGGCCTTGTGGCCGAAATACTTCATCACCGCGTTCTGACTCACGAACACCCCGATGGCGCCGGCGATGAAAAAGGCCGGCACCAGGCACAACAGGACGTGTTCGCGGGCGTACCACTTCGCCAGCTTGACCGATTCAATGAGCGCGCCCTGAAAACGGGCCGCCTCGATGGGCAGGTAATACAGGAGCGCAAAAAGTCCGATCAACACGGCGAGAATTTTAAGTTCCTTGCGACCTTCTTCGTTCACGTCCGACACTCCTCTTTGTGATCCGGATCACGCCCATTGCGCAATCGAAAATATTCAAAATGCAAGGGGTCCGCAGCTTCAGGTAACAGCGAACGCCCTCGCGGCGCTCGCTCACGATCCCCACATTTCTTAACTCGGTCACGTGTCGCGACAGCGTCGATTTGTTCATTGGAAACAAGGGCTGAAGCTCGCACATGCACCGCTCGCCCGTGCTCAGTTGGTCCACGATCTTCAAGCGGACCGGGCTGGAAAGAGCCTTCATGATCTTGGCGCGCGCCTTGAATTCTTCCGACTTCATCCGATTACTCTACTCTTAGTTGCACAACTACGCAACAATATTTTGCGGGAATAACGACATTGACTGCCTGGCGGGACCGCTCCGCCTCCTCGACTTTCCCCCCGGGCAAACGCATGAACAAACCGAGTGCCCGCCGGGATCGCTGTTGGGGAGCGCCTGAACCGGGGAACCGGCCGGAAGCGGAGAGCCCGCGATGCCGCGGTTTTTGGCGGTTTCCCGTTTCAACATGCAAAACACCACAAAGGCATGGAACAATTCACGGGGACCACAGGCGGTCTCCTCAGGATTCCAGGTGAAAGACCTCGCGTATCTCTTCGGAGCGGGGACTGTTGTCGGGATTGGACGGCATGATGTCCTTCATGTGGGCCCACCAGCGGCGGCACGGTTCGGTGTTCGCGATGGCGTTCCATTGCGCCTCATTTTCGAATTCCACATAACCGAAGAGCTGGTGCGTGCCCGGATGCAGGAAAATGGTGTAGCTGCGAACGCCGTGCGCTTTCAGAACGGCTTCCAGGTCGGGCCAGATGGGATTATGCCGCTTCTCGTACTCGACAAGCTGGTCGGGGTTGACGGACATGACAAAGGCTTTGCGGATCATGCGGGCTCCCGGGTTTCAGGGTTGCTTCCATTCGACGGTCACGGTGGCGGGCCGACCTTCGCGGCCGAACCGGTTTACGGTGGTGACGCAGAGGGTGTTGACGCCCGGCTCCAGCCTCCAGGCATAAGCCGCGCCGCGCGAATCCGGATCCGGTCCCTCGCCGGGCAGTTGCGCGGGATCCCGGCCGGAGGCGGCGAACCGGAAGGACTGGAGATGGGGCGTGACGGTCTCGGCCAGGACGGTGATGACCCCGGCCGTTTCCGAGGCGGTCAGAATCAGATACGGCGCGGAGGGCTCGGCATTTGTTTGAGAGCCGCTGGCAAACGGCGGGTTCCGGAAGTCCCGCAAGAGCAGGCCCTGGCTTTCCGCCGTGGCCCCGGTCTCGCCCCGGGCGATGACGGTGAGGCGGGTCAGAGCGGGCGCGATGACGCCCGATCCGGCAACAAGAACGGCCCGCACCTGGACAAAGCGGGCCGGCAGGGCATTTTCGGCCGGACGCCAGGGACTCCACCCCGCGTCGGGCCAAGGGGCGGCGCCGCTGCGGGCCTCGATTTTCACGGAGGCCGAGCCCGGCACAATGGCGCGCCACTGCACGGCGAGGCTTCGGATCTTGAAAAGAGGGACAATGGAACCGCCCTTGCCGGGGTCTGCCATATCGATGACGGGCGAGGTGATGAGGCCTGTGGCCGAATAGCGGGGGGCACGAACGGAGGCGCCCTCGTTGCCGGCGCCCGCGGTGGCGTTGTCAATTGGGGCGGACAGGCCGGTTTCCTGGCGAAGGGTGACAGCGCCCGGCGCGGCTTGCAGGTCGATGGCGGAATCCCTGAAAAAGGAATCGAATTCCGCGGCCGTGGCGAACGATTTCTCCACAGTGGCATCCGTGGCCCCGGTCGCCGCCGGTGCCACGGCGAGGGCCATAATAAAAAGCAGGCCAAGCTTGTTGGGCATGCGAACCTCCTGCCGATGATCAGTTTCGAATCTTAGAAGAATGGAGGACCGGAAGCAATGGGGGAAACGGACGAAAAAAGGGCGGGTTGGAGACCCCGCCCTTTTTGGAATTGGAAAGGTGCTTTACTGGGCCAGGTGCAGGAACTTCTGAATCGCCGGGGAGAATTTGATGATCACGGGCGTGAACACGATGGCCACCATGCTCATCAGCTTGATCAGGATGTTCATGGACGGCCCGGCGGTGTCCTTGCAGGGATCGCCCACGGTATCGCCGATCACGGCGGCGCCATGGACGGGGCTCTTGGCCTCGGCGCGGGTGGCGACGACTTCGCCCCGGGCGTTGATCCACTGGCCCTGGGCGTTCTTCAGATACTTGCCGCCCAGGTTGCCCTTTTCGATGTGCTTCTTGGCGTTGTCCCAGGAACCGCCGGCGTTGTTCAGCATGCAGGCGAGGGAGAAGCCGGCGGTGAGGGCCCCGACCAGCAGGCCCATGATCCCGGCCACGCCCAGCACCAGGCCGGTGAGGACCGGCACGGCGATGGCCATCAGCGAGGGGAGCATCATTTCGCGCTGGGCGCCGGCCGTTGAGATCTGCACGCAGCGGGCGTAGTCGGGCTTGTCCGTCCCCAACATGATGCCGGGCTTCGACCGGAACTGGGCGCGCACCTCTTCGACCATGGCGCCGGCGGCGCGGCCGACGGCTTTCATCGTCATGGCGCAGAAGACAAAGGCCATCATGGCGCCGAGGAAGATGCCGGCCAGCATGAAGGGGTTCAGGATGGTCAGGTTGAACTGGGCGACCAGGTTCATCAGCTTCTCCTGGGCGGTGACGCAGAGCGCATAGGCGTCGTAGTCGAAGGGCATGCCCGTTTTGCCCTGCAGTTTGTGGACCCACAGGTCCACTTCCTGGACGACGGCCGCCAGCAGGGCCAAGGCGGTGAGGGCCGCCGAGGCGATGGCGAAGCCCTTGCCGGTGGCGGCCGTGGTGTTGCCGAGCATGTCGAGGGCGTCGGTTTTTTCGCGGACCGTATGATCGAGTCCGGCCATTTCGGCGTTGCCGCCGGCGTTGTCGGCGATGGGGCCGTAGGCGTCGGTGGCGAGGGTGATGCCGAGGGTGGAGAGCATGCCGACCGCGGCGAAGGCGACGCCGTAAAGGCCGTCGCCCAGATCCGCCAGGCCGCCCGACAGAATGAAGGCGGCGAGGATGCCGAGGACGGTCGTGATGACGGCCGGCGCGGCGGACTGCATGCCCACCGCGAGCCCCTCGATGATAACGGTGGCCGGACCCATCTTGGCCTGGGCCGCGACGCTCTTGGTCGGGGTGTATTCATCGGAGGTGGCGCGCTCCGTGAAGTAGCCGATGATGACGCCGGCGAGCAGGCCGGCCACGGTGGCGCCGCAAACGCCCCAGGAGATAATGCCCAGCTTGGCCATGATGGCGGCGGCGACGATGATCAGGGCCGAGCTGCCCCAGGTTCCGACGCGCAGGGCCTTGAGCAGGGTCATCATGCTGGCGCCTTCCTTGCAACGCACGGCGAAGATGCCGGCCACGGAAAGAACTGTTCCGATACCCGCGATGATCATGGGAGCGGTCACCATGCGGACCTGGTCCTGAACGTTCATGGCGATTGTGGCGCCCAGGGCCGCCGTGGCCAGGATGGATCCGCAATAGGATTCGTAGAGGTCCGCGCCCATGCCGGCCACGTCGCCCACATTGTCGCCCACGTTGTCCGCGATGGTCGCGGGGTTGCGCGGATCATCCTCGGGAATGCCCGCCTCGACCTTGCCGACCAGGTCCGCGCCCACATCGGCGGCCTTGGTGAAGATGCCGCCGCCCACGCGGGCGAAGAGCGCCTGGGTGGAGGCGCCCATGCCGAAGGTCAGCATGGTGGTGGTGATTTCCACCATTTTCTCTTTCATCGAGCAATCAACCGGAACCAGGTGAAGGCCGAACACGGTCAGGCCGTTGACCATGTGCTCGGGCGTGAAGATGAGCCGGTCGAGGATCCAGTACCAGATGCAGATGTCCAGCAGGCCGAACCCGACCACCACGAGGCCCATGACGGCGCCGGAACGGAAGGCGACCTGCAGGCCGCGGTTCAGGCATTCGCTGGCGCCCTGGGCGGTGCGGCTCGAGGCGCTGGTGGCCGTTTTCATGCCGATGAAGCCGCACAGGCCCGAGAAGAACCCGCCGGTCAGGAAGGCCACCGGCACAAAGGGATTCTGCACCCCGAAGATGGCCAGGCCCAGAAAGATCATTACCAGGACGGCAAAGACGACGCCGACGCGCGAATACTGCTGCCGCAGGTAGGCCATGGCGCCTTCGCGGACATAGCCCGCGATCTCCTCCATGCGGGCGTTGCCGGCCGGCGCTTTCATCATGAGCTTGTAGCAGACCAAGGCGAAAAACAATCCGAAGAAGGCTCCGAAGGGAGCGATCCACCATGCGTTTGTTATACCCGAAACGACTTCGTTCATAGCGTCCTTCCTGTGTCTCTCTTCCGGATTTATCCGGATAATGCTTAAAAAATGCGATTGAATACGCTACCGTATGTCGCTTTCAACGTCAAGCGGAGAGAGAATGCAATCCAGGGCAAACGCATGAAAAACCGAGTGCCAGCCGGGGAACCGGCCGGAAGCGTAGAGCCCGCCCGAGGCGAATACGCCCGGCGGCGGGAGCGGGCGCCTTGGAATGGTCAGCCGCTAATCAACCCCCGATAACCGACCGATTACTTTTTTGATGCGTTTCCTCTGGACTTTCCCCCGCTTTCCCCCGATAATACCAAACTTTTAAAGCACTTTACACGGAGCCCGATCATGGCGAAAATTGAACCGATTGCGGTTGGCATTCTGGGTTACGGACGCGCGGGTTGCAGCATGCAGACCAACGAACTGAAGGCGCACGAGGGCAAGTTCCGCATCGCCGCCGTCTGCGACATCCTCCCCGCGCGGCGCGAAAAAGCCGCCGCCGCCCACGGTTGCAAGACTTACGCGACCATCGGGGAGCTGCTCGCCGATCCCGAAATCGAGCTCGTCTGCGTGGCCACCCGCTCCTGCGACCACTTCAAGCACGCCATGATGGCCCTCAAGGCCAACAAGCTGGTGTTCCAGGAAAAGCCGATGTGCATGACCTTCGCCGAGGCCAAGAAACTTCGCGCCGAAGCCGCCAAGCACCACGACGCCCTGTTCATCCGCCACAACCGGCGCTTCGAACCCCTCTTTCAGCACATCCGCGAAATCATCGCCTCCCGCATCCTGGGCGATGTCTTCGAAATCAAGCTCCGCCGCAACAGCTACGCCCGGCGCGACGACTGGCAGACCATCCGCCAATTCGGCGGCGGCCAGCTCCTGAACTGGGGCCCCCACATCATCGACCACGCCCTCCAGTTCCTGGGCACCCCGCCTGTGGATGTGTGGGGCGACCTGAAGAAAACGGCCGCCGCGGGCGACTCCGAGGACCATCTCAAAATCGTCATGAAAAACGAAAAGGGCCTCGTCGTCGACCTCGAAATCAGCGGCGGCAGCGCCATCGGCGAGCCCGAATACCTGGTCTCCGGCACCAAAGGCGCCCTCAAGGCCTCTGGCAAGACCATCACCTTGCGCTACTGGGATCCCAAG
This sequence comes from Kiritimatiellia bacterium, assembly GCA_046484345.1. GTDB lineage: Bacteria > Verrucomicrobiota > Kiritimatiellia > CAIKKV01 > CAIKKV01 > CAIKKV01. The sequence goes on from JAWOJA010000010.1 coordinate 25,730, forward strand.
GTGAAACCCGTCAAACGGGTCGCCTCCCCGCAGACGCCGGAAACCGGTTTCGGAAGCAAGGACAACCTCGCCTGGATCGACCAGGAAATCGAGGTGGCGCCCAAATTGAAATGCAACATGGCCTCCATCTGGGGCTGCCTGTTCGACACGATCCGCAAGGGCAAGCCCTTCCCCATCAGCCTCGACGAGGCGGTCGCCGTTATGGAAGTGGTCTCCTTCGTCAAGAAGGGCACGCCCTTCGAGGCCTGATCGACCGTTCCTAAAAACGCCCAATCCCAACACCCAAAAAAGCCAAAAGGGCGCCAAAAAACGGCGCCTTTTGGCTTTTTTATTATTTCGCTTGCCTTTTGAAAGCCGACGGGCCTACCATAGCTGATTATTTTTCGAAAGGTTTTATGCAACCACCCGCCTCGCAAATATCGGCCTTCCTCCATCCGGAAGACATCTGTCTTCCCCTGTGCTCGGATTCCTCCCGGGCCGCCATCGAAACCCTGGTCCGCCACATCCACACGCGTCACGGGGGATTCGACCCCGCCGCCGCCGCCGCCGCCGTTGAAGCCCGTGAAAAGGTCATGCCCGTTATCATGGAACGGGAGCTCGCCATGCTCCATGCCCGGCTCCCGGAGCTGACCCGGCCCCTGCTGGCCGTCGGCGTCTGCCCGAACGGCATCCCCATGTCCCCCCCCGCCGAGCCCGTCAAGGTCGTGGTGCTGACCCTCATTCCCAGCGGCGACCCCAACCTCTACCTGCGGATTCTCGCCGCCACCACCAAAGCCCTGCGCGCACCGCAGGCGATTGCCCGGATTGCCGCCGCACACACGCCGGACGAAGTTCTCGCCGTGCTCGGTCTCGCACCCGAACACCTGCCCGACGTCCTCGACGTGCGCCATGTCATGAACGCCGCGCCGCGGACGCTCCGGGACACCGACACGCTCGGGGCCGCCATCGAATTTTTCTGCGCCAACACACTGATGGACCTTCCCGTGGTGAACGCCCAGAACGACGTGCTCGGTTCCATCGCCATCGAGGACCTGCTGCGCCTGGCCCTTCCCGTTCATTTGCGCTGGATGGAAGACCTCTCCCCCATCCTGCGCTTCGAACCCTTCGCCGAACTGCTCAAACGCGAGTCCGCCTCCCCTGTGACCCGCTTTATGCGCGCGGATGTTCTCTCCATCGCGCCCGACGTCCCGGCCATCCAACTCGCCAAACTGCTCCTGCTCGACGAACGACGCCAGGTGGTGGTGATGGAGGGCAAACGCCTCGTGGGCACCGTGGACCTTCACAATTACGTCCGTAAACTTTTCTGGGATTAACATCATGCAAGAAGAAGAAGCCTCCGCCCCTTTAACCACCTCCGGATTTATCAAAAAAATCCTCATCCTCCTGGCCATCAGTTCCCTCACCGCCTGGTCCGGACGTTTTATCGGCCTCTCCACGCAGCAACAACTGGCCTCCGGGGTCTTTCTCTCGGCCATTCTGGGCACGTTGCTTTTCTGGAACCTCCGGCTGAGCATCGCTTTCATCGGGGTGAGCGTGCTCGTCATGACCCATTCCATGACCATCACCCAATATGTCGAATCCGCCGAAGTGCCCATCATCCTGTTTTTAATCGGCATGATGATCATCCTGGGCTGCCTGGAGGATCTCGGCTTCTTCACCTGGGTGGTCCAATCTATCATCTCGCTGCCCAACATGTCCGCCCGCCGCTTCGTCGCGGTGGTCAGCGTGGTCTCCGCCCTTCTCGCCTGCGCGGTGGGCGAGGTCGTCTCCATCATCATCATCGTCACCTTGGTCTTCCAGGTCTGCGGCCGGCTCAAAATAAAACCCGTCCCGTTCGTCATCGCCTCGGTCATCGCCACCAACATCGGCAGCGCGGGAACCATGATGGGCAACCCCGTGGGCATCCTCATCGGCGCCAAGGCGGGCTTCACCTTCGGCGATTTCATCGTCTGGGCCTTCCCCGTCATGGCCGCCTGCCTGGTGGCCAATATCCTGCTCACGTTCTTCGTCTACCGGCACTCGCTAAGCGGCTTTGACGCCGCCCTGTCGGAACGGGCCAGCAGCGGCACGACCGAGCCCCAGGTGCATGTCCCCTACAAGCGCAGCCTCGTCGTGCTCGGCGTCTCCATCCTGTGCATCGCCTTCCATCACCAGGCCGAACAGCTGCTGGGCATCGAGAAAAACTCGGTCCTCTTCCTGGCCCCGGTCTTCTGCGCCGCCTTCGTGATGCTCTATCGCCGCGACCGCGCCCGCCATTATGTGGAGCGCTCCGTGGACTGGTGGACGCTGCTTTTCTTCATGATGCTCTTCGCCATCGCCGGCGCCCTCAAATCCAGCGGGGTGACCACCGTGCTGGCGAAGCAATTCATCGCCCATTTCGGAACCAACCTGAACCTGCTCGTGGTGGGCATCACAGCCGTCTCGGCCGTCGGTTCGGCCTTCGTCGACAACGTCGTCTTCGTGGCCGCCTTCGCCCCCATCATCGAGGGACTCAAGGCCACCGGCTTCACCGTCACCCCCCTCTGGTGGGCGCTGCTCTTCGGCGCCTGCTTCGGCGGCAACATCACGCTCATCGGCTCCACCGCCAACATCGTGGCGCTCGGCATGCTGGAAAAACAGGCCCACACCCAGATCCGCTTCATGGACTGGCTCAAAGTCGGCCTGCTTTCAGCCGTGGTGACCTGCGCGCTCGCGGGCGGCACGATCATCCTGCTCAAAAACCGGATGCCCGAAATTGACCTGTCCGCCGCGCACGAAACCCCCGAGGCCCCGCCGTCGGCGGCCCATTCGGCGGAATAGAGCCCAACGCCTCCGGCACAGGCTTTGGCAAAAACCGCCGCATCGCCATTCGCGCTTGCGTACCGCCTCACATTCCGATACGATGACGATCAAAATCGTTCACACGCGAGGCGCCACATGACTACGAATCCGCCCCCTCCGATGCTGCAGTACCTGCACCCCGAAGACATCCTGATGCCCCTCTGCTCGAACTCCGTGGAAGACACGATCTGCCGGCTCGTGCGCCACATCCACACCCGTCACGGCGGGTTCGACCCCGAATCCGCCATCAGCGCCGTCGAAGCCCGTGAAAAAGTCATGCCCGTCATCATGGAACGGGAACTGGCCATGCCCCACGCCCGGCTTTCGGAACTGACCCGGCCCCTGCTCGCCGTCGGCGTCTGCCCGGCCGGCATCCCCATGTCCCCTCCCGCCGACCCCGTCAAGGTCGTGGTGCTGACGCTCATCCCCAGCGGCGACCCCAACCTCTACCTGCGAATTCTCGCCGCCATCACCAAGGCGTTGCGCACGCCCCAGGCCATCGCCCGCATCGCCACCGCCCGCAACCCGGGCGAAGTGCTGGCGGTGCTCGGCATCTCGCCCGAACATCTGCCCGACGTCCTCACGGTGCGCCATGTCATGAACGGCGCGCCCCAGAAGCTCCGGAACACCGACACCCTCGGCGCCGCCATCGAACTCTTCTGCGCCAACCAGCTCATGGACATCCCCGTGGTGGATCCCCAAAACAACATCCTGGGCACCATCGCCGTCGAGGACCTGTTGCGCCTCTGCCTGCCGGTCCACCTGCGCTGGATGGAGGACCTCTCCCCCATCCTCCGCTTCGAGCCCTTCGCCGAACTCGTCAAGCGCGACTCCGGCATGCCCCTCACCCACTTCATCCGCCAGGATATCCTCTCCATCGGCCCCGAGGTTCCCGCCATCCAGCTCACCAAGCTGTTCCTGCAGGACGAACGGCGCCAAGTGGTGGTGGTGGAGGACAAGCGCCTGGTGGGGACCGTCGATCTTCACGCCTTCGTCCGCAAATTATTCTGGGACTAAGTTCATGCAAGACGAAATGGCCACGGCGCCCCTGAGCACCGGCGCGTTCATCAAAAAGATTCTCCTGCTGGTCGCGCTCAGCTCCGGCATCGCCTCCTGCGGCCGGTTCATCGGCCTTTCCGGGGAGCAACAACTCACCACCGGCGTTTTCCTCTCCGCCGTCATCGGCACTCTTTTTTTCTGGAACCTCCGGCTGAGCATCGCGTTTTTGGGCGTCAGCGCCCTGATCATGACCCGGGCCATGACGATACCTCAATATGTCGGGTCCATCGAAATGCCCATCATCCTGTTTTTAATCGGCATGATGATCATCCTCGGCTGCCTGGAAGATCTGGGTTTTTTCACCTGGATCGTGCAATCCATCATCTCCCTGCCCCGCATGTCCGCCCGCCGCTTCATCGCCATCGTCTGCGTGGCGGCCATGCTCCTGGCCTGCGCGATCGATGAAGTCACCTCCATCATCATCATCGCCACGCTGATGTTCCAGGTCTGCGGCCGGCTGAAAACCAATCCGACCCCCTTCATCATGATCGCGGTCATCGCCACCAACATCGGCAGCGCCGGCACCATGATGGGCAACCCCGTGGGCATTCTGATCGGGGCCAAGGCGGGCTTCACCTTCGGCGACTTTATCCGCTGGTCCTTCCCGGTCGTCCTGATCTGCACGGCCGCCAACATCGCCCTGCTTTTCTTCCTGTTCCGGAAAGAGCTGCGCCTCTTCGACGAGCGACTCCTGGAACATGCCGCCGCGGGTGGCGGAATCGAACCCGGCGTTCGGATCCCCTATAAACGCAGCCTCTTCATCCTCGGCCTGGTCCTGCTCTGCATCGCCCTGCACCACCAGGCCGAACAGCTGCTGGGCATCGAGAAAAATTCGGTGCTTTTCCTGGCGCCGATCTTCTGCGCGGCCGGGGTTATGCTCTATCGCCGCGACCGGGCCCGCCATTACGTGGAGCACTCGGTGGACCTCTGGACGCTCCTCTTCTTCATGATGTTCTTCGCCATCGCCGGAGCCCTCAAGCACAGCGGGGTCACCGAAGTGCTGGCCCATAAATTCACCGGCGCGGTCAGCGGCAACACCGGAATGCTGGTCGCCGTCGTCATCGGCGTCTCGGCCATCGGCTCGGCCTTCGTGGACAATGTGGTCTTCGTGGCCGCCTTCGCCCCGATCGTCGAAGGCCTTCGCGCCACCGGGGCGGTCGTCACCCCCCTGTGGTGGGCCCTTCTTTTCGGCGCCTGCTTCGGCGGCAACATCACGATCATCGGCTCCACCGCCAACATCGTGGCTCTGGGGATGCTGGAAAAACAGGCCCATGCCCATATCCGCTTCAAGGATTGGCTGAAAATCGGGCTGGCCTCCGCCGCCCTCACCTGCGGCATCGCCACGGTATGGGTCCAGCTGACAATGCCCCACATGAAGGAGGCCTCTCCCCATGAACCCGAAATCAAAATGGGCGGGGCCGTAGAAACCACCGCTCCCATTATCCCCGATTCTCCCTGACCCAGGCCGCCGCCGCGGCCTCGCCGGGCGGAACCACCCCCAGAACAAGCCGCGCGGGCGGGTTTTGCCCCAGCTCCACGCTCCCGCGTTCGGGAAGGCAGACCAAGCCGCTTCCCAAAACCACCAGTTGAAAATCGCCCGCCTCGCGGCGCATCCAGTTCTCTGCGCCCGCCACCCATGCGGCCCCGCCCAGCGGCAGCCCCATTTCCGCCGTTTGTTCGGGGAGGCCCTGCGGCACCACCTCAACCCGAAGCAACGCGTCATCCGCATTCACTCGAAAACGAAGATTCCACCGGCCGGCCGCCAAAACCAACTCAGCCGCCAGCTCGGCCCCGGCTTGGTTAAACCGCAACCGGCCACGTGAAAACCGGGCCAGCTCCGCCGTTTGCCCCGCGGAACCCCGCGCCACAAGTTGGAACGGATGGGGAAGCGCTTCCGGATCGATCAATTCCCGAACCGGCCCGCCCCGGAAAAGAAGGGATCGCAGGCCGCCACTGGCCAGGTCAAGCTGAAGCCGCCAAATCCGGCTTTCCAGCGCCTGCTCGGAACCCGACACCCCGTCGGGCGGCGCGCTGGGCGGGGCCGTGTTCATGCGCGGATCAGCTCCAGCAGCTCGTCACGCTTGCGCTCCATGCGGGCCTTTGTCTTGGCCTCCAGGTTCAACCGCACCAGCGGCTCGGTGTTGGAACAGCGCACGTTGAACCACCAGTCGTCATACTCCACGCTCACCCCGTCCAACTCGATCGTGCGGCCGTCCGCATACTTTTTGCGCATCGCCCGCAGAACGGCCTGTGGATCGTGCACCTCGGAGTTGATCTCGCCGCTGGCGAAATAACGCTGAATCGGGCGGATCAGCTCGGAAAGCGGCTTGCCGGACCGCCCCACGATGTCGGCCACGGCGAGCACCGCCATGGCGGAGCTTTCAGTGTAATAGTTGTCTCGGAAATAGTAGTGCCCGGAGAGCTCGCCGGCAAAAAGGGCCTTGGCATCGCGCATCTGTTGCTTGATGAAGGCATGCCCCACCCGGCTCATCATGGGCGTGCCGCCGTTTTCCTCAATGACCTCCTTGACCGCCCAGCTGCTGCGAAGGTCGTAGAAAATCACGCCCTTCTCCTTTTGCAGCACGCTTTCGGCCACCAAGGCGGTGATGATGTCCATCGGAACCACGTCGCCCTTCTCATCCAGGAACCCCGCGCGGTCGGCATCGCCGTCAAAGGCCACGCCAAAGGCGTATCCGCCTTGCCGGACCCGCTCCTGAAGCGCTTCAAGCGTCTCCGTTTTCAGCGGGTTGGCCTCGTGGTTCGGGAAGGTCCCATCCAGAGTGTCGAACAGAGGATCGATCTCCAGGAGCCCTTCGAAGCAGCGGGCCTCCATGACGCCCATGGAATTGGCGAAATCCACCGCCACCTTCAGCTTGCGGGCCGGCCGGACCTTCTCCTGCACGTGTTTCACGTATTCGGGTACAATGTCCACCCTGGATACCTTGCCCGGCGCGGCGGCAAGCGGGGCAAAGGCCCCGGATTCCACAATATTCTCGATATCCTGGATGCCCGTGGCCCCGCTGATCGGCACCGCCTGGGCGCGGCAGGGTTTGAATCCGTTCCACTCTCCGGGATTGTGCGAGGCCGTGATCATGATGCTGCCGTCGGCCCCCAGCGAGCCGTTGGCGAAATAGGACATGGGCGTGGAGCAGAGCCCCAGCCCGATGACATCACAGCCCTGGCGGGTCAGCCCGCGGGCCAGGGCCTCGAAAAGAGGCACGGAATGGGGCCGCATATCCATCCCCACCACCACCTTGCGGGGCTTGTTGAGAAACGTGGCATAGGCGCGGCCGATTTTTTCGGCCGTCTCGTCGGTCAGCGTCTGACCGTAAATCCCGCGAATATCATAGGCTTTGAAAATGCCGGACATCTGTTTTCTCCTTCGTTTAACCGTCCCACAAGATAAGCCAACAGGCGCGCTTTCGTCTATGGGGAATTTGTAAAGGCGGTAATCGCTCAGTTATCGGGGGTTGATTGGCGGCTTTGAATTGGCCTGCGGAATACGGGTCCGTATTTCAGGCTTCCGCAGGCGAGAGTCCGTGATGCGCAGAGGCCGCGGCGGACACCGTGCCGGGACCGTCCGTCTTGGCGGTCGGCGCTATCCGCCCCTGCCCTCCGGCTTCGCGGGGCTTCGCCGCGACACGTCGGGGCGGGAGCTCCTTTCGCCCCCGCGCCCCCGCGCGGGCTCACCTCGGGCGACGTGGCCGCCGAGGCTCGGCATGCGGACCATTCCCGCCGAAAACAATCTGCTGGCTCCGGATTAACGGATTGCCGGGGTGGAGCGCGAGCCAGGGCGAGGGAAGGCTTCGCTTAGAACCAGATGAGTGACCCCTGTCCCGGGCTCCCTTTGCCGTCCTCCGCACATCATGGCCGTCAGCGCCGCCTCCGGAGTCCATCCTTCCAATAGCGTCGCGCCGGCGCGTTTCAACCCCGCCGTGCTGCCATAGGCGATCCGCACCCGGTCGCCATGCTGCGAAACCAGCCAAACGGGGACCCCGCGGTCAACCGCTTCGCGCACCGCCGGCCGCAAATCGTAGGCGCCTTCCGCGCAGCCCGTGCCCGACCCGTATCCCGCCAGCACAATGCCCCGCGCGCCCGCCCGCCACGCGCGCCGGAACGTCTCGGGCTCAAAGCCCGGATGCAGGGTGAAGAGCGCGGCCCGCGAATCGACATTGAAATGAGGCTCATACTCCGGAGCCTGCACCGGCAAAGGAATGCGCCACGAAACTTTTCCAGCGTCGCCCCGGATCGCCCCGGCCGCACAACCCCACACCGGCTGGAAAAAATCGGGCCGCGCGGCGTCTTTCCGCGCGTTGACGGGGTCCAGCACCAGGCTGCCGCCGGGCATGCCGGCAAACGCCAGCCAGACCCCCGGCCGCTTGCGGGCCGACCGGGCCAGGGCCATGGCATGCCCCAAGTTGCGAATGGCATCGGTGCCCGAATCCCCGAGCGGCAGGGCGGAGCCCGTCAGCACCACAGGGACCGGCACCCCCTTCAACAGCCAGCGCAACGCGCAGGCCGTGTAGATCATCGTATCCGTCCCATGCGCCACCACGATCGCCCGGACGCCCCGGCGAACGCCGGCGTCGATCGTGCGGGCCAGGACGGCCCAGTCCGCGGGCGCCACATTTTCGCTCAACTTGCCCAGCGCCGACTCCACAACCCAGTCGCCCGCTTCCGGCAAACTTTTTTCCAAAAGACGCGCAAAGGCCGCCGGTTTGTAATCGGCAAAAACGGGACCGCGTCCCCGGCGCTTTCCGCCCAAGGTGCCGCCCGTATAAATCAGGAGCCCGCTCATGCCGGGACCGCCGGTTTGCGGCTCCGGGTCCGGGTTCCCGGCAGGCGCAGCCACGCCACCGCTTCAAAATGGGGGGTGCGGGGAAACATATCCACCAGCTGCAGCCGTTTGGGTTGGTAGCCGGCGGCCGTCAGCCGCCCCAAATCGCGCGCCAGCGTGTCGGCCGCGCAGGAAACATAGACGAGGTCCCGCGGCTTGAAGGCGTTAATGGCGGCCGTGACGCCAACCTCGAGCCCGGTGCGCGGCGGATCCACCAGCAGCAGCGTGGAGGCCGGATCCCCGGCGGCCAACAGGGGACCCACTCCGCGCGCGGCGGAAGCGGCCTGGAAGGAAAAATCCGTCATGCCGTGGCGGGCGGCATTTTCGCCGGCCGCCGCAATCACCGCCGGATCGGCATCCAGCCCGGTGCCCTCTTTAACACCGGCCCGCGCGGCCGCGAGTGAGAAAAAGCCGACGCCACAAAAGAGATCCACAAACCGGTCCGGCTTGGACTGACGCACGATCTCCCGCACGGTTTCGAACAGCAGCGCCGCGCTCCAGGGGTTAACCTGGAAAAAGCCGCCCCGGGGCACGCGCAGGGATCCGCCCGGCGTCTCTTCGAGCAGCCAGGTGTCACGCGGCGAAGCATCGCCCCGCCAGTAGACCGCGCCATCGCGCTCAGTCCAGCGAAGCGTCACATCCATGTCCTGTCGGAGGGTCGCGAAGAAGCCCGGCTTGCTCCTGAGCTCATCGAGCAAGGTGTTAAGGGCCGGAACGGCCAGGGGGCAAACCGAAATGTCGAGCACGGTGCGGTTCTCGCCGCCCTGATAGCCCAGGCGCGTCTCCCGGCCGTCTTTCTGGGTATGCAAGGTGATCTTGTTGCGGTAATAAAGCGGTTGCGGGGCACCGATGGGCTTGCGGAACGTCAGCTCCTTCAAGCCGCCGATGCGGGCCAGCACCTCGGCAAACTGCTCCTGCTTCAAGGCCAACTCGCGCTTGTACGCGATATGCCCGTAGGAACAGCCCGGACAAACGGGCACGGGCTTCGGCCCCACGCCGCGGGGGCGGATCATGAGGGGACATTCGGGAGCGATGCGGTCGGAGGAAGGCTCCAGCACCTCCAAGAGCACGCCCTGTGAGAACGTGCGGCGCCCGCTGAGGATGCGGTAGCGGATCCGTTCGCCCGGCAGCACGCCGGGAATAAACACCACGCAGCCATCCAGCCGGACCACACCGGAACCGCCGTAGGCCACGCTCTCCACCACGCCTTCATACCGTGTTTCAAATGCCATAATTACCCATCCGTGTGACTTCCTGTTCGCCGGTGGAGCAACTTAGCAGGACGGGAGGAGTTAAGAAAGCCCAAAGAACGGCAACAACCCACAAAACAACTCGCGTAAAAAAAGAAAACGGGGAAGCCTAAGCTTCCCCGTTTTCAAGAATCTGCCCGCTCTTACTTCGCGGCGGGAGCCGCGGGAGCCTCTGTGGGGGCATTCGTCGAGGTGGGAGCATTCGTGGTGGGGGCAACAACAACTTCGTCTTTCATTTAAACCGTTCCTTTCTTGGTTTTGGTTTCGATAATATATACGCTTACGCCGTCCCAAATTCAATAAATAATTAATGGATTTCCATGATTATTCTATTGCCTTCTTTTCTCAAACCCATTTATAATGAAAGATTAATTATTCGATCCTTTCCCGAGGAACCGATATGTTTATCACCGTCGTGTGTCCAAAATGCGGCCGCAGCATCAAGGCAAAAAAGAAATTCGTTCTGGGCTCCGGGGGCGTGCCCTGCCTGAAATGCAGGGTCCGCATCCCCGTTTCCCGGGAGCAGGTGGAGGCCTACAAGCCCGCGTCCGCCGTGGAGGAAGAGGCGGAAACCATGGCCGGACTCGAAACTGCGCCCGATTCGGCAGAAGCGGCGCCCCTGTCCCCCGCCGTGCAGGAAACCCCGCCTGAGCCCGAAGCCATTCCGGAACCCGAACCGCTGCCGCAGGCGGAACCTTTCGCGCCCACCGACTCCGTGCCCCTGCTCGAGGACACGGATCGCATCACCGGTGCCATCTCTCTCGAATACGAGCAGGAAGCCGAAAAAAAGACAACTGCCGCACAGGAAGCGGCTCCGTCGGGAACGGGGCCTCAAATCACCTTCACGTGCCAGTATTGCCAGACCCAATACCCGCTGCGCCAGGCTCTTGCCGGCAAAAAAATACGTTGCAAAAGCTGTTCGCGCATCGTCAAGGTGGCCCCCGATTCCCCCGTCATCCAAGCCAACGAACCGACTCCCCCGCCGCCGCTTGAGGACGATATCCCCGTCGTCTTCTCCCCGGCCTTTGTGCCGCAGACTCCCGAACCAAATCCGCCGCCGCCTCTTCCGCCGCCTCCTCCGCCGCCTCCGCCGCCTCCTCCGCCGTCCCGGGAGGCCCCCGTTTTTTCCTCAACAGATGGAACAGCCACGGAAGTCGTTAACCGACTTCGCAAGGCGCTCGCGGAAGCCGAGGAACGGGCCAACAGCGCCGAAGAACTGTTGCACCGCTCCAATCAGGAAAAAATGAACGCGGAAATGGTCGCCTTCCGGAAAATCCGGGACCTGGAAACCCAAGTTCGTGACCTCAGCGGCCAATTGAAAGAGCGGGAGGCACAAAGCCGCTCCGCCGGCAGGCTAAACCGGGCCGATGTGGAGGCGTTGCTCAAATCGTTGTGCGACGAGTTGGACGCCAACCTGAAGCAGGAAATCGCGGCGCACCAAAACCTGCTTGAGGATCTGAAGAAGCAACTGAAACAGGCCCTGCAGTAGCCGCTACTCGACGCATCCGGCGCCTTATTATTTTCAATCGATCGGAAACCGGGCGGTCAGCGCGAGCGCCTGCTCGCGCAACTTGGCCAGCGCCGGCTCATCACCGGCTTGGCGCAAGCCTTCCGTGATCAACTGGGCGATGGTTTCCATTTCCGCCTCCTTCATGCCGCGCGTGGTCACCGCCGCGGTGCCCAGCCGAATGCCCGACGTCTGGAACGGACTGCGCGTGTCGAACGGAATGGAATTCTTGTTGCACGTCACCCCCGCCTTTTCGAGGGCGTTGGCGGCGTCCTTGCCCGACAGGCCGGTCGGAGCCAGGTCCACCAGCATCAGATGATTGTCCGTGCCGCCGGAGATGATACGCAATCCGGAAGCCGCCAGCCGGTCGGCCAGCACGCGGGCGTTCACCAGTATCTGGGCGATGTAGGCCCGGAAGGCGGGCTGCTCGGCTTCATGGAAACAGACCGCCTTGGCCGCCACCGCGTGCATGAGGGGCCCGCCCTGGATGCCGGGGAACACCTGCTTATCGATGTCGGCGGCATATTTTTCGCGGCACAAGATCAGGCCGCTGCGGGGACCCCGCAGGGTCTTGTGCGTGGTGGTGGTGACCACATCGCAGAAGGGAACGGGATTGGGATGGCCGCCGCCCGCCACCAGGCCGGCGATGTGGGCCATATCCACCATCAGCAGGGCGCCGACGGAATCGGCAATGTGCCTCAGCCGCTCGAAATCGAGCAGGCGCGGATAAGCGCTGGCGCCGGCCACGAGGAGCCGCGGCTTGCGCTCCTTCGCCAAGCGCTCGACCTCGTCGTAATCGATCAGCTCGGTCTTCGGGCTGACCCCGTAATGGCTGACCTTGTACAGGCGGCCCGAAAAATTGACGGCGCTGCCGTGCGTCAGGTGCCCGCCCTGGTCCAGCCGCATGGCGAGAATGGCGTCGCCCGGCTGCAGAAGGGCGAAATAGACCGCCATGTTCGCGCCGCTTCCGCTGTGGGGCTGCACATTGGCGTGATCAGCGCCAAAAAGGGACTTGGCCCGCTCGATGGCCAGCCGCTCCACCTCGTCAACCCACAGGCAGCCGTTGTACCAGCGTTTGCCGGGATAGCCTTCGGCGTATTTGTTCGTGAGCAGGGAGCCCTGCGCCTCGCGGACCGCGCGACTGCTGTAGTTTTCGGAGGCGATCAGGTCGATCGTCTCGGCCTGGCGCCGCCGCTCGCCCTCCATGGCGGCGTAGAGCTCCGGATCGGCGGCGGCGATCTCCAGCGGATCGGTAACGCCCGAGCCGCCCATCTTGAAAACCCGCCGCCGGTGGCGCTCCGCCATGTCGGGAACAGCCTTCAGCCAGGCCTCGAGAATGGCGTCGGCCTGCGCCGGCGTCGTGTGCCGCCCTGAAAGGACCAGCACGTTGGCCTCGTTATGGGACCGCGTCATGGCCGCCATTTCCGGGGTCATGCACAGCGCCGCGCGGACCTTGGGATACTTGTTGGCCGCCATGCTCATGCCCTGGCCAGTGGTGCAGACGAGCAGGCCCAGGTCGGCCCGGCCGGTCGTGACGGCCGCGGAAACTGAATTGGCGAAATCCGTATAATCGCAGGAATCCGGCTTGCCGCAGCCCAGGTCCTCAATCACAATACCCCGGGCCTGGAGCGTGCGCTTCAGGTGTTCCTTCAACTCAAAGCCGCCGTGGTCGGCGCCCAATGCCCATTTCATGACTGTCCCTTTCCATCCGACCGGTCAAGCCGATCAAGATCGTGCACGGTTAAAAGCAATTCCGGAAACGCCGCTTCGATCTCCCCGAGGATGCGCTCATATTCGCCGGGCGTGCCGCCCAGCGGATCCTCCACATCGCCGCCCCGCTCGCGGCTGTCGAAGTCCTTCATTAGATGAACCCGGGCGGCGGCATCCGGAAAACGCCGCCTCACGGTCGCACGGTGACTGTGGGTCATTACCACAATCAGCCTCGCCTCGTCAACCAGTTCCCTTGTCAGCGGCCGGCTGCGATGCGCCGCGCCGTCCAGCCCCCGCGCGGCCAGTGTTTCGCGGGCCAACCCGGTGGCGGGAAAGCCGTCCGCCGCCTCCACGCCCGCGGACGCGGTGCGCCAGGCGAAGCCGCTTTCCCGGAGCCGGTGCCGGAAGCTGATTTCGGCCATCGCGCTGCGGCAGGTGTTGCCGGTGCAGACAAACAGCACCAGCGGCAGGAAGGCCTCCCTCACCCGCTCCTCGGGAATGGCGCCGGCCCGCAAAATCTCCACTGCGCCCCGGCAGGTCCGCACCACGGTGGAGGCCTCGCCGAGGCGGCAGGGTCCGGAATCCAGGGCCAGGGCCACGCCGTGACCGAGCGCGGCCACCGCTTCCGCGCAGGTGACGGCCGCCGGGGCGCCGCTCGTGTTGGCGCTGGTCACGCGCAAGGGGCGCCCCATTTTTTGAAGAACCGCCCGCATGACGGCGTGGTCGGGCACGCGAAAGCCCTCCTCCCCCGCCGACGCACTCAGCACCAGCGTCAGGGGCCCCGGCCAAAACCGGGCCGCCAGCGCTCGGGCGCGCTCGTCGAGCACGCCGCCGAATTCCAACACCTGCCGGCGGTCCGCGGCCATGAGCGGCAGGGGCTTGCCCTCATCGCGCCCCTTGAGGGCGTAAATCCGGGCCTCCACACCCGGAGCCTCCGGATCGCCCGCCAGCCCGTAGACCGTTTCCGTGGGCACAAGAATCAGTTCGCCGGCTTTCAAAAGACGGACGGCGGTATCCACGGCGCCCGCTTCGGGGCGGCGCGGATCAATGGGACGCAGCGAGGGGCGGGACGGGGGCATCGGGGTTCTCCGGCAAAAGGGCCATGGCTTTCAGCCCCAACAACAGGTCCACGGCGCGGGACAGGGCGGGATCCTGCCGCACGCGGGAGAAGAGCTCCAGGCGCCGCCGGGCCCGCTCGCCCAGCGACCGGCCGGTGCGCGACAGGGCGTTGGTGGGCAACGGCAAATCCGCCGCGGCCGCCGCGGCGGCGTCAACCGCGATATGCGGAACGACTGACGCCGGCCAGGCGGCGCCGTCGGGCCGGACAAAACGGCCCGTGGCCAGAAAGGCGTAGCGGCCGTCGGAAAGCGCCGTCAGCTCCCGCCGGACGGCCTCCCCGCGGGTCGCGGCCCCAACCAGAATCACGCCGCCGGGCCGTTCGAAAAGGGCGGCCAGCAGTTGGGCCGTTCCCATGGTCTCGCCGTTGATTAGCATCAAAACGGGAACAACGGCGCGCTCCGCGCGCGGCGCCGAGTGAAGCTCGACCTCTTCCCCGCGCCCGTTCTGGACGGCATACAGGAAGCGGTCGGGCGGCAGGAAACGGCCGGCCAGCGCATCCACGCAGGCCAGGTTGGTGCCGCCCGCGCCCCGGCAGTCGAGTATGAACCCGCCGCCGGCGGCCGCCGCCGCGGTCAGGCCCGAGGCCACCCCGTTCACCGCCGCCTCGTTGATGACGCCCGGCGCGAAAAGAAAAAGCCCCTCGCCCATATCCTGCGGAACCGGGGAATTCGTGGGGCCGGCCATTTGCGCTTCAAATGCGGCGGCGTCGGCGGCGTCGAAAAACCGGACGCCCGGATCGGCGAGGCGCAGGACAGCCTCGTCGGCGGCCCTGGCGGCCGCCTGGGTGTCGACCGGGAAACCCCGCCCGTTGAGCACGGCCAACAGATCCCGGGGTGTTTCCTGGGGAACCGCCTGAACCAGCATGGATAGGAGAAGCGTCAGCATTTATACCCTGGCCGCAGTCAATTCAGCCTGGAGTTTTTCGTCGGCGGCGGCCACCTTCTCGGCCAGCGATTTCTTATGCAACGTCAGCCGCTGGGCCAACTGGGGGTTGCCGAGCGCCAGCATCTGGACCGCCAGCAAAGCGGCGTTCACCGCGCCCGCATTGCCCAGCGCCACTGTGGCCACCGGGATGCCCGCCGGCATTTGGACGGTCGAGAGCAACGCGTCCAGCCCGTCCAGCGCCCCGCCCTTGACCGGCACGCCGATCACGGGAAGGATGGTGTGGGCCGCCAGCACGCCGGCCAGGTGGGCGGCGCAACCCGCCGCCGCAATGATGACTTTCAGGCCCCGGCCATGGGCTTCGCCGGCGAAGCGGACAGCCGCGGCCGGCGAGCGGTGCGCGGACATCACGTGGACTTCATACCCCACGCCGAAGGAGTCCAGGGTGGAGGCCGTCTGCTTGAGCAGCGGCCAGTCCGAGTCGCTGCCCATGATGACGCCCACGTCGATGATCTTGCTTTTGTCCATCAAGGAATCCTCCCGTTAAAGGCCGCGCCGCAAGGCGCGGGCGGCGATATCCCGCCTCATCTGCATGCCGTCAAACGTGATCCGGTCGGCCGCCCGGTAGGCTTGCCGCACCGCCGCGCTCATCGTGGCCCCCAGGGCCGTCACCCCCAGCACCCGGCCGCCCGCAGTGACCACCCGGCCATCCTTGAGCGACGTGCCCGCATGAAACACAATCGTATCGTCCAGTTGCGCCGCCTCTTCCAGCCCGTGAATGACATGGCCCTTCGGATAGGCGTCGGGATAGCCGCGCGCGGCGATGACGATGGAGACGCAGGCGGCCGGTTTCCAGGCCACGTGCGACTCCTGGAGCGTGCCGTCGATGCAGGCTTCAAGCGCGGGGATCAGGTCGGAGGCGAGGCGCGGCAGCAGGGCCTGGGTTTCGGGATCGCCGAAGCGGCAGTTGAATTCCAGCACCAGGGGGCCCCTGGCCGTCATCATGAGCCCGGCATACAGAACGCCCTTATAGACAATTCCGCGGCGATTCAACTCGGCCAGCATACGGTTGAAGACCTGCTCGCGAATGACGGGCTTCCACGCCTCCGTCATCACGGGGGCCGGGGAATAGGCGCCCATACCGCCCGTATTGGGGCCCTGGTCGGCGTCGAAAATCCGCTTGTGATCCTGGGCCGAATCGAGCAACACCGCCCGATTTCCGTCCACCAGGGCCAACATGGAAACCTCTTCGCCCTCCAGGAACTCCTCGATGAGGATGGAGCGGCCGGCCTCGCCGTGGCGATTTTCCACCAGCGCCGACCGCACCGCCGCTTCGGCCTCGGCGCTCGTGGCGCACACGTAGACGCCTTTGCCCGCGGCCAGGCCGTCGGCCTTGATCACCAAAGGGCCGGCGTTTTTGCGCACATAGGCCAGGGCCTTATCAGGATCGGCGAACGACGCGGAGGCGGCGGTCGGCACGCCGGCGGCGGCCATGACCTCCTTTGAAAACAGCTTGCTGCCCTCGAGCCGCGCGGCCGCCTGGCAGGGGCCAAACACGCGGTGACCGACGGCCTGGAACCGATCCACAATACCGGCGCACAAGGGGGCCTCTGGCCCGACCACGGTGAGGGCGGGCTTGTTGACCCGGGCCCAGGCCAGCATCGCCTCGATGTTGTCGGCGGCCACGGGAACGTTTTCCGCCAGCGCGGCGGTGCCGGCATTGCCGGGCGCGCAGAACAATTCGGGCTTGCGGCTGTCGCGGGACAGGGCCCAGAGAACGGCGTGCTCGCGGCCGCCGCCGCCAATGACCAGTATTTTCATAAGAGAGTCATGATAACGCAAAACGGCCCGGATTTCAAGCTTTCCGGAGGGCCGAAGCGTTGACCCATTCCAGGGCGTCGCGCACGACGTTGCGCTCCTCGCGCAGCCGCTTGGAAATAACGGCCGCCTGCTCCCGGTAAAGGCCGAAAACGTGCAGGATGTCCTCGCCCATCTCGGCGCTCTTGAACAGCTCGGGCGAAGCGGTGCCGAAGTCGAGCGAATACTGGACGATGCCGGTTTCCCCGATCCAGCGGCCGATGTTGAAATTGGTCAGCAACAGCCGGGTTTGGGAGGAATCCTCGATCTCGCACGCCTCCATGTACCAGAGGGGCGAGGCGGCGGCGGTGTCGACCTTGAGCAGCTGCATGAGTTTCTTCTCGAGGGCGAACAGGGAGGCGATATCGTCCAGCGGCACGCCGAAAACGCGCAGGTAGATGACGCGGTCCAGAAAGGCGGCGTAACAGCGCGGATAGCCCGTGGAATTGGGAATCAGCGGAAGCCCCAGCCCCTGCTGGAGATGGCGGATGAAGTGCGGGCCCCGTCTCAGGAAGGCGCACAGCTCCGAAAGGGACATGCCGGACCGTTTGGACATAAAATGGAAGGCCGCGGGATCGCTCCCGCGACCTCTCGATTACTCGCCCAGCATCCAGCGCACGTAGCGGCGAATCGTCAGCGTGTCGCCCAGTTCCTTGCCCTTGGCCTCGAGGAGTTGCTTGATCGACATCTTCTGTTCCTTCACGAAGGGCTGATCGATCAGGCACACTTCGGAATAGAACTTGTTGACCTTGCCGTCCACGATCTTTTCGACGATGTTGGCCGGCTTGTCGAGCACCTGTTTCGCGAAGATGGCGCGCTCGGCGGCGATGATGTCGGCCGGCACTTCCGTGCGCTCCAGCCAGCGGGGCGACACGGCGGAGATGTGCATGGCCAGGTCGCGGCCCAGCTCCAGAAAGCCCGGGGTTGCGGCGGTGGCGGCCTTCGCGCAACCGAGCTCGACCAGAACGCCTTCCTTGGCGCCCAGGTGGATGTAGCTGACGATGCGGCCTTCGCCCTGACACTGGAAGCGGATGTTCCGGCGGATTTGCATGTTCTCGCCGGTCTTCTGGATGAGGGCGGTAACGACGTCCTTCTCCGAGTCGAGGAGGGGCGCGTCGGTGGCGAGCGCCTTCTGGGCCAGCTCGGCGGCGTACGCCTTGAACTGGTCGTTGCGGGCCACGAAGTCGGTCTCGCAGTTGATCTCGGCCAGGGAGGCCGTCTTGCCGTCGTCGGTGGCGGCGGTGGCGATGACGCCCTGGTTGGTGGCGCGTCCGGCCCGCTTCTGGGCCGAGGCCATGCCGCGCTCGCGCAGCAGGGTGACGGCCTTGTCCTTGTCGCCGCCGGCTTCCACGAGCGCCTTTTTGCACTCCATCATGCTGACGCCGGTAGTTTCGCGCAAATCACTGACCATCTTGGCTGTAATATCGGCCATGGCAAAATCCTTTCAATTGTAATTCGGGGCAGGTCTTACTTGGCTTCACCTTCGGGGGCGGGAGCGGCCGGAGCGGCAGGTGCGGCGGCGGGAGCCGCCTTGTCGCGGCGGGGGGCGCGCGGGCCGCCGCGCATGCCGGTCGAAGGACGGTCGCCGCGGTCATTGGGGCGGCGTTCGCGGCGGGGGCGTTCCTTGGGTTGCTCGCCAGCCGGGCGCAGCGGCGGGAGGCCGTCGGCTTCGCGCTGGCGCTTGATTTCGCCGGCGCGCTTGGACCATTCGCCGTAGGCGCGGACGATGGAAGCGCCAAGGGCGGTGATCACGATGCGGATGGCACGGATGGCGTCATCGTTGCCGGGGATCGGGTAATCGATCGGGTCGGGATCGCAACAGGTGTCGCAAATGGCGACGACGGGGATGTGGAGGGTATTGGCTTCCTTGACGGCATTGGACTCACGGTTGATATCCACAATGACCATGGCGCCGGGGAGCTGCTCCATGTTGGCGATGCCGGTGAGGTTCTTCTGCAACTTGGCCAACTCGTGGCGGAGGACGGCCACTTCCTTCTTGGGCAATTTCTCGAACTCGCCCTCTTTCTCCATCTTCTCGAGCTGGCGCATGCGCTTGATGCTGTTGCGCACGGTGCGGTTGTTGGTCAGCGTGCCGCCGAGCCAGCGGCTGGTCACGGAGTACTGGCCGCTCATCTTGGCCACTTCGCGCACCGTCGTCTGGGCCTGCTTCTTGGTGCCCACGAAGAGCACGCCGCGGCCGCCGGCGACGATGTTGGCCAGGAATTCCTGGGCCTTCTGGAGCTGGGAAAGGCTCTGCGACAAATCGATGACGTGGATGCCGTTGCGCTTGTCGAAAATGAAGGGGCGCATCTTCGGGTTCCAGCGCTTAGTCTGGTGGCCGAAGTGAACGCCGGCGTCGAGCAGGTCGCGCAGGCCGACGGTCTCGTTGAGGGCGATGGGTTCGGCCGCGATGGCGGCCGCTTCGGCGGCATCGGTTGCCGCGGGGGTCACGGGCACAACAGGGGTAGTCTCGTCCATATGCCATCTCCTCTTTGGCGGCTTTCGCCGCAATCCGCTTTGGCCTCCCCGATGGCGCGGAGAGGCGCTCGCTTCCGTTTCGGGGATCGGACACGGACCTCACGATCCGGCTTCCCCAAACTAATTAAGACCCGTAAATATACCGAATGCCGCCCCCCGGGGCAAGCGTTTTCCGTTCATAATAGGCAGGCATCACTCGACCGTGGCGCGGGAAATTCTCGCGCGGCGCATCGAGAGCAACAAGGGGGCCGTCGGGCGGATCGCCAACCGGTGCATCCTGCGGCGGAATTGCGACAAGGTGCAGCTGTGCACGTATGCAAACAAGAGCCGCGGTGTGTCTATACTTTATCGATAATGTCCCCGGCTCCGCCCTGCGCATTCAGCTTGGACTGGCGGCGGGTGCCCGAATAGAGCTCGAACTCAAGCAGGCGGCACTCGATCTCGCTGTTGAAAAAGGGGATCTTGCGGCGGGTGCGCAACCCCACGCGTTTGCCCAAATCCGAGTTGCCGGTGAACACGTAGCCGGTGTAGCCCTGCCCGTGTTTCTTGAAAAAATCGCCAATCGCATGATAGAGCGTCTCCAGTTCGGGCGTCGCTCCCATCCGCTCGCCATACGGCGGATTCAGCAACACCACCCCGCCGCATTCCGGCAGGGGGGTGTCCTCAAAATCGCACTCGCCAAAGGTGATGCCCTCCGCCACCCCGGCGTTGACCGCATTGCGCCGCGCCGCCTCCACGGCCATCGGATCGATGTCCGAGGCCACGATCAGGGGCTCGGCGGGCCAGGGCCGGACCTGCCCCGCCGCCTCCGCGCGCAGCGCCTCCCAGCGCGCCGCCGGAAAGCCGAAAATGTGCATGAACCCGAAGTTATCCCGCCCGAGGCCCGGCGCTCGGTTCGAGGCGATCAGCGCGGCCTCAATGGCCAGCGTGCCGCTGCCGCACATGGGGTTCACGAACGCCGCCGCCCGGTCCCACGCCGTGGCCAGCACCACGGCCGCAGCCAGCGTCTCCTGCATCGGCGCCTTCATCGGCTCCTTGCGGTAGCCGCGGCGCGAAAGGCTCTCGCCGGAGGTGTCCAGGTAAAGCCGGGCGTCACGCTCGCGCCAATACAGGAACACGACCGTCCGGTTCGTGTCGCTGCCCGAATCGGGCCGGCGGCCGCAGACTTTCTGGATCCGGTCCGCGATGGCGTCCTTGATGGTCAGGCCGGCAAAGCGGGTGTCCCGGATGCTGGGGGTCTGGGTGAAGCTGTTGACGCAGACGTAGCCGTCGGGCGCGATCCATTGTTCCCACGGCAACTCGGCCGCCAGGGCGTGGAGGCGCTTGGGCTCGTCCGCCTGGAAGGCGCCGATTTGATAGAGCACGCGCAGGGCGGTGCGCAGGCGCAGGTTCAAAAGAAGAGCGTCGCCCAGCGTGCCTTCGGTCTCCACGCCGCCCACGCTCTCTTCGCGCACCGGAAAGCCCAGCGCTTCCACCTCCGTGCGGAGGAAAGGAGCGATGCCCTTGCCGCAGGTGATCCGCAGCGGCCGCTTTTCATCGCTCCAGAAGCTCATGGTCAGGCCAGCCTGGCCAGCTTCAGGTTGGTGATCGACGTGCGGGCGCTTTCCAGCTCCGGCCCGGGGCAGGTGTCCTGCTCCACGATGACCCACTTGGCGCCGACTTTCTTGCCGATCTTGAAGATGGCCTTGAGGTCCATCAGGCCGTTGCCCACTTCGGTGAAGACGCAGGTGAGGGGGTTCATGTCCTTGAGGTGGATCTGCGGCACGCGGCCGGCGTACTGCGCGATGTAGGCCACGGGATCGGGACCGCCCTTGCGGATCCAGAAGGTGTCGAGCTCGGCGAACACTTCCGTCGGATCGGTCTTCTGGAGCAGCATATCCTCGGCGTAGACGCCGTCGAAAGTTTTGAACTCCTGCGCGTGGTTGTGGTAGGTGAACATGCAACCCTTGGATTTGGCTGTGGCGCCGCATTTGCGGTAGACCTCGATGGTGCCGGCCCAATCCTTCTCCACCAAATGCGCGCCGCTGGTGGTCAGATAGGGACAGCGCAACGCCTTGGCGTAGGCGTAGACCTTGTGCTCGGGATTGCCGATATCGTTGGCGCTCACGTGCTGGCCGCAGCACTTCAGCCCGAGTTCTTTCAAAAAGGCGGCCAGCTCGGCGGGCTCCATGTTGCCGTAATTGCCGGCAAATTCAACTCCCTTATAGCCCATTTCGGCGAGTTGCTTCAGCGTGCCCTTGAAATCCAAGTCCAACGACTGGCGAACCGTGTACAACTGGATGCCGACCGGAATCTTGGCCATACAACCTCCTTTAAAGTTTCAAAACGTTGATTGTTAGCGAAATTCGTAGTGTTGCGCAATATAATAAAGACCGCGTAAAGTAATCGCGCGCGTTGCCGCTGGCTCCCTTCAAGAAAGAATTGCATAAGCTGCATAGATATGGCATATTGATATGCATGAGAACGACGCTTAACATCGATGACCAAATTCTGAAGCGCGCAGCCGACATCACCGGCGTCAAGGAGAAGACGTCCCTCGTGCGCATGGGGCTGGAAGCGCTTGTGTCCAAGGAAAGCGCGAAGCGTTTAGCCCGTCTCGGTGGCACAGAGCGCAACCTTCAACCGATTCCTCGGCGTCGGACGTAGGAGGAGTCCATGGTTCTGGTTGACACCTCGGTTTGGATCGAACATCTACGTCTGGGGGTGCCTTTGCTTGGCGATCTGCTGAATGCCGAAGAGGTGGCAACACACCCATTCGTCATCGGCGAATTGGCTTGCGGGAACCCGGCTAACCGAGCGGAGATTCTCAGCCTTCTCTCCGCCCTGCCTTCGGTGAAGGCCGCGACCCATTCAGAAGCCCTTAGGCTGGTAGAGGCACATCGTCTGTACGGGCGGGGGATCGGTTGGATCGATACCCACCTGCTTGCTTCAGCCCTCTTGAGTCAGACCGGGCTGTGGACCCGAGATCGAAGACTGCATTCCGTGGTCAAGACGCTCGGAATCGCAGAGAAGACCTGAACCAACCCGCGTTATTTCTGAATCGCCCTGATCGCGCCGAGCAGCTTCGTGATCTCCGCATCCGTTCCCACGGTGATGCGAATGTAACCGGGATGCCAGTCCTTGGGATTGTACCGCACCAGGATCCGGCGTTGCCGAAGGGCCTCGAACAAAACTTTCGCCGCCACGCGCGTGGGCCGCACCCACACAAAGTTCGCCTGCGAAGGCGTGATGACAAAGCCCAGCCGTTCCAGTTCCCGGACCAGCCGAACGCGGCTCTTGAGTATCCGCCCGACCTGCCGCCGCATGTAGGGCATGTCGTCCAGCGCGGCCAGCGCCGCCGTCTGCGTCAACACATTGACATTGTAGGAATCCTTAAGCTTCAGCAGGGTGTCGATCAGCGGGCGGGGCCCCACCGCATAACCCAAGCGGATCCCGGCCAGGCCGAACGACTTGGACAGCGTCCGCAGCACCAGCACGTTGGGAAATGCGTTCGCCAGCTCCATATGGTTCCAGTCGCAAAAATCCACATAGGCCTCGTCAATCACCACCAGACCTTTGAAGCTCGCGCAGAACCTCCTCACCTCGCGAGCCGGATAGGCCACGCCCGTGGGATTGTTGGGCGACGTGATGAAAAACACCGACGCCCGGAAGGAGGCCGGCATACGCCAGCCGAAATCCGCCCCCAGCGGAACCTTCTTCATCGGCACGCCGATGGAATCGGCCAGCACATCGTAAAGCGAATAGGAGGGGCTGAACATGCCCAGCGCCCCGTTGTTCTCAACGAACGCCAAGGTGATCAGCCGCAGGACCTCGTCCGACCCGTTCCCCACGAAAATCTGCTCCGGCTCCACGCCGTGCAGGGCCGCCAGCTTTGTTCTAATCTGGGAACAAACCGGATCGGGATAAAGGCGCAACCGCGCGGGATCAAGCGCCCGCAGCGACCGGGCCGCCTTCGGCGAGGGCGGGTACGGATTCTCGTTCGTGTTCAGCTTGACCAGGTCCCGGCCCGCCATCTGCTCGCCGGGCGTGTAACCGGCCATGAGCCGGATGTTGCGTCGAATCAGCGATTTCTTCACTTACCGAACCTTGCCTTCCCGGATGCCGCGTGGGCGTCCAACCCCTCCACACGGCCGAACACCTCGATAATCGGCAACGCCCGCATCAGCGCGGCGCGCGAATACCGCACCACGCTGATGCGCCGGACAAAATCGTTCACTGTCAGCCCGGAGAACAAAGCCGCCGTACCGCCCGTGGGCAGCACATGGCTGGGGCCGGCCGTGTAATCCCCCACGCACTCGGGCGTCCAGGGGCCCAAAAACACAGCGCCCGCACGCGTGATCCGCGGCAGCAGCCGCCCGGGATTCCGCACCATCAGCTCCAGGTGCTCCGGCGCAAACTCATTACACAGGGCGACGCCCTCCTCCAAGTCCCCCACCACGGCGAACAGGATGCCGCCGCGCTTCATGACCTCGGCAATGGCCGGGGCGCGGCCCAGCCGCTGGGCCTGCTCCAGCAAGGCCTTTCGCACCGCTTCGGCAAACGGCAGACTGTCGGTCACCAGCAGGGCCTTCTCGTGGCCCGTGCCATGCTCCGCCTGGGAAAGCAAGTCGGCGGCCGCGAAACCGGGGTTGGCGGCCCCGTCGGCCAGCACCGCAATCTCACTGGGCCCGGCCACGGAATCGAGCGCCACATCGCCGTAGACCAGTTTCTTGGCCGCCGTGACGAACGCGCCGCCGGGGCCCACTATTTTCTGGACCTTCGCAATCGTCCGGGTGCCGTAGGCCATCAGGCCGATGGCCTGGATGCCGCCCACGCGATACACCTCCGTGGCTCCCGCGAGTTTCAACGCGTGCAGCACATGCGGGTTCACGGTTCCGTCAAAACCGGCGGGCGTGCAGGCCACGATTTCGCGCACCCCGGCCGTCTTCGCCAGCGTCACCGTCATCAGCACGGTGGAGGCCAGCGGTGCGGCCCCCCCGGGAACGTAGACGCCAATGCGGTCGTACGGCACAAACCGCTCGCCCAGCCGAGCGCCCCGGCCGTCGTTCATCGTCCAGTTCCGGCGCAAGCCCGCCCGCGCAAAAGCGCGGATGCGCTTGTGCGCCTCGGCCGCGGCCCGACGAAAAGAAACATCCACCGCTCTTGAGGCTGCCGCCAACTCGGCATCCGACACGCGCAGGTCCCGGGCCATCATGCGGTCGAACCGCTTCGTGTATTCCCGCACGGCAATATCCCCGCGCTTCCGGATGTCGGCCAGCACGTCGCGGGCGGTGTTCTCCGCGGCCGCATCAACCGCCGGCCGCCGCAAAAACTTCCCGATCCGGGCGCCGCCTCGGCGCCGCGACCACGCCACAATCTTCACGTTGTCCGTCATGGCCTCGCTCCTTCTCCGGCGCCGTCCGCGGGCACCTCAATCCGGCTTACTTTCACAACCCCCTCGCGCGACCCCGCCTCGAACCGCACCCGCTTCATCAGCGCGCTCAACCGCGAGGCCACTCCCGTTTCGGGAACAGGCGGCAAAATAAAGACGTGCGCCGCGCGGCCGTCCGGCCCGCCCTGGACCCGCACGGTCGCCGACCAGGCGCCCGGGGCCGGCCACAGGGCCGCATCGGCCAGGTCGTCGGGCAGGACAAGGCCGCCGCCCTCCACCACGGTCGCCACCATTCCCCAGGCCGGCGCGCCGGCCGGGGCGGGCCGGAAAACCGGTGCCTCGTCCTGCTCGGGCCGGAAGACCGGAGCCTCGTTTTTTGCCAGGGTCGGCAGGGCGTTATCGGCCCCCGTTTCACGGGGCAGGAAAACAGGGTCCGCCAGGCGGGAGCCCAGGGTGGTGGTCATACGCGGATCGCCGGGCTGCACGGTCCGGCTGAAACCAATCTTGGAAGGCAGTGAAAAATGGATCGGCGCCAGCGCCGTGCGGGCCGCGTTCTCGCGCACATACATCACCCGGCAGCGCGCCGGCGGCAGGGGAATCGCCGGCCGCGGCTTCACATACCAAAGGGCAATCAGGACCAGCAGGATGGCCACGAGCAGGATGCCCGCGCCCGAGGCCAGAAAATCCCGGCTGGTCCGTGGATCCGCATAGGCGGTCATGGCGTCTCCCCGCCGGAGGGCCGCGTGGCCACGTAGACCTGGGGAATACCCGAGGCCGCCGCCAGGTTGATCAAATTGACCATGGTGCCGTGCCGGACCTGCCGGTCGGCCTCGATGATCATGGCCTGGCCGGGCTTGTTCTGCGCGGCCGCGCCGAGGACACGCTTCACCTTGTCCGCCGCGTCGGCCTGGCCCAGCAAAAACCGCTCGTCGTCAAAAAACAGGATCTCCTCCGCGTCCCGGTTGTCCGCCGTCGCCTGGACAACCACCACGGCCATCAGCCCGTAGGGGGAAATGCCGTCGTTGAAAGGTGACTCGGGCAACCGGATATGCAGGCCGGGCTGAAGCACGAAACGAGAGGCGAGCAGCAGGAAAAAAATCAACAGCAGGGCCACGTCGACCCAGGGGGCCGTCGTGACCAGACCCCGGTTGACCCGGTTGGGCGGACGGTAGGTCTCGAAGGTCCGCGCCTGCCAGTGAAATTGGGAGGGAAGATCATTCACGGTTCCCTCCCGGCCGGGCCTTGGCAGATTGGAAAAAGGCGGTGATCTCGGAGGCCGCCCGTTCCATGTCGAGCACGATTTTCTCCACCTTGTTGACGAGCAGGTTATAGCCGCCGTAGGCGGGGATGGCCACCAGCAAGCCCAGGGCGGTGGTCACCAGCGCCTGCATCAGCCATCCGGACAGGTCGGCAAACTGAACGAGGGGCCCCCGCTGGTTCATGACCAGCAGCGCGCGCACGAGCCCGAGAACCGTGCCCAGCAGGCCGATGAGCGGCGAGAGCTGGGCCGTTGTGGCGAGGACCGCGAGGCGGCGCTCCATGCGCGAGATCTCCGCGCGGCCAGCATTGTCCAGGGCCCGCTTGAAGGCCTCCGGCTCGTTTTCGCGGTGGAGGATGGCGGTCTTTCCCAAATAGGCGACGGGGCCGGGCGTCTCATCGCAGATCTTGAGCCCCTCCTCCACATGTCCGTACTGCAGGTTGCGGAAGAGGCCCTCCAGGAAATCCTCGGACCGGATCTTCGCGCGGTGCAAATGAAGAAGACGCTCCAGGAAGACGAGAAGACCGATTGCGCCCAGCGCCAAAAGCACCAACACCAGGGGGCCGCCCTGCAATAAAACCTTTATCATGATGAGCCTCGTCCTTTAAAAGAAACGCCAGTGTTTCCGCTGAATGTCTTCGATCCGGCGCCGCGCGTCACCCGCCGCGGCCACGCCGGCATCCACCACCCGCTGATATAGGCGCACGGCCTGCCGCCACCGGCCGCGCCCTTCCTGGATTGCCGCCGCCTCGAACACGGCGCGCGTGAACCAGGCCGTGCACGATTCATTCATCGGCTTGCCGGCGTTGCGGGCCTCCAGATACGGCAGAATGACCTGGGTGTAGTACTGCTCGAACGCCTCGTCGATCCGCCCCGTCTTCTGCCTGGATCGGCCCATCTTGAAAGCCGCCTGAAGACGCAGTTCAAAGGGGGCCTTGAGATTCTCGGCGATCTCCTTGTACGACTTCAGGGCGTCCTCGAACCGGGCCGGATCCTCCGCGCCGAGATTAAACTGCCAATCTCCGCGACGGCCCATGGCGGCAAAGGCGAGGAAGGAATCCGGCTGGCGCCGGATGACCTCGTCGAGCAGGGCGATCGCGCCGGCATAGTTCCCCAGTTCGCCCAAAGCTTCGGCCTGATAAAACTCGGCCTCGCTCCTCTTGGAGTGCTCGGGATACTCCCGCACCAAGCGCGCATCCAGCTCGATGGACCTCTTGAATTGCCGGCTGGCCCCGGCGGCCCGGGCAGCCCAGAAGAGCGCCTCGCCGGCCAGCGGATCCCGGGGATAGCCGTCGGCCACCGCCAAAAACTGCCGCTCGGCCGCCTCGTAGGCGGCCCGGTTGAACTCGAATTCCGCCTGGCGAAACCGCACCTGCGGGATCCAGGTGGAGTTGGTGTGGGAGGCGATGAAGGCCTCCGCCAGCTTTTGCGCGCGTTCATCGTTGAACCACTCGAAGGCGGCGCAGACGCGCATGTACGCGGCGTTCTCGGCGTGGGTGCTGTCCGGAAAACGGGCGACCACCGAAGCGAAGTCATCGTATGCCGAATCAAAGAGGTACAGCTGGTAGCTGACCAGTCCGCGATTATACAAGGCCACCGCCCGTCGCGAGCTGTTCGAATAGACGGACAGGAAGCGGTCGTAGGCCGCCTTGGCCGCCGGCAGCGAGCCGGCATCCTGCTGCAGCTCGGCCATGCGCAGGGCCGCCCGGCCGGCCAGCTCGGTGCCCGCCTCCTCTTTTTCGATCTGCGCAAAAAGATTCTGCGCCTCCTTCACCCGGCCCAGCCGCGCCTCGGTTTCGGCAAACTGGAAGCGCACCTCGCGGGCGAGCTCGGGCGAGACGGACGATTCCAAAACGGTTCGATAGCGCTCGGAAGCCAGCAGGAACTGCCCGTTCGCAAAATAGGCGTCCCCCGCCTTGTACAGCAACCGGCTGCGGCGGGCGGGATCAACGGCCAAAGCCGAGGCCTTCTCAAAGCCGTCCGCCGCCTCCGAGAACCGGCTCAAACCCGACAGCGCCCAGGCGCGGCCGTCCAACGCTTCGATCACACCGGTCGCATTGGTGAAACTTTCCAGGTAATAGCGGTAATGGGCCTCCGCTTCTCCCGCCTGGCCGGCATCCAGAAAAGCACGGGCAACGGCCAGTTGCAAAACCGGGGCGCCGGGATCCGAGGGGTCCTCCGCAATCACGATCCGCAGCAACTCCGCCCCCTCCTTCAAGGCCCCGCCGCGCATCAGCAACCGGCCCAGCGCCGTGCGGGCCCGTCGCACGCCCTGAGGCTCCACAGCCAGGGCCAGCGCGTTGGACGCCGACGCGCAGGCCGCGCCCCAGTTCGTGCGCGCCTCCTCCCACTCCGCGCGGGTCAGCCACGCCTCCAGGCGCAAGACGGGCGGAACCGACGGATCCAGCAACGGCTCCAGGGCCTTTTCGGCCGCCGCCCCCTGCCCCTGCCCCGCCAACGCGCGGGCCATGCCCAACTGCGCAAGCTCCTGCACCGGACGCGCGGGCTTCCGGTCCAACAGATTCTTTAAAACGACAGCCGCCTGGGCGTGCCGACCGGTCACCATCAAGGCGCCGGCCCAATCCACCGTGTTGGAGCCCCGGGCCGGATCGGACAGTTTTACCGCCTCCCAAGCGGCAAAGGCCTGGTCCGCCTCGGGCCATTTCGCCTGCCGCAAGAGGATCCAGGCGCGTAGGCGGCGGGCATCCAACGCGAGGACACCGGCATTCACATCAAAATCGGGCGCATCCAGTTCGGCGGCGGCCTCATCCAACGACCCCAGCTCGTAAAGCGCCAGGGCCCGGTAATAATGATAGGCTGCTGCGGGTTCGCCCTGACGCGGGGCCGCCTTGGCCGGCAACGCCGCCAGCATCTCGCGCGGGGCCTTGCGGCCATAAGCCGCCCGAGCCAGTCCGATCCGGGCTTCAGCTCCCGAGGGCGAGTCCTCCGGCACCGCCTCCAGCGCCTGCTGGAACAATTTTTCAGCCAGTTCGAACTGGGCGTCCTCCAGGGCCGCCCGCCCCTGCAGGGCCAGACGTTCCGTTTCGGAAGACGCGGCGGCTGCCACGAAGGCGACCAACGACAGGCAACCGGCCAGCATCAGCACCCGCGGCAGCCTGCGCCCGCTCTTAACTGCTCGTTCAAACATGATTCAACACCGATCGTAAGGCGGCACCCGTAAAGGAGGCAGTCGAAGAGGCCACCTCTTCCGGCGTTCCGCAAGCCGTGAGCCGCCCCCCGTGAACACCCCCTTCGGGTCCCAAATCTATAATATAGTCGGCGGACTTGATCACGTCGAGATGATGTTCGATCACGACCACGGTATTGCCGCCATCGCGCAGCCGGGTCAAAACCCGCAGCAGGCTGTCCACATCCGCCGCATGCAGCCCGGTGGTGGGCTCATCCATCAGGTACAGGGTCTTGCCCGTGGCCTGGCGAGAGAGTTCCGCCGACAGCTTCACCCGCTGGGCTTCGCCGCCCGAAAGCGTGGTGGCCGACTGCCCCAGCCCCAGGTAGCCCAGCCCGACTTCCGACAGGGTCTTCAATTTGCGGGCCACCCGGGGGATGGCTTCAAAAAAGACGAGCGCCTCGTCGACCGTCATCGCCAGCACGTCGGCAATCGTCTTGCCGCGGTAGCGGATTTCGAGGGTCTCACGGTTGAACCGCCGGCCCCCGCAGGCCTCGCACACCACGTAAACCTCGGGCAGAAATTGCATTTCCAGTTTCAGGGAGCCGTCGCCCCGGCAGGCCTCGCACCGGCCGCCCTTGACGTTGAAGCTGAACCGGCCCGGCCCGTATCCGCGCACTTTTGCCGCCGGCAGCGAGGCGAACAGGGTGCGGATGTCGACGTAGGCGCCGGTGTAGGTCACCGGGTTGCTGCGCGGCGTCCGGCCGATCGGGGACGGATCGATAACCACGAGCTTGTCGATCTTTTCCAGGCCCTCGATCCGTTCGTGCGCCCCCGGCCGCTCGCGGCTACCGTAAAGGCGGCGCGCCAGGGCCTTGCGGAGAATGTCGTCCACCAGTGTGCTTTTGCCGCTCCCCGAAACGCCGGTCACGCAAACGAACAGCCCCAGCGGAATCCGGACATCGATGCCCCGGAGGTTGTGCTCCGCGGCCCCCACGATGGTCAGGGCGTCGGGTCCCGGGCGCCGGCGCGCCGCGGGCACCGGGATGCGTTTGTTCCCATTAAGGTACTGCCCCGTGAGCGACCGCGGATGGGCCAGCACCTCCGCGGGCGGCCCCTGGGCCAGCAACTCCCCGCCGAGCCGGCCGGCGCCGGGGCCCAGGTCGATCAGGTAGTCGGCCTGGCGGATGGTGGACTCGTCGTGCTCCACGATCACCAGCGTGTTGCCCAGGTCGCGAAGGGCGAAGAGCATGTTCAACAGCCGCTCCTGGTCCCGGGCGTGCAGGCCAATGCTCGGCTCGTCGAGCACGTAGAGCACGCCGGTCAGGCCCGACCCGATTTGGGTGGCCAGCCGGATACGCTGCGCCTCGCCACCCGAAAGGGTGGCGCTTTCGCGCTCCAGGGTCAGGTAGTCGAGCCCCACTTTGTCCAGAAAGCCCAGCCGGGCGCGGATTTCCCGGACGGGCTCCGAAACCATGACCGCTTCGGTTGCGGAAAGGGTCAGCGACTCGAAAAACGCCAGCGCGTCCCGTACCGATTTTTCGGCTATCTCGGCGATGGACGCCCCGCGCAGGAGGCAGGCCAGCGTTTCGGGTTTCAGGCGGCGGCCTTCGCATCCGTGGCAAGGCTGGCGGACCATGTAGCGGCGCAAGCCCTCGCGGGTGGTTTCGCTGTCGGTTTCGGCAAACCGGCGGGCGAGGTTGGGAATAACGCCTTCAAACCCTTTTTTGTGGCGGCTCCACGCGGCGCCCTTCCATCGCCCGAAGGTGATGGTTTCGTCATCCGACCCCTGCATGAGCAGACGCCGGATCTTGGCGGGGAGCTCGCGATAGGGGGTGTCCAGGGAAAATCCGAAATGCTTGGCCAGCGCCCGCAACAAGCCGTTATAATAAATGATCAGGCGACGGCCGCCCCGTTTCCAGGCCTGGATGGCGCCGGCCTGGAGCGACAGCGCCGGATCGGGCACAATGACGCTTTCGTCGAACAGCAGGCGGGTCCCCAGGCCGAGGCATTCCGGGCACGCCCCGTAGGGGCTGTTGAAGGAAAAGTGGCTGGGCTTCAGCTCGTCGAACCGGAGGCCGCAGTCGGGGCATGCGTTTTTTTCGGAAAAAACAGTCTCGCTCCAGGAACCGTCGGGCTGCTCCGCCAGAGCCGACATCTGCCCCTCGCCCTCGCGCAAGGTGAGCTCCACGGAGTCGGCCAGGCGGGACCGGACGTTCTCGCCGATCACCACGCGGTCCACGACCAGATCCAGCGAATGTTTCTTTTTCGGGTCCAGTCCCGGCGCGGCGTCCAGTTCCTGGATTTTTCCGTCCAGCCGGACGCGCGTGAAACCCTTGCGCCGCACGAGGGCCAGGGCGGCCTTGCCGTCGCCCTTGAAATCGCGGGCCAGGGGGGCCAGGAGCTGAATCTTGGCGCCGGCGGGCAGGGCCAGCAGGGTCTGGACCACCTGTTCGGCATTCTGGCGCACCACGGGCTTGCCGCAGGAGGGGCAGTGGCGGCGGCCGATGGCGGCAAAAACCAGGCGCAGGTAGTCATGAATTTCCGTGGTGGTGGCCACGGTGGAGCGGGGATTGGAACCGCCTGAGCGCTGTTCGATGGCGACAGCCGGCGACAGGCCCTCGATGGCGTCCACATCGGGTTTCTGCAACTGGTCCAGGAACTGCCGCGCATAGACCGAGAGGCTTTCCACATACCGGCGTTGCCCCTCGGCGTACAGAGTGTCGAAGGCCAGGGAAGACTTGCCCGAGCCGCTTAACCCCGTAATGACCGTCAGGGCGTGGCGGGGGATGCGCACGGTGATGTTCTTCAGGTTGTGCTGGCGCGCTCCCTGCACAACGATCCATTCGCGGTCCTTCATTCCCCCATTAAACATCACCGCGGCCTCCCATGCAATCCCGGAAGCCCGGGATGCGCGACAAGATTCTCCGTTGACAGATCCTTTGGGAACGTTCATTATTTGTATAAGATGAACATTGGGGACGACGGGAGGGACTGACCATGGATACAGAATTGCTCAACGAGCAGGTTCAAGTGGAACGGAAGATGTTCACGCTTTCACTCCGCGAAAATCCACGCGGTCGTTTTTTAAGAATCACCGAAGATGTGGGCGGCCGGCGCGACACGATCATCATCCCCTCCACGGGCCTTTTTCAAGTGGCCGAAGCCCTCCGACGCGTGGTCGAAGCCGATACCAAAGCCGGCCCGCCTCAAATTCAACCGCCGGAATAACCCCGCCTCGGGGGCATCACGAAGAGGCCGCTTCCTTTTTCTCCAGCATTTCCCGAAGCCGTTTTCGCCAAGCGTTATGACGCGGCCATGCCTTCAGATAATCCAGCGTGCTCAAAGCCTCGCGAAGCTGGCCCGCCTCCTCCTGGAACCGGGCCAGGATCTCCAAATTTCCGGGATCCCAGAAATGCCACTCCACATATTCCTCCCAAATCGCCACCGCCGCTTCGGGCGATTCGCGTGCTGCCAGGCGCGCTTTCAGATAATGCAGTTCCATAAGCCAGGGATTCAGGTCGGATCCACGGCCCACATAATACACCGTTTCGTTCCGCAACTGCTCGGCCGCTTGGGGATTGGGTGCCTTTTCAACCGCCGCAAAAGCGGTTTCCGCCGCCCGTATGCACAGGGCGTATTGGCGGGAGTAGGCGCGCAGGGATTGCCGTGAAAGGCGCAATACGGTTTCCGTGTCTGGCCGATCAAGAATGATGCGGGCATAAAGCCGATACGCCATGGTCGCCCGCACAGACCATATCCCGCCAAAAATGCCAAAGCAGATCAGGTAAATGCCTGCCATGCCCAGAATGGTTCTAACCTGGTAGGCGTCTTCGCTGTCTGACAGTGCCCTCTTCAAGAAAAAAGAGGCTTCACACGCCGCGTCGACCGCGTCCCACCTGCGTGGGCGTCGGGCCGGGCCGGGGAATCGTTGTCGTCGTGGTCGTGGTCGTCGTGGTCGTGGTCACGGTGGTCGGCGTCGTCGTGCGCCGTGGAAGGGGGATCAACTCGTTGACCCCCTGTGCGGCAATCGACTGGCTGACGAAGTCCATGAATTTTCCAGCATTCTGGCTGGCCTCGTCCGCCTTTTTGGCCTGCCGAAGCGCCTGACCGGCCGCCGCCTGGGCATCCGCCTCTGAAACGCCTTGCGCGGAAGCCCGTTCCGCCGCTTCCGCCGCGGCCAAGGCCGCCTCTTGAGCTGCCGCGGAGGCCTTGTCCAAGTTGACGATCAAGCGGTCAACCCGCGCTTTCAAATTGCGAAGGGCCGTCAGCTTTTCCTGGGTTTCCCCGATGGCGAGCTGATTCGTCCCGCCATCCTTGAGCATCGCCTCGAGATCGGCAATGGATTTTTGGAGCGCTTCGGACCGAGCGTGCCCCTCAGTCGAAAAAGCCGCCGCCTTGGAAGCTGAAAGGGCGGCGTTGTCAGCCGCTTTTTTGGCAATTTCAGCAGGGGTTTGGGCCAAACTCGCCGTGACACTCAGGCCGATCGTCATAACCGTCGCCAACAGAATCGTGTTCATACTCATTATGATTCTCCTCTTCTACTTCGCTACAGTAAACCATTTTTGTCCGGTGATCAAGTCTTACATCCAACGCTTGGGAACGTCGATCACATCACCCGGTTCGATGTTCACATCCGGTTCCACCCGGGACTGAATCTTGGGAATGCTCAGAATCATGGTCTCCTCGCCGCGGATCAGCCGAACCTTGTTCGGATCGGCAAATTCATTCCACCCCCCTGCCATGCTCAGGGCCTGCAACACGGTTACCTTTCCACGGACGATCGGGTAATTGCCGGGCTTGAGGACGTACCCTTTCACGAAAAACTCCCGCGTGGGCGGAATAATCGAGGCCGTGATGGTCTTGTAGAACTGGGCATCCATGTAGGCTTTTTCAATCGCCTTCTCGGCTTCTGCCGAGGACATTCCAGACACCCTCACGCGGCCCACCAAGTCCAAATTGATGTTTCCGCTTTCATCGATAACGGCTTCAAAGGTCTCGATCTTGGGATACATCCGGAGCGTGAGGCCCAGGCGGTCCCCCGTCAGCAACGGCCTCAGGGTAGGCTCCGTAGCCGCCGGGACGCCGGCAACGGCATCCGTCGGCACAGGAACGAGGTCGGGTGTGGCCGCTTCGACTCCCGGAACAATGGGCCCCTCCGCCGGCGGCTGGTAGGGCGGCGTCGGCGCGGCGCGGCGCGGCAGGCTGGCGCACCCGGCCAAAACCCCGAGCGCCAAAAGGGAGGTCATAAGTTTTATCACGGGCAGTCTCATCAAAACGCTCAACTCCCACGCGGAGAATCCGCCTTCGACTCCGAGGGTTCGGCCTTATAGGCGTAGCCCCCCACATAGTGGTAATAATGGTAATAGTCCCGGTGAATGTTGATGTTGTTAAGGACCACACCCACCAGGTTGCCGCCCACGTTCTGTATCATGGAACGGGCGCGGACCGCCACTTCCTTGGGGTAGCTCCGGTGCTCGATCACAAGCAACGTCCCGTCCGATTCGCTGCACAAGACCGCCGCGTCGCTCACGCCAAGAATCGGAGGCGCATCCAGCAACACATAATCGTAATCTTTTTTGACCGCATCCAGCAACGCGCGGACCCGGGGCGAATCCACCATTCCATGCATCCCGACGACCGACCGGCCGCTTGGCATGAACGAGAAATTCTCCCAGGACGTGGGCACAATCACTTCGGCCGGATTCATGCGCCCCAGTAGCACATCCGTAAGCCCCACGCGATTGGACAGCCCCACCATCTTGTGCTGGGTGGGGCGCCGGATGTCCGCATCGATCAGCAACACACGGCTGCCCAGCTGTGAGAACACATAGGCCAGGTTGAAGAGCGACAGAGACTTGCCCTCGCCGGCGCCGCCGCTGGTGACGCAGAGAACTTTCCCTTGTCCCCATTTTTTCGAAAATTGCAGGTTGGTCTTCAACACGCGATAGGCTTCCGCGTGGGAGATATCGCCCTTCTCGACGTTCAACGGGCGCACCTTCTGGGGGATGACGCCCAGAATGGGCGCCCCGATCAAGTCCTCAATTTCCTGAACGGTCTTGACCGAGGTGTCGAGATACTCCATGAAAAAGGCCAGCCCCACGCCGACGCCCAGCCCCAAAATCACGCTGAGCATAATGTTCAGGATCATTTTCGGAGCGATGGGACGATCGGGTTCCTCGGCCATTTCGATGACTTCCACCGGCCGGCGGGGCAACTGGAGATCGACCTCTTCCTTCACCACCAGCATCTCCAGGGAATCGCGGATCTGCCGCTGTGCCGTCAACTCGTGCTCGATCTTTCGGAACGGCAAGTACTTTTCGCTTTCGGCGCTGATGTCGCTCGCGCGAGACTGCTCAAGGTTCTTGTCGATCAGCTCCATCCCGCGCTTGGCAATTTCAAATTCAGTCTGGAGCCCCACCTTGAGCCCCTTGAGTGTTTCCTCGATTTTTATCGTCAGGTTGCTGACCACGTTTCCGATGCGAATCACATCCGGGTGGCGGGTCCCCAGCGCGCCCTGAAGCTGCCCCAGTTGAAGCTGATTTTCCACCAACTGCTCGCGCAGCGTATTAAGCATGGGGTCCCCCAGGAGACTGGCGGCGGCATAGAGAAGCTGTTCGCCTTCCATCTTGTTGAGGGCCTCGAGCCGGGTCTGGCGATCGAGCATCCGATTTTGCGCGCCCAACCGATCCGCTTCGAGCTGGGCAATGCGCGCCTTGTCCACCTGCCCCACGTTCTCGGGCCCGCCGGCGGTGACGTTGATATTCAACTCCTTGCGCAGGGCTTCCATTTTATCCTCCAACTCCTGCACCTTGAGTTGCTTCTCCTGGAATTGGGTTTTCAGAGCCGCAAGCCCGCTTTCCTTCTCGGTGCGCGCGCTTTTAATGCGGCGATCCCGGTAGACGGCCGCGATTTCGTTGGCGATCCGGGCGGCGTCGTCCTTCGCCTCCTGCGGCGTCGATCGCTGCGTGCTGCGCTGAATCTGGATCTCGATCAGGTTCGTATCCCGGTATTGGTGAACCTTCATGCTGTCGTAAACGATTTCATAAGCTCGGGCAGGGGACATCGGGAGCCCGTCTTCATTGTATAACCGGCCAAAATGCTCCTGGAGCCGGAGGTTGCGGATCACCTCATAGATAATGGGCTTCGACTGGATGATTTCGAACTCGGTGCGCAGAAAGAAAGGATCGTAGCCTTGGACGCCCCCCTGCGACTTCATGCCTTCCACCGCCGTCGCTTCGCGATTCACCGCAATCCGGGTATAGGCCATGAAGGTCTTGGGCAGATAATAAGTGGCAACCGTGCCCACAACAATGATGAACAGGAAAATCGCCAGCACGATCTCCTTGCGGGACCGCACGATCTGCCAGTAATCCCAGAAATGAACCGCATTGGGTTGGGAGGAAGTTTGGTCCATGGGCAGGCGCGCTTTTTCTTAGAAATCGATTCCGACCATCGCGTTGATGGTGTTACGTTGGAATGATTCGCGGACGTCGGAATCCCAGTCCTCGAATTCATAGGCGAGGCGCGCGTAATAACGGCGGGCCGGCGGCCGGAACGTCATCCCCATTTGCCAATCCAACAGGGTGTCGTCCCCGTCCGGAACGGCGGCAGGCGCGCCCTCCACAGCCTGGCCCGAATCATACGCGCCATTCGCGTAAACGAACTGCGCATCGACTGAAATGCTTTGCGAGAGGCGCTTCACGCCCCTCAGCATGGTGCGCAGATACTCCTTGGAGGAATAATACGACCGGTCGGAGGGTTGCACCGAATATTCAATACCCGCCGTGAGAACGAGGTCTTCCGCCGGAGTGAAATCCACGATAATTTGAAGATACGGAACGGCCTCGTCATCCTGCTCGCCATCCTCGTAATCGATCCACTCGTACCCTCCCGAAACCCGGCCCCACAACTGGTCGTTGATACGCCGGCCCACGCCTACGCCCACCAGATAACCCTGGTAGTCTCCCTGCAAATCGTTCTCATAACTCGGCTGATCGTACCCGAGAAACCCGAAGGTGTAATACTCAGGCGAAAATTTGTAGCGAAGCGCCGTGTTGGCCTCAAGGCGGTCCTCGTCGCCCTCGTCCGAATAGGGTCGCTCGTCGTAACGCTTGAGCAAATACGAACCGTCCACATCCCACTGCACGCGTTCGCTGACGTTGTAAGCCGACCAGCCCTTGGTCTGGTTGACCCAGTAGCTCGCATTCTCACGAACCGTCACGCCACCCCGCGAAACATTGGGATCGTCCGTCATCTCAAACTTGTTCAACCCCCCCACATGCCACAAATACGACGCGTCGTGTTCCACCTTGGCTTCAACGGCATGGTAGACCTCCGAGTCGTTCTGGTCGTCGCGCTCATTGTCCCGCCAGATCAGCGAGGGGCGGTACTCAAGGAAAGCTTTCGTAATCTCATCGTCCAAGGTCAACCGAACGCCCGGCGTCAGGCGCAGGGAGGTCATGTTTTCCTTGCCCCTCTCGGTGGCATCCCGGTTGTCTTCAAACCGAACTCCGCCTTCGAGACTGAATAAAACCGTTTCGGGGGTGTTCTCAATACTCTGGGCGGAAACCGCTCCGCTGAAAGCCATCGCCAACGCCGTGCCGATCAAATATCCCATTGCGCGTTTCATCGTGCCTCCTAGTCTTCTTGCGTTTAAATACAGTATCGTTTTTTTCATTTCCGGTGTCAAATCATTTGCCGACAATTGACAAGGAGGGCGGGATGCGTGAAAACTCCCACAAAAAGGAGCCGCCCTGGGCTAGCGCATTCTGGATTTTCGCCTGAAAAAAGAACTCCACCCGGCCACCCTGCTCTGGGGCCGGCACCATCCCGAAAAAGCGCCCCTCCGCTTCGCCGCCCGCACAATCGGTGAGGCTCGACGCTGGCAAAAACAGATACGCACCGCCCGGGTACGCGCACCTTCTTCTCGGCCTGATGGTCATGAATAAGGGAGAGAGCGGCCAAGGGAGGATTCCTGATCTCCTGCAATCACCAGACGCCACTCGGCGGATCCTATGA
Organism: Kiritimatiellia bacterium; assembly: GCA_046484345.1. Lineage (GTDB taxonomy): Bacteria > Verrucomicrobiota > Kiritimatiellia > CAIKKV01 > CAIKKV01 > CAIKKV01. The sequence continues at coordinate 64,026 of JAWOJA010000010.1, forward strand.
GGACTATAAACTTTACACCCGGCTGTTTCGGGAGTATGCCGAGGAGGCCGGCCGTCTCTCCCGTCAGCGCTGAGCCCCGGCGGCCGGCGCCTCATTATCGGGCGCGTCCTGAAAATCGGCAACCCTCAGCCACGACCGGCCGTCGCGCTCCTCCAGCAAACCCTTCACTCGCACTTTTCGCGTCTTGGGCGCCTTCGCGAGTTCCCGGCCTTTCGCATCCGTTTCCACCGCCAGCAACTTGTCGCCCGCCACCAACCGGATCGCCTGGACCTCGCCGCTCGCATTCATCATCACACGCACATAGCCCGTCCACGGCCATTCGGGCCCCAACGGCCGGACCTCGCTCGCCGCCGTGACCGTTCCCGTTGCGGCCGGAATCGCTGCCAATGCATTCGTGCCCGCCGCCCGGGACCAATCGTCCGCCACGCAGAATCCTGCCGCCAGCATCACCATGAAAATCCATTTTTTCATGCCTCTATCCTTCCCTTACGCATTCGCGCATCCTACCGCTTCCTCCAGGCCGGCGCAACGCTCAAATTCCACCCGCCATTTTCGGCGCAAGGAGTGCTTTCTTTTTGAAAAAGGATTCTCTAAGATTATTCGAATATTCATGAAAAGCAAACTTCCCTCCTTCGCCACGCCGTCTCTTCACCCGGCCCTCGCCATGGCCCTTGTTCTGGCCGTCTTCGCGGCCGGGTTGCTGACCATTATGCCCAATCTTCAGGCCTATTTCTTCGGCGATGAGCACTTCTACACCGATAGCGCCCTTCGCATGCATGAATCCGGCCGCCTGCTCGTGCCCGAATATGCCGACGGAGCCCCCCGGTTCAACAAACCCATTCTCTCCTACTGGCTGATCCTCGCCGGCTTCCACACTTTCGGGATCTCCGTCTTCGCCTCGCGCGTCGCTTCCCTCGCCACGGGCCTGGGCATCCTGGCCCTTTCCTATTTCCTGACGCTCCGGCTCTTCAAAAGCCGCGCGGCCGCTTTCCTCTCCGTGCTGATCCTGGCCTCCAACATCGCCCTCATCACGGCCTCCATGCGCGCCACACCCGATGTGTTCCTCGGCTTCTCCACCCTGCTCAGCCTTTACGGATTTGCCGGCTTGCTCCTCCAGGACACACCCCGCCGCAGGGATGCCTGGTACGCCTACCTCGGCATGGGGCTGGCCATCGCCGCCAAGGGCATGCTGGGCGTGCTGCTGCTCTCCTTCGTCCTGATATTTGCCCTCTTGAGCCCCGGTCACCGCCTCCGCCTGCGCCGCCTTTTCCGCCCCGTCCCCCTTCTGCTGGGCCTGCTGCTGGGCCTCTTCTGGTTCATCGCTGTTTACATTAAAATGGGGCATACAGCCCTTTCCGGATTCGTGAACGACCAGGTCGGAAACCGCACGGCCGCCTCGCTTTCGCAGGTGGCCGCCAACCTGTGGCGCTATTCCTTCGGCCTGGCCCTGCCCTTCTTCCCCTGGTCCCTCGTCCTGCTGGCCGCCCTGGCTTCCGCCCGACCCGCCTTGAAACAAACCATCCGGGAGCACGCGCCGGCCTTCCTGTTCGTGATCGGCTGGCACCTGTTGCTCCTGATCATCTTTTCGCCGGCCAACCTCACCCGCAGCCGCTACCTGCTGCCCGGCTACCCGCTTATCGCCGCCGGCCTCGCCTTTCTGCTGTCCGAAACCATTGACCGCCATCCTCCGCTGGAAACCTTCATCCGGCGCCTGCTGGGACTCCTCGCGCTTCTCCTCGTTGCGGGCGGCCTGCTCTTCGGTCTGGCCGCCTGGCAGCTGAAGGAATCCACTCTCGGCGCCGCCGGCGGGATATTCCTCCTCATGGCCGCCAGTTTCTCCGGCGGAATGCGCCGCGCGCCCCCAGGCCGGCTACCCGTCCTGCTGGCCCTCATGACCTTCCTGATTCTCTGGAATGTGCACCTCCTAATCCGTCCCGCCTTCCCTTCCACCCCCAGCTATGCGATGGTCGAGGAATTGCGGCGCAACGGGGCCGCCCGAGTCTTCTACCCCCGCCAGACCGCCTCCCTCTCGCGGGAGGAAAAAAACTTCTACAAGGAAAAATACGCCAGCCAGATCCGCCTGCTTTCCGGAGGCGAAATCCAGGTCGACCGCATCAGCCTGGCCCGCTACCTGTCGGTCGGCCGCGCCCGGCCCATCGTCTGTTTCGCCGACCATCTGCACCTCTTTCCGCCCGAACAGTTCACCGCCACCCGCACGGGCGGCGTCTACGCCGACATCGGACCCGCCGAAATCCGCCGCGTCCTGGCCGCCTCCGACAAGGCCGCCGCCCTCAACGCCCTCGTCATCCCCTATTACATCGTCTTTCCCAAAACACCCGCCGCAGCCCCCGAGCCCGCCCGCCCGGCGGACCCGCCGGAAACAAAGGCCTCGCCATGAATACCAATGCCGTCGCCTTGCCCGCCGCCGATGCGTGGACCGAAAAACTGGCCCAACTGGGCTCCGAACCCTTCCTGCAAGACGCCCTGCCGCGCGCCTTCCTGGGCCTGCTGGTCTACGCGATCCTGCTCGTCCTCCTGCGCCTTGGGCATCACCGCCCCTTCCCCGGCCGCCTCGCCCCGGCCCTGCGCCTGCTCGGCCTGGCCTGCGTCCTGCAATTCTTCCTCGGCGAACCCCTCGGCCGGCTCTTCCCCGCCGCGCCCCGCATCTTCACCGCCGCCGTCGTCTTCTTCCTCCTCGCGCTGCTCCTGCGCGCGGGGGAAATCGTCCTGTTCGAGGTTGTATTCCCAAAACAGGGACGAAAGGCCGCCCCCGTGGTGCTGCGCGACATCGCCCGCGCCGTGCTCACGGCCCTCCTGCTGGCCCTCGTCGTCAAGGGGTTCTTCCCGGCCGTCAACTTCAACGTCCTGGCCGTCTCCTCCCTAGTCGTGGGCTATGTGCTCGCCAACGCCACCCAGGACACCCTCGGCAGCCTCGTGGCGGGCCTGGCGCTCAACGCCGAAAATTCCTTTTCCATCGGCGACTGGATCGCCGTGGGCGACCGGGTCGGCCGGGTCACGGACATCACCTGGCGCTCCACGCGCCTGCGCACCAAGAACCTGGAGGACATCATTGTCCCCAACGCCACGCTCTCCAAGGAAACGCTTGTCAACTTCTCGCGCCCCACGCCCGAGCTGCGCACGCGCATCCGGGTCGGAACCGGTTACGATTCGCCGCCCAACCTCGTGCGCCAGGTGCTGCTCGACGCCATCCGCGATGTCCCGGGCATCGATCCCGTGCCCCCACCCAAGGTGCGGGTCGTGAACTACGCCGACTTCGCCATCGAGTACGAAGCCCTCTTCTTCATCCACGAATACGAACGGCTGGAGGAAATCAAGGCCGACCTGATGAACCTGGTCTGGTACCGCTTCAAACGCGCCGCCATCTCCATCCCCTACCCCATCCGCGACGTGCGCGCCCGCCAGGTCACACGGGAGGACGACCGGGCCGCCGAACGCGAACGCGTGGAGGCCGGCGCGCGGCTCTTCGCGGCCATCGACCTCTTCGCCAAGCTGACGGACGCCGAACGCCTGGCCCTCGCGGGGCGCTGCCGCCCGGGAATCTACGGCGCCGGGGAAACCATCGTCCGGCAGGGCGACGCGGGCCACTCGCTGTTCCTGATCGAGTCGGGGCGGGTCGGCATCTTCGTCGACCAGGACGGCCGCGACCGCACCCGCGTGGGCGAACTCGGCCCGGGCGCCTTCTTCGGGGAACGCTCGCTGCTGACCGGCGAAGGCCGCTCGGCCACCGTTTCGGCCCTCGCCGACACCGGGGTCCTGGAGCTGGACAAGGATTCCTTCAAGGCCATCCTCCTGGCGCGGCCCGAAATGGCCGAATACCTCGCCAGCGTGCTCGAGGCGCGACACCGGGAGCGGGCGGAAAAATCCGCCGGCGCGGGCCCGTCCGCCAGGCTAATAACGGAACAACAAAAAGGCCGTCTGGTGATGGCCCGCATCCTCAGCTTTTTCGGCCTGTCCCCCAACACCCCCCAGGAGAAACACTAAGTGAGCGTCTTCGAAATCCTCATGCTGATCTGCTTCGGCGCGGCCTGGCCCTTCGCCCTCATCAAGTCGTGGACCTCCCGGCAGACCGGCGGCAAGAGCATCATGTTCCTCGTGGTGGTCTTTCTCGGCTACCTCTCCGGCGTCATCCATAAACTGCTGCACAGCCCCGACGGCGTCATCTACCTGTACGCCTTGAACGGCACGCTCGTCTTCGCGGATATCCTCGTCTATTTCCGCAACCGCCGGCTGGAACGGCGGGCCGGGTTCGGCTGAGCATCCCCCTTTCCTTTCCCCCATTCTTCTGCTAAGATCCCCGCATCAAATCCGGAGGTCGTTATGCGCAAGCGCCTGTTTTCCCGGGCTGTTCCTTTTTTAGCTTGTCTGGCCGCGCTCCTCGGCGCGCCCGGCTGCGAGACGGACGACGATGACTATGACCACAACCCCCCCCTCGGCCAGGGCGGCATCATCGTCGAAAACTTCACCTACACGGACCTCGAATTCTTCCTCGACGGCCGCCTGCAGGGCAAGGTGAGCGATGATGACGACCGCGCCTTCGACTTTCCCCCCGGCGTCTACCGCGTCGTGCTCAACGACGAGGACGACAGCAACCGAAGCTGGGCCGGCGATGTCGACGTGCTGCAAGGCCGGCTCACCATCCTGAACGTGCGCGTCGATCCGCTCGATTCCGGCGCCTACACCGTGCAGCGGGAAATCCAGTAGCCCCGCCATGTCCGAAGACGCCCCAGAAACCGTCGACCCTCCGGCCCCCTCCCCCCCCGGCCCCCCCACCCGCCTCGACCGGCGCGAAAAAGCCGCCGCCGATGTCCTGCGCACTTTTATCCGCGACGCCCATGTCACGCGCTTCGGGCCGGCCGCCGGGGACGCCGCGCCCCTGGCCATCGAACTGCGGCTGACCGTGAAGCCGGGCGAAAACTGGGCCCTCGCCTTCGACCCGCCCCTGGCCGCCCAGGTGCTCCAGCAACTCCAGGACGCCCAGGCGGAGCGCGGCGCCGCCCGCCGGGGGCGCGCCTACTGCTTCCGCTGCTCCTCGTCGCTCTGCGAACACAGCCTGCCGCCCTCCTCCCTGCACGTCTTCGCCGGTTTCTCCCCGACCGGCCAGCCCGAGTGGGAGGAGTTCACCCAGACCCTGATCGCCGCGCGCGACGAGCGCGTGGACCGCCTCTTCTCCGAGCGCCCCGCCGTGCTGGCCAAAGTCCGCTTCGGCCGTGACCTGCGCGAGCGCCAGCTCACCTCCTTCGGCCGCGCCTCCAAGACCTACGCCATCCTCGGCCAGGTGGCGGCCGGCTATTTTCCCGTGCGGACGACAGATTCAAAAAAGGGACAACCGCCCGAACGCATGGCCCTCAGCTTTCAGGCCGTCGAAACGCGCAACGCCGCCGGCGGTCTGCGCCTGATGCTCAACATGCTGGGGATTCATCCCCACGGCGGATCGCTCGAGGATGAGCTGGCCGCCGACAGCCCCTGGGGCCACGCGGTCTACCGCGCCCGCGAAATCGCCGTGCGCGACCTTGAAAACCTGGAACGCCTCGCCGCCCAGGCCCGCGAGGCGGGCCGGCCCGACGAGGCGTTGGTGGTACTCAAGAAAATCCCGGCCATCCTGATGCGCCTGGCCGAATCGCTCGAACGCGGCGACCGCCAGATGGCGCGCCGGACCCGCCGCGCCGAAGACCGCCGCGGCAGCGAACGGCCGGCGCACAAGGCCCTCGAGGATGCCGCCGCCGCCGGGCCCGAAGCCCTCTTTTCGGATGAACGCACCGGGGGCATTGTCGTTGTCGGCCCGCAAGGCCGCGCCCACGTCTTCAATACGCAGGCCCGCCTCATCACCACCTTCAACCTGAAACCCGATGCCGTCGATTACCGGCTGGGCACGGAGCGGTGGAAAAGGCTGTCCCCGGAAAATGCCGGCACGTTCAAAGCCCGCCTCCTCGCCCTGGCGGAAGGCGCGCGGGCGCCGGAGGCCCCTTAAGAGCCGCGCTTCTGCAGGGCCTTGAGCGTCTCGACGATGCGGGGGCCGTATTGCTTCTCGGGGCATTTGTCCAATATGCCGGCCACGCGCCCCTGGGGGTCGATGAATATGACGCGCCGTGAGGAGAACAGGCCGCCCAGCCCCAGGGCGTGATAGGCCGTGCTGGCCCCCTTGTCCGCGTCGCAGGCCAGGGCGAAGGGCAACCGCTGCTCCTTCTGGAATTCCGCGATCACGCCGGGCGGATCCATGCTCACGCCCAACACGGCGGCGTTGAGCCCCTTGATCTGGGGCCAAGCGTCGCGAACGCTGGCCATCTGGGCGGTGTCCTTCGGAGCCCGGGCCTTGGGGTAAAACATCAGGGCCAGCCACCGGCCCTCGAAATCCTTCAGCCGGACCTTGCCGCCGGGAAAAGCGGGCAGCGAAAAACCGGGCGCTTTTTCACCCGCCGCAGGCCCCGCCGCCGGAGAGGACTTTTCCGCTTTCTTTTCCTTGCCGTAGCCCGCGCCCGCCACCAGGAACAATATTAATATGGCCGCCATCAAGCGCATACCATCCTCCATTGCGCCCCTACTGTACGCCCAGCCCCACCCGCCTTCAACTGTAAAGAGCCCCCGGGCGCCTATTTCTGCTTTGCCTTGCGGCCGCCGGTCAGGAAATCTCGGGCTTCGCAATGCGGGCCATGAAGAGGTCGAGGACCTCCTCGGGCTTGCGGCCTTCATAGAGAATGGCGTGGACCTCGTTGACAATGGGGGCTTCAATTCCCTTCTTCAAGGCCAGCTCGCGGGCCGTCAGGCAGTTGGTCACGCCTTCGGCCACCTGCTTCATGCTGTCCGTCACCTGCTCCAGCGTTTCACCCCGGCCCAACCGCTCGCCGACGCTGCGGTTCCGGCTGAGCTTGCTGGTGCAGGTCACAATCAAGTCGCCAATGCCGCTCAGCCCGGCAAACGTTCCGGCCTGGGCGCCGTAGGCCACCCCCAGGCGGGTCATTTCGGCCAGGCCCCGGGTGATGAGGGCCGCGCGGGAGTTGTCGCCAAAGCCCAGCCCGTCACACAGGCCGACCGCCAGGGCGATCACATTCTTGAGCGCGCCGCCCATCTCCACGCCGACCACGTCGGAGGAGGTGTAGACGCGGAAGCGGGTGCCGATGAACGCCTCCTGCGCGCGAACGGCCAGGTCGTGGTCGCGGCAGGCCGCCACAACGCAGGTGGGCGCGCGGCGGGCCACCTCCTCGGCGTGGCTGGGCCCGGAAAGGGCCACAACCGGCCCCGCGCCCAGAACGGCCTCGGCCACGTCGCTCATGCGCGCGCCCGTCTCCGGGTCAAAGCCCTTGGCCACGCTCACCAGCAGGGCGCCCGGGGCGATGAGTCCCCGAAAACGGTCTATGACGGAGCGGTAGAACTTGGTCGGCACGGCCAGCACGACGAGGTCGGCTCCGGCGGCGGCCTCGGCCGGATCGGCGAGGCAGGCCAGGCCGGACGGCAGCTCCACGCCCGGCAGGTAGAGCGGATTGAGGCGGGTTTCGCGCATCCGGGCCATGTAGTCGGGAAACGGGCCCCACAGGGCGACCTCGTGCCCCTTGCCCCGCAGAACCATGGCCAGGGCCGTGCCCCAGCCGCCGTCTCCGATGACAACCGCTTTCATGTGCGCTCCTTGCGTCCAAACGAAATCCGATTCTCGGTGCCGTTCAGCAACCGGACAACATTACCCTTGTGCCGCAGAATCACCAACAGGCCCAGCACCGTCAGTATGGACCGCAACACGGGATCGGGCCGGTACAGCCACCAGCCGCCCAATGCCACGGCCAGGGCCGCGCCAATGGACCCCACCGAAACATAGCGCGTGCCGGCGAAAAGGATGATAAAGGCGCCCAGGCCGATGCCGACGGCGCCCGGCGCCACGCCAAGCAGGCCGCCGGCGCTGGTGGCCACGCCCTTGCCGCCCTTGAAGCCCAGGTAGACCGGCCAGTTGTGCCCCGCAATGGCGAGCACCATGTAGACGAGGCCCGGCACTCCGGCCCAGGCGCCCGTCGGCTCGGCGCCCATGCGCGCCAGCAGGATCGGAAACAGGAACGCGGGGGCGAAGCCCTTAAAAGCGTCCAGGAGAAAGGTCAGGATCCCCCACCCCTTGCCGATGCAGCGGAACACGTTGGTGGCCCCAATATTACCGCTGCCGCGCGTGCGGATATCCACGCCGTTGGCGCGACCCACCAGATAGCCCACCGGAATGGCGCCGATCAGATACGCCGCCAGGCCCAGCCCCACTCTCCAGATCCATGGTGTCATGCGCCCCCTCCGCTTGGAACTACCGGATTTCCGCTTCTTTTTTCCTCTTCTGCCAAAGCAGCTGCACGATCATCAGGACCTGGTTGGCGGTCCAGTAAAGCACCAGGGCGGCCGGCATGTTGTAGAAGATGAACAGCATCATGATCGGCATCAACAACATCATCTTCTGCTGGGCCGGATCGCCGCCGCTGGGGGTCAGGTAGCTCTGCCAGATCGAGGTGGCCGTCATGATGATGGGCAGGATGTTAAGGGCGATCGGCAGCACGCCGGCGAAGAGCCCCTCGGGCTCGCTCAGGTCCGTCACCCACAGGAAGCCCGCATAGCGGAGCTCCACCGCGCTGCGCAACACGTTGAAGAGGGCGATGAACACCGGGATCTGGATCAGCATGGGCAGGCAGCCGCCGAGCGGGTTGACCTTGTGCTCCTTGTAGAGCTTCATGGTCTCCTCCTGGATCTTCTGCGGCTTGTCCTTGTACTTCTCGCGCAAGGCGGCGATCTTGGGCTGGATCTCCTGCATCCGGCGCATGCTCTCCGTGCTCTTGTGCGTGACCGGCCAGAAGACCAGCCGGATCAGCACAGTCAGCAGAATGATGGCCACGCCGTAATTGGGCAACACGCTGTAAATTCCCTTCAGGCAGACCAGCAGCAGCCAGCAGACCGACCGCAACATGCCGAACTCCATCACCTCGACCATGCGGTTGCCCAGCAATTCGATGCGGGAGTATTCCTTGGGCCCCACATAATAGGAAAGCTTGCGCGTCACCGTCGCGCCCGGGCCCGCTTCCACCGGATCCATGACCAAGGTGGCCGCCACGGCGTCCAGCATCGGAACGGAAGCCCACGAGCCCGGCAACCCGGGCTGCTCCGAGGGCAGAACCTGGCGATGGGCGACCAGCCGGAAGCCCGGGGCGCCGCCCTCGGGAACCAGGATCTGCGCGAAAAACTTGTTTTTGACCGCAATCCAATCGGTGCGATCCTCAACCGGCTGGACAATCTTCGGCGGCAGCGGCTGGGTCATGGCGGGCTTCGACATGGAACAGCCCCCCCCGCGCCGTTCAACCGGCTGGAAGAAATCGGGCAGCGACTCCTTCTTGCTCAGGAACCCGCTGCTGCCCCAGTGGCGAACATCCTCGCCGCCGGTCGTGGAGAGGGTGTCGATGCCCAGGGGAACGCCCTGAGATGAGCTGCCCTTCGTGGGCGGGAACCGAAGAACACCCGCTTGGAGGGCATATTCGGGCAGAACCGCGACAGCCGGCGACGCGTTGATGAACCGGTCTTCCAGCTCCAGCCGGTAATCGTCACCCAACTTCAGGTGCCGCTCCAGTTGCAGGCCGTTTTCAGCGCGGGCGCTCAGCACCACCGACCGTCCATCCGCCGAACCGGCCGACTCAAATGTCCGCCCGGCCGTGAAGGCCGCCAGAAGGTCCGAGCCCGGCGCGCCTGGCTTTGCAGGCAGCAGGGAAAGCGCGGGTTCGGCGGCAAAGTCCATCACCAGCGGATTCGTATTCGTGGGGGACTCGATGAACTTCAGCAGTTCGGCGAAAACGATACCGCCCCCGATTCGGCTGATGCCCACGCGCATCAGGCCGTTGGAGAGCACAATGAGCTGGTCCGGAGCGCGGCGATCGGCGGAAAGATCGGCCTCCAGAGGCAGTTCGGCCACGGCAACGGCCGGAGGCAGAACAGCATCGGCGGCGGGCGCGGTGGCTGGGGCCGGTTCGGGGGCGGCCCGGATTTCGGCGGGGGCGCCGGAACGGGCGGGGGCTGGGGCAAGCTCGGCGGGAGCGGCCGGCATTTTCGCCGGAGCCGGCAGACGGGGGGCGATGAACCGGGTGTACAGGGGGCCCCACCCAACCAGCAGGGCGAACAGAACACCGATGATGAAGAAATCCGTTTTAGTCCACTTGCTCATGCTCATACGCTCCGGTGTTGGGGATCGGAAAAATCGGGCACCGGATCATACCCACCGGCATGAAACGGCCGGCATCGCAACACCCGGGCGGCGCCCAAACGGGCTCCCCGCCAGGCGCCGTGACGCCGGACTGCCTCGATGAAATAATTGGAACAGGAAGGCTCGAACCGGCAGCTTTGGCCGAGAAAAGGAGAAAAAAGAACCTGATACAGACGAACCAGGGCGATCAGCAATCGGCTCATGGCTTCACCGTCCGTTCCAGGAGGCCCGCTTTCCCGCCCAGGTACAACAACTCTTTTTCGACATCCCCGCGCTTCATCCGCAGGATGGACGAGCGCGCGGAGAGAATGACATCCATCCCGGGCGCGAAGCGCTTCCCGTTCAGGCGCCACGCCTCGCGGAGCAACCGCTTGGCGCGGTTGCGCTGCACAGCGCCGCCCACCTTGCGGCTGGCCACCACGCCGAGGCGAAGCGCCGCGTCGGGTTGCCGGCGCACCCATAGCGTCATCAGGCGGCCCCGAATACAGAGACCGGCTTCGTACGCTTCCAGGAAAAGAGAGGAGCGGGTCAGCCGCCGCTCCCTCGGAAGCCCCTTCGGGCATGCCTTTTCGGACCCGGTCGGCAAACCGGATGGAGGCATCGCCGATGGGGTGTTCGCAGCCATCAAACCAGCTTCAGACCGTCAGCTTGGCGCGGCCCTTCTGGCGGCGGGCGGCCAGAACCTTGCGGCCGTTGGCGGTTTTCATGCGGGCGCGAAAACCGAGTTTGCGCTGCCGTTTCTTTTTGTGCGGTTGCCAAAGTTGCTTCATCGCTTGTTTTTCCTCTATTGAATAAGGGGTAATAAAGTATCAGAAATGAGAGGATTGTCAATTGGAATCTGGTTGAAACTGCGTATGCGGATCATCGTAATCGTAATCTCAATCTGGCGGCCACAGTATTGGATTACGATTGGGATTAATTCAACTGCGGACGGTGGAGAGGACCGACTTGGAAACCGGCCGGTCTTCCCGGATGACCGGGGTGTTGCGCGGCCGCCAGACATGCCGCTTGGCCAGCACCGCGAGCCGGTAACCCCTGGCCCCGCACAGCAGGTGGTCCAGCTTCACCGCGACCAGAAAAAAGGGATAGGCCATCCCATAGGCCCGTTTGATCCGCACGGCGCTGTCCGACCGAATGCGGGAACGGCGCGCCACCCGCTGCACCAGCAGGTCGGTCAGGCTCAGGAAAAAGCGGGAATAGGTCCGAAGTTGCTGGACGTCGAACCCGTCCTTGAGCAACTGGTAGAGCTCGCGGTCGGAATAGCCGGACCGGAACTTGCCGCCGGAATAAAAGGCGGGCACGCTCCGCTGAAGCGGCCGTAGCCAGGAAAAAGAGCGCGCGTGGGGCACATCCAGGATCAGCCGGCCCGCCGGCTTCAGCACGCGGTGCAACTCCGGAACCAGCCGGTCGAGATCCTCGATCCGGCCCAGCAGGTCGCCGAGCACCACCGCATCGAAAGCTTTGTCCGCAAACGGCAGGGGAAGCCCGGTGAAAACAGCGGCCTTATCGGCCAAAAACCGGCGCCGGGCCGACGCCGCCGCCTCCGTGGGAGCCAAACTGGTCCACGTTCCGCCGCTTCGGCTCAACCAATAGGTGGCAGCGGTTTCGCCCCCGGTCAGGTCCAGGCAGTGCTGGTTCGCCGTCGAGCCCAGAAGCCGCAACACCTCCCGGGTCCGGATTTGGGCCGGCACCGCTTTGCGGAACACGTCCAGCGAATAATCCGTTTCATCCGGACTGAGACTGAAATTCAACGACTCAAGGCCCGGGCGGGAACTGGCGGTATGTGGATCCATGCTTGGCATCCTACCAAAAACCATCCGTTTGCCAAGCGTTTCGTCCGGGGGCCCCGTCTCCCGCCACTTTCCCGATTGATTCCCCCCCCGGTCCCCGCTATGCTGGTGCCTGTTTTACATGGAAGGCCGAACATGACCTACGCCGAAGCCCTCGCCAAACTTGCCGCGCACGGCCAGGAACACGTGCTCGCCCATTGGAAAATCCTCCATCCCGACCTCCAGTCGGACCTGCTGCAACAAATCGACTCGCTCGACTTTGGCGTCATCAACGCCATGAAATCCCTGCTGGCGGCCCGTAAGTCGGCCCCCGCCAACGAGCCTGACCCCGAACCCGGCGACGCCCTCGCCCTGACGAGCGCTGAACAGGCCGCCGCCGCCGGCCTCGGGACCGAGGCCATCCGCGCCGGCCGCGTGGGGGTCATCCTCGTGGCCGGCGGTCAGGGCACCCGCTTGGGCTTTGACGGCCCCAAGGGCACTTTCGGTATCGGGCCGCTGTCCGACTACTCCCTTTTTGAAATCCACGCCCGGAAAATCGCGGCCCTCGAACGGCGCTTCGGCGCCAACATCCCCTTCTATGTCATGACCAGCCGGCTCAACGACGCCGCTACCCGGGCCTTCTTCCGCGATCATGCCAACTTCGGCCTCTCCCAGGACCGCGTCCTGTTCTTCCCCCAGGGGATGCTCCCCGCACTCTTTCCCGACGGCCGGCTCGTCCTGGAAGCCCCCGGCCGGCTGTTCATGGGACCCGACGGGCACGGCGGCATTCTGCAGGCGCTCCAGGTCACCAACATGCTGCGGGACATGAAACGCCGCGGCCTCGACACGCTCTTCTACTTCCAGGTCGACAACCCCCTGGTCGAAATAGCCGATCCCGCCTTCATCGGCCTGCACCGCGAGCGGCGGATCCAGTTCTCGCTCAAGGTCTGCGCCAAGCGGGATCCCGCCGAGGGCCTCGGCGTCATCGCCCGACGAGGCGAAACGGGCCTTCGCATGGTGGAGTACACGGAGCTCACCGAGGCGCAGAAGCAGGCCCGCACCGCCTCAGGCGAGCTGCTCTTCAAATACGGCAGCGTGGCGATCCACCTCTTCTCGCTCGATTTCCTGATCGCCACCGCGCAGGCCGGCCTGCCGTTGCACACGGCCCACAAAAAGGTGCCGTTCTTCGACGGCCGGCGCACGGTCAGCCCGGACAAACCGAACGCCTTCAAGTTCGAGAAGTTTATTTTCGACGCCCTCCCCCTGGCGGAGCGGGCACTGGCGTTGGAATTCGACCGCACCGAGGAGTTTTCGCCGGTTAAAAACGCCACCGGCTCCGACTCACCCTCGACCGCCAAGCGCGACATGAGCCGCAAATTCGCCCGCTGGCTTGAGGCCTGCCACGTTGCCGTGCCGCTCGAGGCCGATGGCTACCCCCTGCACAGGATCGAAATCGACCCCCGCTACGCCTCCAACGTCGAAGAGTTGAGGAAACGGATTCCCAAGGGATTCGCCATTCTGGGCGAGACCTGGCTACGATAAAAAAAGGAGTCATTCGCGATGCGCATCACAAACACGACGGTTGCCAAACGGACGATGTGGGAGTTGGACAACGGCGCGGTGGCCCTCGGCATCGCCAAGGGCGGTGGCCACCTGGCCTCGCTGAAGCTGGCGGTCAAGCCCCGGATCAACCCCTACTGGTCCCCCGTCTGGAAAAGCCTCGAACCCTGGGCCTTCAAAAAGAGCGACTCCGCCCGCTACGGCATCAAGCTGCTGGCCGCGATTCTCGGCCACAACCCCTGCCTGGGCGCGTTCGGCGATCCCTCCGCCGAGGAGGCCAAGGCGGGGCTCGGCACGCACGGCGAGGCGCCCGTGGCCCGCTGGAAAATGCTTAAAAAGAAGGTTACCGCCAAAAACCTCTTCTTCTCCTGCGGTTGCGACCTGCCCATCGCCCAGATGCGCTTCGTGCGCGAATTTCGTATGGCCGCCGGCGAGCCGATCGTCCGCGTGCGCAACCTCATCACCAGCCTGGCGCGGCGGGACATGCCCTTCACCTTCTGCGAGCACGCCACCTTCGGGCCGCCCTTTGTGGAAGCGGGCGTCACCCTGTTCGACATGCCCGCCAAGAAAGGCCACACGTTCCCCGGAACCTTCGGCAAGCCCCAGCGGCTGCGTGCCGACGCCGCCTTCACCTGGCCGATGGCGCCCGGCGTCAAGGGCAAGCCCGTGGACCTGCGCACGCTCACGAAAAAATCCAGCGACTTCTCGACCCAGTTGATCGATCCGAAGCGCGCGGAGGCCTGGGTGAGCGCCGTGAACCCCAAACTCGGCCTCGCCGTGGTGTATCTGTGGAACCGCGCCGACTACCCCTGGGTCGGAAACTGGGAAGAATACATGGGTCGCGCCGCAGCCCCTTGGAATAGCGCCAGCATCACCCGGGGCATGGAGTTCTCGAACACCCCGTTCCCGGAGGGGCTCCGCAAGGCCGTGGACCGCGGCCAGTTCCAGGGCGAGAAGACCTTCCGGTGGCTACCCGCCCTCTCAACAGTCGAAACCGCCTTCACGCTCTGCTCCGCCCCTGTGGACGAATCCTGCAAGGGCGTCCACGAGGCCCGCACGACGAACGGCGGCGACATCGAAATCGAATGGCGGAGTTGAGGGGAAGAAGAGAGAAGAAGAGACCAAAGGGACCTAAAGGACCAAAGGGACCTAAAGGACCAAAGGGACCTAAACACAAGCCCCTTAGGTCTCTTAGGTCCTTTAGGTCCCTTCAGTCTCTTCTCACATCTCCCCTTGCTTTTCGGAGCTTTTCCCGATAAAGTCTAACATTAATTTTTTCTCCATGGAGCAAGCATGAGCGACAAGGTTTCGGTGTGCATCGTTGGCGGCGGCATGATCACGCAGGTCCAGATCCTGCCATCCCTTTTCCAGCTTCAACGCCTCGGCGCTGTGGGCGATATCCACATCTGCGCCCTCAACAGCGCCCCACTGCGCGCCCTGGCGGCGGACGCCACCCTTAAAAAGGCCTTTCCCCGGCAGAGCTTCATCGCCCATCCGCCGCTGGAGACCGACCCTTCCAAGAACATGCCCGAGCTGTTCAAGGAAACCGTCGCCTCGCTGCCCAAGCACAGCATCGTGGTCGTGGCCGTGCCCGACCAGCTTCACTACGGCACGCTGCAGGTCGCGCTCCAGCACGACCACCATATCTGCTGCGTCAAGCCGCTCGTGCTCAAGTACGCCCAGGCCGAGGAGATCGCCGAAACCGCCTTCGAGAGGGGCCTGATGGTCGGCATCGAGTACCACAAGCGGTTCGACGACATCAACCTGATCGAGCGGCGCCTGTGGCGCGAGGGCAAGTTCGGCGACTTCAAGCTCGGTCACGCCGACCTCCACGAGCCCTGGTACTACCGCCACTCGAACTTCCAGAACTGGTGCACGGCGGAAAATTCCGACGCCTTCTCCTACATCGCCTGCCACTACATCGACCTCGTCCATTTCCTCACCGGACTGAAGCCCACCGGCGTTTCGGTGTGCGGCATCAAGGACAAATACCCCAACGGCCGCGACGGCTACCTGTGGACCGACGGCCGCGTGCTGTGGGAAAACGGGGCCGTGCTGAACGTCCAGAACTCGCTGAGCTACCCCAACGAGGGGCCCGGGGGCAACTACCAGGGCATGCGCCTGTTCGGCTCCAACGGCCAGGGCGGCACCATGGTCAACCACAACGACCAGTTCCGCGGCGTCGAACACGCCTACACGGAAAAGGGGGACAGCCCCGGCGACACCCAGTACGCCCAGCCCAACCCCGCCTACTTCCAGTTCCTCGATCTCGGCGGCGAGGGGCTCACCCCCGCGGGCTATGGGTTCCGCTCCATCGCCTACATCGTCCAGAAAATCGCCGAATGCCGCGCCCAGGCCGGCCTGGAAGCCCGGCGGGCCTTCATCAAGAAAGTGGACGACGAGGGCATCATGGCCACCCCGCGCAACAGCGCGTTCAACGAGCTGGTCATGGAGGCCGGCCGGATGTCCATCCTCAGCGGCGGCCGCGAGGTCGAGATTTCCTACGCGCCCGCCGGCGTCCGCTTCAAACCCTACGAACCCTTTAAATAAAAAACGCAACGGAGCATCACGATCATGGCCAAGGAATTCCCGCTGACCCCCGCCCGAGTCGAAACCGTCAAAACCAAGCACCGCCGCATCCGGGGCGTGCTGCCCAACAAGCAGACCATTGCGGAAATCAAGAAACTGCGCAAGGCCGAACCCATCAGCATGCGCGGTCAGCCGCCCCTGATCTGGGACACCGCCCGCGGCTTCCAGGTCTTCGACGCCTTCGGCAACAAGTGGCTCGATTTCTCCTCCGGCGTGCTCATCACCAACGCCGGCCACGGCCATCCCGCCATCGTGAACGCCGTGATCACACAGGCGAAAAAACTCCTCACCACCTACTGCTTCCCCAATGAGCCCCGCATCCGGCTCACCCAGAAGATCCTCTCCATCGCGCCCCGCAAGCTCAACAAGGTGTTCCTGCTCAGCACCGGCTCGGAGGCTCTCGAGTGCGCCGTGAAGCTCATGCGCACCTACGGCCGGCGAACCGGCGGCGATGCGAAGTCGGTCATCGTTTCCTTCGAACGCGGCTTCCACGGCCGCACCCTCGGCTCCCAGCAGATCGGCGGCATCCCCGCCGGCAAGGCCTGGATCAAGAACCTCGACCCCGAAATGGTCCAGATCCCCTTCCCCGACGGCTTCCGCACGGAGGACACCTCCTTCGCCCTCTTCGAAAAGACCCTCAAGGCCAAGGGCATCAAGCCCGCCCAGGTCGCCGGCGTGGTCGTGGAGACCTACCAGGGCGGCGGCACCAGCTTCCTGCCCAAGAAATACGCCCGCGAACTGCGCGCCTGGTGCGACAAGAGCAAGGCGTTGCTCACCTTCGACGAGGTGCAGGCCGGCTTCGGCCGCTGCGGCACGATGTTCGGCTTCCAGCTCTACGGCGTCACACCCGACCTCTTCTGCTGCGGCAAGGGCATCAGCTCGTCGCTGCCCATCAGCGCCGTGGTCGGGCGCGAGGCGGTCATGGACCTTTACGGTCCGAATGAGATGACCAGCACCCACTCGGGCAATCCCGTCTGCTCCGCCGCCGCGCTGGCCAACATCGAGGTCCTCATCAAGGAGAAGCTGGTCCGGAATTCCGCCAAGGTCGGCGCCCTGATGCAGAAGGAGCTCGACAAGATCAAGAAGGAGTTCCCGAAAGTCGTCGGCGCGCGCCACGGCGAAGGCCTCGTGGCCGGCCTGCACATGGTCAAGCCCGGCACCAAGGAGCCCGACGGCGACCTCGCCTGGGAAATCGTGAACACTTGTTTCAAGCGCGGCCTGCTGATGTTCGCGCCCGTCGGGTTCGGCGGCGCCACCGTCAAGATCGCCCCGCCCCTGTGCATCACCAAGGAAGCCATGCTCGAAGGCTGCCGCGTGCTGCGCGAGGCGATCGCCGAGCATGTGAAGAAATAAGGCCTGTTCCCCTTATAGGACCTATAAGCAATTATAGGTCCTGTTTTTATCCCCGGACCTGGCCGGTCCCCAGGACCACAAACTTGTAGGTGGTCAGCTCTTCCAGGCCCATGGGCCCGCGCGCATGGAGCTTGTCGGTGCTGATCCCCATCTCCGCGCCCATGCCGAATTCGCCGCCGTCGGTGAACCGCGTGGAGGCGTTGACGTAAACCGCCGCCGAGTCGACCTCCTGGGTGAAGGCGCGGGCCGCGGTCTCGTCCGCCGTCACAATGGCGTCGGAGTGGTGAGATCCGTAGTGGTTGATGTGGGCAATGGCGTCCTGCGTCGAACGCACCACCTTCACATTCATGACGAGGGCCAGGTATTCCCGGTACCAGTCTTCCTCGGCCGCGGGCTGGATGAGCGCCGAGAGCTTCCGGGCCGCCTCGTCGCCGCGCAGTTCGCAGCCGAGCGAGGCAAACCGCGCCGCCAGGCGCGGCACGAAGGCCGGCGCCGCCGCCTCGTGCACCAGCAGACACTCCATGGAGTTGCAGACGCCCGGCCGCTGGCACTTCGCGTTTTCCACGATGCGGGCCGCCGCGTCCAGATCCGCCGCGGCGTCCACGTAGACATGGCAGACGCCCTTGTAATGCTTGATCACTGGAACGCGCGCCTGCTCGACGACCGCGCGGATGAGGCTCTCCCCGCCGCGCGGAATCGCCAGGTCCACCCGCCCCGTCATCTGCACCAGCTCGCGGACCGCCTCGCGGTCCGCGGTCGCAACCAGTTGGATGGCGTCGCGCGGCATGCCGGCGGCCGCGCCGCCCTCGCGCAGGGCTTCGGCAATCGCCCCATTGGAATGGATCGCCTCCTTGCCGCCCCGTAAAATGACGGCATTGGAGCTTTTGAAGCAAAGCGCCGCCGCGTCGGCGGTCACATTCGGCCGGGATTCGTAAATGATTGCAATGACCCCGATCGGCACGCGCACCTTGCGGATCTCAAGCCCGTTGGGCCGCGTCCAGGCGGCAATCGTTCCGCCAACCGGATCGGGCAGCACGGCAATCTCCTCCAAGCTGCGGGCCATGGCTTCCACGCGGGAGTCGGAAAGCAACAGACGGTCAAGCAGGGCCTCGGAAAGGCCGGCGGCCCGCCCGCCCTTCATGTCGACCGCATTGGCGGCCTGGATCGCGGGGCGCCGGCGGCGCAACTCCGCCGCCATGGCGCGCAGGATGGCGTTCTTGTTCTCCACCCCCAGTTTCGCCAGAAGGCGGGAAACCGCCACGGCGCGATCGCCCATCGTCAGCATCTCTTCGTGCAGGCTCATCGGAGGCTCCTTGCCCTCAGCGGTCCACAGACGGCAGAATCAGGGTGCCCACGCAGTCCCCGGCCATAATCCGAGCCAAGTCGTCCGGCCGCCGGCCGTCGGCAATGACCACGGGAATACCGGACTCGGAAACCCCCTTGGCGGCCTTCAGCTTGCTGCCCATGCCGCCGGTCGAAATATCACTGTCCCGCGGCGCCACCAGCTTGAAGATGCGCGGCGTGACCGCCTCAATGACGCGGATGCGGCGCGACTTGCCGTCGGTCCTGAATTCCCGAACCCCGTCCGCCGTGGTCAGCATGATAAGCAGGTTGGCGTGGAGCAGCTTGGTGACCATGGCGGCCAGGACGTCGTTGTCGCCCAGCTTCTTCAGGTCAGCTTCCAGCTCCTCCACGGCGACCACATCGTTTTCATTGACGATGGGAATGACGCGGTGGGCGATCATATTCTCCATCGTCCGCCGGGCGTTATTCTGGCGGATGCTGTGATGGAAATCGTCGTGGGTCAGCAGCACCTGGCCGACCCGCCAGGAATAGCGCGAAAACAGGGTGTCGTAAAGCGCCATGAGCCGCGCCTGCCCCACGGCGGCAGCCATCTGGCGGTCCGGCAGCGCGGTGGGCTTGATCTTCATCCCCAGCCCCGCCATCCCGGTGCCCACGGCGCCCGAGGTGATGATGACGATTTCGCGACCCGCCGCCTGCAGGATGGACAACTGCCGGACCAGTGCCTCGATGCGGCGGCGGTGGGGCCGGCCGTTGCGCTGCACAAGCACCCGGCTTCCGATCTTGACCACCAGGCGCTTCGCGTCGCCCAAAAACTCCCGATGCCGAATAAAGGTCTTCATATTCAATCCGCTGTTAAACATTCTTTTTTACCATAGGCAAATAACACTGACAAGGCGAGATTGAGAGGCTGAAGGAAGAGACTGAAGGGACCTAAAGGACCTAAGAGACCTAAGGGACTCTGATTTCTCGCCCAGGTCCCTTTGGTCCCTTAGGTCCTTTAGGTCCCTTTTCTCTCTCTTTAATTCCTTTTCTTCTCTTACATGGTACGCTACCCTTGGCCGATCATCAGGAGAACCCATGCCCATCAAGACATCCTCGTTCGGAACCTTTTCCGGCAGCCCCGTTTCCCTCTTTAGCCTGAACAATGCCCATGGCATCCGGGCGGTGGCAACCAACTACGGGGCCACGCTGACCTCGCTGACCGTGCCCTCCACCGAAGGACCGGTGGAATTAACGTTGGGCTTTGACACGCTGGAAGATTATATCGGCCGCTCGCGCTATTTCGGCTGCACGGTGGGCCGCTTTGCGAATCGAATCGCCCATGGCAAGTTCACCCTCAACGGCAAGCACCACACCCTGGCGTGCAACGAAAAGGGCGTCAACCATCTGCACGGGGGCGTGGCCGGGTTCGACAAACGGCTCTGGACCGCCCAACCCTTTGAGCGCCCCGAAGCGGTGGGCGTGCGCTTTGAATACGTCAGCCCCGACGGCGAGGAGGGCTACCCCGGAACCATTTCCGCGCGGGTCGATATGCTGCTGGGCCACGACAATTCGCTGACCTTCGATTACGAAGCCCGGACCACCCGACCGTGCCCCGTCAACCTCACCAATCACACCTACTGGAACCTGGCGGGAGCGGGAAACGGAACGATTCTTCAGCACGAATTGAAACTCGAAGCCACCCAATACCTGCCGGTCGACGAGAAGCTCATCCCCACCGGCATCTTCGCGGAGGCGGCCGGCACGCCGATGGATTTCATGCGTTCACACCGCATCGGAGCCCGCATCGCCCTGGTGCCGGGGGGTTACGACCACTGCTATGTGATTGACGAGGCGGACGGCACCCTGCAGCCTGCCGCTGACCTGCGTGACCCGGCCAGCCGGCGGCGTCTGCAAATCCTGACAACCGAGCCGGGAATCCAATTCTACAGCGGCAATTTCCTGAATGATGTGACCGGCGCCGGCGGACGCGTTTTCATCAAACATGGAGCCTTGTGCCTGGAAACCCAACGCTTCCCCGACTCGCCCAACCAGCCCGCCTTCCCGAGCTGCATCCTGCAGCCGGAGGACGTCTACCGGCACACCACGGTGCATCGCATCGAGTTTTGAGGGCCGCTTACTGCTGCTGCAGGGCTTCCCGCACCTGGCGGGAGAGCAACTGGAGCTTTTCGCGCTCTTCCACCCACATGCGATCGGCATGGGGCGTGACTTTCTGCAGCAGTTCGTCGGCGACGGAGTAATTCTTGACCGCGAACTCCACCTCGGCCATGTGCAACTGGAATTCGGGCAACTTCGGGATCAGGTTCAGCGCCTTCTGAATCGCCTCGCGCGCCTCGGGGACCTTGCCCTGGCGCAAATAGGCAATGCCGAGGGTGTCCCAGGCCGCCGCCAGCCGGTCGTTTCGCTGCAGCGCTTCCTTGGCCTTCTCCGCGGCCTCGGCCGGCCGGCCGGTCATCAGAATCGCCCAGGCCAGGTCGTTGAGCGTCTCGGGCGTCCGCCGTTCGGCCAGGCTGCGCGAAAGGGAATCCTCCGCCAACTTGTACTCGCGCCTTTTCAACTGCAGGCTGCCCAACACGAAGTTCCCGTAAGGGTGGTCGGGGAAGGCCCGCAACAGGTCGAGCGCGTGCTGTTCGGCCAGGTCCTGCCGCCCTTCCTTCATGTCCATGCGCAACAGCAGGTCGAGCGTGTTCACGTCCCGCGGCTTGTAGGTCAGGGCCTGCTCCAGGTACTCCCGCATGGCGGGGCCGTCATCCTTTATGGCCGCCACAATGGCCAGGGCGCGCAGCGTGTGGAAATCCTGCCGCGGCAATTCCTTGATCTGCTTGGCCAGCCGCTCAAGGCCCTTGAGGTCTCTCTGTACCAGCAGCACGTTGGCGAGCATGTGCCACGGCGTGGTCATGCCGCTATAAGTCGCCACGAGTTCATCCAGGAAAATCCGGGCCTTGTCGTTCTCGCCGCACGCCATATGATAAAGCGCCCAAGCCTGGGCCACCTCGGCCCGCGTGGCCCCCGACGCCTCCGCCCGCTCAATGTAGGCCTTGGCTTCGTCCGCCCGCTTCCAGCGCAACGCCAATTCCGCCATGCCCATCAGGGCTCGGACGTCATTGCGGTCCTTGTCCAGAATGCGCGAGAATATCTTGCGGCTTTCCTCCGGCATTTGCGTCATGTAAATCGACGCCAGCGCCACGTCCACGTCCTCCGTGACCTGCACATCCTTGGAGAGCGTAAGCGCCCGCTTGAGCCCCGATACGGCCAGCCCCGGATAGCCCGAGAGCGCCCACGTCCAGCCCATGGCCGCGAAAGCCTCGGGCGAGCGGACGTAGCCGTAGTAGCGCGAGAGGCCCCATATGTTGTAGCTCTCCAGCGAACCCGCTTCCAGCCGCGACAGCTGGTTGGTGATGTCGGAGGCCTCGGGCGAGGCATACCCCGCCTTGATCATGGCAAACTGGTTGAGCAGGGCGCTGAGGTTGTTCGACTCCATGCTGCGGGACAACCCGTATGAAGAATAGGCCTCATCCTTTTTCCCGGCGTCTTCAAGCAACACGCCCAGGTTGTTGGCCATCAGACTCAATTGGCGGTTGAAATAGCGCCACATGCCCAGCGCCATGGGGGTTCCGTCGGTGGGGGCCAGCTTCTGCACGCGGCTCCAGAGATCGCGGTCGTGTTTGCGCCGGGCGTCCAGGTCGAGCGTTTCGGTTTGGGAATAACCCAGGAAAACCAGCCCGGAGGGCACGGGCACGCGGTCCGAGCCATACCAAAGATCGGGCATGGCCATCAGGGCCAGCTTCTTGTCGATGAGCGGGTCCACCCGCATCCACTCCTGCAGGAACGGCACCAGGCCCAGTTCGGCCTGGTTCTTCAGGCGCGGCGACTCAAACTGCGCCGCCACCTCACGCATCATCCGCCGGTCTTCGCCGCGGGACAGGTCCAGCAGGCGAACATCTTTCTTCATCTCGCGGGCCGCCAGCAGAATGTAGCTGTCAAGCGCGCCGTCGGTCACCAGCCATGTGCGCTCACCCATGGAGCCGATAATGTTGCGCGCCAGAATGTCGAACACCTTGGCTTGCCGCACATTGCTGGAAGAGAAATTAAGCCCGATCGGAAGCAGCACCAAAACCGCCAGCACAATGGCCATCGTGCGGCTCAGGCGAATGCGGAACGTCTCCAGGCGGGTGTTCTTGGATTGCGCCCAGGGATTGTGCTCCTCCACATACCAGAAAGCCACGAGATACCCGAACACCATGGCGGCGCACAGATAGGGCATCACCAGCAAGTTCCCTTCGCCCAGCATCTGCCACGGGGAAAGGCGGAAATCGAATAGTAACGCAACGAGCAACAACGTGAACACCAGGTGCAGACTGATGAAGCTCCAGCCCGTCTCGCTCCTCAACCCGCGCCGGTGCAGCGGCAACAAGATGATCCAGGGAATGAACGTGGTAATCCCCACCACCAGCCAACCCACTGTGGGCAGGCTTTTCATCACCAGGCCAATTTGCGCCTTGGCAATAAATATCAGGGCTTCCATGACGCTGCGGGCCGGCACAGCCACAACCGAAGCGTTCGCATACCGCCAGGCGTTCCATCCGTAAAACAGGGAACCGGCCAGGGAACAGACGGCCAGCATTAGAATCCGGCCGGTCGTCAACTGCCCCTTTATGGCCAGAACGACCAGAATGCCCAAGGCGAAAAGAGGGGCAAAAATGATGAAACTCGCGAATTCGGTGATGCCCACGACATACAGGAAGGCGAACAAGCCCAGAATGCCATCCCGCTTCGTGTTCTCGAACCAGACCACGAACAGGCGCACCACCGCCATGAAGAAGAGCAGGTGAAAACAGGCGTAGTCGGCCCGGTTGGCGGCATACCAGAAGGGTTTGCAAAAGGCCAGGAACACGACGGCCGTCAGACCCGCTCCCACAGCGGCCAGCCACCGCGTCCGGGCCTCCATCTCCTCCTCAATCGTCCGGTACACCCCCTTCGCCAGAATATCGAAAAGCAGGATCAACGTTCCCCAGGCACACAGGGCACTGAACAAGGCCAGCTTCAATGGCAGGTTGCCGGGAAGAGGCGTGATCAGGGCCACCAGGGTGTCATAAATCGGGTACAGGAGGGGCTGCGCGCCCTTGATCCCGCCATACCCCACGAGAACCTCAATGGAACGACCCGGAAAAGCGACGGTGCCGCTCGTCAGGAGATAGACCACAAAGGCCGCCGTGGCCGCGATCGCTCCAATGACCCAGGATGGCGCCTTGTCGAATCGATTTCCCACCGAATCAGCCATGAAGTGTCTCCTGTATAGCTGTTTATTAGGATTGTATAAGAATAGCGAGGCCGGATAGCCCCGTCAAGCGCATTGCGGCTTGCCTGCCCGCCCGCCGCCCGTTATCTTTCCCCCATGAACAAACGGGCGGGATCGACCATCGCGGGCGGCACGGCCATTTTTCTGGGCTCGGCGCTGCTGTTCAACGTCCAGCCCATGCTGGGCCGCCTGCTGCTTCCCCGCTTCGGCGGCAGCGCGGCGGTCTGGACCACCTGCCTCGTGGCCTTCCAACTGCTGTTGCTCGGGGGCTATGCCTATGCCGCCCTGCTCAGCCGCCTGCGGCTGCGCACCCAGCGGCTGGCGCATATCCTGCTGCTGTTCGCCGTGGCCGCCTGGCCCGGCGTCGTGCGCCTGGCCGCCCCGCCCGAACCCGACCCCCTGCCGGCCCTGCTGCGGGTCCTTTTGTCGGTCCTTACCGGGGCCGGCCCCGCCTACCTCCTGCTGGCCTCCGGCAACACGCTCCTGCAGGTCTGGCTCGCGCGCGCCGAACCGGGACGGAACGTCTACCGCCTCTACGCCGTTTCCAACGCCGGCTCGCTGATCGGCCTCTTCGCCTACCCCTTTCTCATCGAGCCTTTTGCACCCCTCCCCGTCCAGCAAACCGTCTGGCGCGCCCTGTTCGCGCTCTACGCCGGATTGCTGGCCACCCTCGCGGTGCGCCTAACCCGCGTTCGCGCGGAAGCCCCGCTGCCCGGTGAAATCCAGGCGGTCGCCCCCCCGCCGGCTCAACCGGCTTCCGCCTGGGCGCGTCATCCCGCCTGGTGGTGGCTTTTGCCCCTGCTCAGCTCCTTTCTCCTGACCGCCGCCACGGCCAGTCTCACGCAGGATATCACCCCCCTGCCCATGGTCTGGTGTCTCCTGCTCGGCTCCTTCCTGCTCAGCTACATCATCGGCTTCACGCCGCTGGGCGAATCCCGCCTCCGGCTTTGGAGCCTGCTGGCCGTTCTCTTCATGGCCGGCTACGCCTTCCTGCGCTGGAAGTCCATAGGCGGACTCATCCCCACCCTCGTGCTGGGCAACGGCGTGGTGCTCTTCGGCGGACTCTTCCTCTGCGGCTGGCTCTATGCCATCCGGCCCGAAACGCGCCGCCTGCCACTCTATTACCTGGCCCTCGCCGCCGGCGGCGCCACCGGCGGCGCCCTCGCCGGACTCGCGGCGCCCCTGCTCCTCAAGGGCGTTTACGAATACTCCCTCGCCGCCATGCTCATCGCCCTGCTGGCGGCCTTCGTGCGGCTTCCCTCCAAATTCAAACCCGATCGCATCGAGACCGCCGTTCTCGGGCTCGCCGCCGCCGCGGTGCTGGTCCTCGAGCCCACCCTCTACGCCATCGACGCGCGCCACGCCGTCTGGTCGGACCGCAACTTCTACGGCGTCCTGCGGGTCACGCAGTCCCCGGTCATTTCCAAATACGGCGAACGCCTGGGGGTCGCGCGCAATCTCGTGCATGGCGCGACCATTCATGGCATCCAGATGCTCACCCCGGCCATGCGCGACCAGCCCACCCAGTATTACGGCGCCAACGGCGGCGGCTACCCCATCCGCCAACAGCAGTTGCGGCAGGCGGGGAAACCCCTCCGGGTCGGCGTGGTGGGCCTGGGCATCGGCACCCTCGCCGCCTATGGCCGGGAGGGCGACCTGTACCGGTTTTATGAAATCAACCCCCGGGTGATCGCGGCCGCGCGAAACCCCGCCCTCTTCTCTTTCCTGGCCGATTCCGCCGCCACGGTGCAAATCGCCGAAGGCGACGCGCGGCTTGTGCTGGAACGGGAACGAGCCGCCGGCGAAAAACCGTGGGATGTGCTGATCGTGGACGCCTTCACCGGCGACGCCGTGCCGCTCCACCTGCTAACCCGCGAGGCCGTGACCCTGTTCCTGAACCGCACGGCGCCCGACGGCCTGCTGGCCTTTCACATCAGCAACCGGTTCGTCGACCTGCTGCCCCTGCTCAAGGCCGCCGCCGGGGCGGCCGGCGCCCGATTTCAGGCCTGGCACTATGCCACCCGCAACCCGGTGGAAGCCGAATCGCGCTGGGTGCTGCTGTCCCGCACGCCCCGGCCCGTGGCGCCCGAAGGCCTCCGCATCCCCATCGAGGCCTCCGCCGTCGGGCCTTTCCCGGTCATGACCGACACGCGCGGCAGCGTGCTTCCCCTGATCGATTGGGGCCAGGGCCGGCTGGAAGCCTACCTGGAAAAAGCGGGCCATCAGCGGGTCCGCAAAAAATGAGGCCGCCTACGGCAGCCGGCTGATGCTTCTCAGTTCCTGTTCCCGCCGACGCCACTCGCGGGCCAGGTCGGGCGAGCCCGTCTTGCCATACAACACGGCCAGCGACTGGCAGGCCTTGACCGAATACGGCTCGTTCTTCAGCTCCTGGAAACAGGCCTCGAACGATTCGGCATACCGCTTCTGCTCGCTGTAGATGTAGGCGAGATTCAGGTGCGACAGCGGCCGCCCGGGCTCCACCGCCAGAGCGTGCCGGAACGCCTTCTCGGCTTCGTCAAACCGGCGGTCCACCAGCCAGACGCACCCGTAATTGTGCCAGGCGTCCGAGGAGTCGGGCGACTCCGCCACGGCGCGCGTCCAGAAACTGCGCATGTCGAGAAAGGCCGGCAACCGCTCTCGAGTGAGGCCGCCCAGCAGAACAACCGCCACCGCCGCCGCGCCCGCGCCCAGCCCCGGCCGCCAGGAGCCGGCCCCGCGGGCGATCGCCAGCCAGGCGATGCCAACCCCGGCCCAGGCCACCACCATGCGGTGCTCCAGCAGGCCCAGGTTCCGGACTTCAGGCGGACTTGAAAAGGGGACAGAAAGCGCCAGAATCAGCGCCGCCCAGAAAAAGCCGAACAGCGCGAGCCCCCGCTCCCGGGGACGAAGCCGCCAGACGGCGAGCGCCGTGGCGACGGTCAGCACGGCCCCATAGATGATCGGCGTTCGCGCTGGATCGGGCACCAGGGCCAGGTGCGCCGGTATGGCCGTTTTTCCATAATACCGGACCAGCAGGCCGGTCAGGGTGCGAAGCTGGGCCAGCCAGGAAAATCCGGTGCCCGGATTGCCGGCGGCAAAAAAACCCAGGGCGGAGGCGCGCAACAGGAACCAGGCCAGCCCCATGGCCAGCCACACATAAAACGGGGTGTGCGAAAGCCACTTCCGCCAATCCCGCCCGCCTTCCACAAACCACAGCCACGCCAGTGCCAGGACCGGAATGCAGACCGCCGTCTCCTTCGTCAGCAACGCCAGCGCGAAACAAGCCAGGTGAACAAACAGCCAGGCCGGGCGGCCGGTTCGGCGGTGGCGAAAAAAGGCCAGCAGGGCCGGAAAAAAGAAGCAGGCCAGCAGCGTGTCGTTCCGCCCCGGAATCCAGGCCACCGCCATGGCCTGCAACGGATGAACGGCAAATAGCAGGGCGCCCGCAAAGGCGATGCCGGGCGAGCCGCCGGGCATCGCCTTCAACAGCAGCAAAAGGAAAGAGGCGGCCAGCACCAACAGCACAATATTGGTGGCATGATACAGCCACGCCCTCCCGCCGCCGATCCAGGTGTCCGTCATGTACGAAAGCGTCACCAGCGGTCGGTAATAGCGGCCGCGGGGCGAGTCGGCCAGAAAATAATGGGAACTGAAGGCCTTCCCCACGTTGGACGGCTTGTTCAGAAACTCGACGTTGTCCCGCACCAGCACGTTGTCGTCATAACTGACGAAACCAAAAAAAAGGGACGGCCCGTAGAGTGTCAACGCGACCAGGACCAGCCAGGCGTAGGGCCGGAAGCCGCGCAAAAAAATGGACTCCAGCAGAGCCATCGCACCATGCCGTTAAGGGGTCTGAGCCTCGGCCGGGGGTGGCGCGTCAGGATCGGGCAGCACGCCTTCCTTGACCAGCTGGTCGTCTTCTTCGGGCGTCAGCGGGATCGGCAGGGGGGGGCCTTTTCTGCCGCCCGCCCGGATCAGGTCCATGTTGATCTTGCGGTAATAGGCCTGCATCTCCTCGTTGTTCTTGAATTGGGGACGTGGCGGCGGAGGCGGCGGAGGCGCGTTGGTGATGCTCTGCGCCGACGCCAGGCGGGCCTGCGTGCGGGCCTGCATGAGTTCGCGAACCCGCTGGCGGCGCGCGATTTCAGGCGGGGCGTCCGCCGCGGGTTCCTGACCCTTGCCGCCGCCAGCCCCCAGGGCCAGCCAGACCTCCTGCCCGCTTTTCCGGATCAGGGCGCGATCGCCCGCAAAGTCGGCATCCACCAGCTTGACCTCGTCCTCTTCCGCCCCAATGGTCAGGAAGTAATTCTTGTGCGCGGCCTGGTCCACCAGCCCGGCGCGAACCACGCCGGTCTCTTCATCCATTTCCAGCATCACCAGCTTGAGGGAGGCGGCCATGGCCGATTGGGCCGCGTCGGGGATCCCGGCGGCCCCGGCCGCCGCCGCCCCTTCGCCAAACGGCTTGCGGTCCAGAATGGCCTGATAGCGCGCAAAGGCATCGGCTTCCGGCGAGAGCGAACCCGGCGGAACGTCACCGGCGGCCGACAAGGCGCCCGCAAGCAGAAGCTGTGCCAATAGACAAATCATAGCATAAGTTTACCGCACCATGACCCTACAAAAAAGCTTTTCTTTGCGTCTGGCCGTGCTGGCCGGCCACAGCCACCCTTCACAGCGTAACCGGAGCCGACTCGACCTTGACCGCCGGCTTTTTCTTGACAGGCCGCATGATGCCGGACGGGAAAAGCCCCTTTTGCGGGGCCAATGAATTGAACTGCCGACGGGTCAACGGACAGAAATTATTGCCCACGCCGGCCAGGTCCGCCAGCACGCGGGAAACCCGCATGCAGCAGTAGGGATCAAGGCAGAGTTCCACGCCCACCGCAAGCCCAAGCCCGCGCATGGTCTGCTGCTTGATCATCTGTTCCTGCTTCTCCTTGAGCCCCAGCAGGGGCCCGACATTCACGATCGCCCAGCGATTATCCGGCGCCGCCAGGATGCGGGCACTTTCGGCGGGCCCCTTGGCCAGCGCCACAACCAGAACCTGGTTGCTGGAAAGGAATGACGGCATGTGCGCCGGCAGGCTGGCCCAGTCGGTTTGGATCGTCACGGCCTTCACCTTCACCCGCAAATCGCCTTCCACAAAGGAACGGATGGCTTCCATCTGATTCGTGGGCAATCCCGCCGCATTCACCAGCACGACGCACCGGTTGGCCAGCGAAGCCGGCAACTTGCCCGGCTGGACGGCCGGCGCGGCCGGCACGGGCGGACCGGCCGGCGCATCGGAAGGGACCGCCGCAGGCGGCAGTTGAGCAAGCAAAGTAGCGGCCAGAAACAGGACGGGTAACGCGGAAAAGGGACGGAACATAAGGCCTCCTCTGTTGATGGGTCAAACTATAGCAACTGATTCCATCGGCGTAAAGGGGCGAGAACGGGAGCATCCGCTTGACATAATCAAGTATCATGATATGCTTTGAAATCAATAAGTGGAGGATCGCGAAGATGGCGGACAAACTGACAACATTGCCGGAACCGTTCATGACGCGCATGGCCGAGGCCCTGCGCGTGCTGGCCCACCCCTACCGGCTGCGCGTCGTGGAGCACCTGGACCGCACCGGCCCCGAGCCGGTGCACGCCATCGCCCGGGCCTTGGGCGGCACGCAGGGCGCCCTTTCCCAGCACTTGACCCGCATGCGCGCGGCCGGCATCATCCGCGCCGAACGGCGCGGCAAGGAAGTCTGGTACGCCATCGCCAACCCCGACTCGCTCACCATTCTGAACTGCATGCGTAAACGCTATTCTCTGGAGGATCGGAAATGAAAGTAATCATTATTGGCGGCGTCGCCGCCGGTATGTCCGCGGCCGCCCGGCTGCGGCGATTGGACGACCAGGCCCAAATCATCGTGCTGGAAAAGGACGAGCATGTCTCGTTCGCCAACTGCGGCCTGCCCTACCACATCGGTAAAACCATCGCGCACCGCCATAGCCTCCTCGTGCAGACGCCCGAGTCGCTCAAGGCCCAGCTTAACCTGGACGTGCGCACCTTCTCCGAGGCGACCGCCATCGACCGCAGCGGCCACAGCGTCGAGGTGCGCGAGTCGAAGACCGGCCGCACCTATCGCGAGTCCTACGACAAGCTCATCATCGCCACCGGCGCCAGCTCCATCCGGCCGGCCATGCCGGGCATCGACCACCCCGCCGTCTGCGAACTGCGCAATATCGCCGATATGGACCGCATCATCAGCCGCCTCGACTCGGGCGCGCGCCGCGCGCTGGTCATGGGCGGCTACATCGGCATCGAGGCCGCCGAGAACCTGCGCGAACAAGGCCTGGAAGTTATCCTGGTCGAGAAAATGCCCCAACTCATGGGCCCGCTCGATCCCGAGATGGCCCGCTTCCTCCAAGCTGAACTCGAGGCCCACGGCATCAAGGTCCTTCTCGGTTCGGGCGTGACGGGCTTCCGCGACGAGCAGGGCCGCGTGGTCGCGCTCATGGAGTCCGGCACCCATATCGAGGCCGACCTGATCGTGCTGGCGCTGGGCTCCACGCCCAACAGCGCCCTGGCACGCCAGGCGGGCTTGCCCCTCGGCGCCCGGGGCGGTATCGCGGTCGATGACCGCATGCGCACATCAGACCCCGATATTTTCGCCGGTGGGGATGTCATCGAGACAACCGATTTCGCCACCGGACAACCCGTCTATATCCCGCTGGCCGGCCCCGCCAACCGGCAGGGCCGGATCATGGCCGACAACATCTGCGGCCGCGACAGCGCCTATCGGGGCACCCAGGGCACTTCGGTGCTCAAGGTGTTCGGCCTCACGATAGCCATGACCGGCCTCAACGAAAAGGCCGTTCGCCGCGCCGGCCTGCCGTTCCGCAAAATCTACCTACATCCCTTCGGTCATGCCAGCTATTACCCCGGCACCGCGCAGATGCATGCAAAGCTGCTCTTCAGTCCCGACGGAAAGCGCATCTACGGCGCCCAGATCGCGGGACGCGACGGGGTCGACAAGCGGATCGATGTGCTCTCAACCGCCATCCGCGGCGGAATGGGCGTGGAGGATCTCGAGCACCTCGAACTCGCCTATGCGCCTCCCTACGGATCCGCCAAGGACCCGGTGAACATGATGGGCTTCGTGGCGGGCAATCTTTTGCGGGGCGATGTGGCCTTCTGGTATGCGGAGGATCCGGTGCCGCCCGATGCCGTGCTGCTCGACGTGCGGACGGCCAACGAATTCGAGGCGGGCCACATTCCCAAGGCGGTCAACGTTCCTCTAACCTCGCTTCGCGGCCGGCTGGCCGAACTCAACCCGACAAAGCCCCACTACATCTACTGCAAGGTCGGCCTGCGTAGCTACCTCGCCCATCGTATCCTCGCGCAAAACGGTTTCAAGGCCGCCACGCTGGCCGGTGGCATTGACATGTACCGCGCCTTTCATCCGAATCCCACCCCCGTCATAACGGCTCCCCCGGCTCCCCCCTCCCACCCGGTCACGGCCTGCGGCGCGCCCGCGCCGGCTTCGCCCGCCGCCCATCCGAAGTCTGTCTCGCTCGATTGCCTGGGACTGCAATGCCCGGGCCCCATCGTCCGCCTCCATGACGCCATGGAAGGCCTGGCGCCCGGCGACGAGCTCCGCGCGATCGCCAGCGACCCCGGTTTCCTGAAGGACGCCGAGTCCTGGTGCCGTAGCCGCGGCCATATCTTTATCGAGGGCAAGGCCGTGAAGGAAGGCATGCTGGCCAGGATCCGCAAGGCCGCCCCGGCCGCCGGGAGCGCCGCGCCTGCCACCGCCGGAGCGCGCAAGACGATTGTGGTTTTCTCCGGCGACCTCGACAAGGTGATCGCCGCGCTTATCATTGCCAACGGCGCGCTTGCCATGGGCGATGAGGTCACGCTGTTCTTCACCTTCTGGGGACTCTCGGCCCTGCGCCGTGAGCCGGCCGTGAGTGCCGCGGGGAAACCGCTGCTGGACCGCATGTTCGGCTGGATGCTGCCGACGGGCATCGGGCGGCTGACGCTCTCGAAGATGCATATGGCCGGAATGGGCACAGCGATGATGAAGTATGTCATGAAGAGCAAGAAGGTCGATAGCGCCGCACAACTGCTCGCCCAGGCGCAAGCGGCCGGCATGCGCATCGTCGCCTGCTCCATGAGCCTGGATGTCATGGGGTTGAAGCCCGAGGAACTGATCGACGGCGTCGAGATTGGCGGCGTCGCCACCTTCCTGGAGGAATCCAGCCGGTCGAATGCCACGCTATTTATCTGAGGCTGCGTATAGCGCGGATTGAAACAACCAGTCTGTATTTTCCGCGTAATCCGCGTGATCCGTAGCTGGTGCTCTCTTCTCGGAAAACCGCTCCCAAAACTCTCGCTCCCATCTGCTGCCGGAAATGGGAAAGCGTACCGCTCCACAACAGAAAAACTACTATTCTCTATTATTAGGACTGACACTGCGGGTCCGACACTGCGGGTCCCAAAGGTGCGGGCGCGCCCGGATCGCCGAGCGCAACAAGACATGATACTCCAGCGATATAACGCGAACCGGATCCTGCCGATACCAAGCCGGCCCATCCGCGTATCGTTCCTGGAGGAAGATCGCTAAAACCCCAGCCGCGCACTCAGTGCACTGATTTGTTTCAACATGCCGCTTATCTACCTCATGCCCGA